>CAIOVX010000059.1 GCA_903861835.1 Candidatus Firestoneibacteriota bacterium | reverse complement strand
CTGGTCCTGGGCCTGATGATACCTTTAGTTCTGCTTTCGGTTCTCTGGTTTTTCAGGTACGCAGTTCCGTATTTAAAAATGAAAAAAGTGCCTGTGCTGGCTGCAGGGCTGACTCTTTGCGCCCTCGCGATACCTTCAAACTTCAGGTTCGTTGCGGGAGAACTGGAAAACGCGAAGAAGTATCCGTATAACTATGCCCTGCCGGCGAACGATTTTGCAGCGCTTAAATGGATGGACGCGAAACTGCCTAAAGGTTCAACCGTTTTTGCTTTTTTCCCGACCGGAGTCTACATTCCCGGAATGTGCGGCCTGAAGGTCTACGCCGGGCATTACGACCAGACTGTAAATGCCGAAGCGAAGAGGAAAGACTCCGGGAAGTTCTACGAGAAAGGCGCTTCCGCCGCTTTCAAAAAGATGTTGCTTGCCAAAAGCAAGGCCCAATATGTGTATTACGGCAGTTTTGAGGCCTCAGTAGGACCTTTTCAAAAGCTCCCGGTTCCGGCTGAAATAATTTATGATATTGAAAACGTAAAGATCCTCCGCCTAAACACAGCCGCCTCCCGCTCGTCAAAATAGCGGGAGAAACTTTCCCCCAAATAAATGAACTTGCCCGCAGTTTAAGGGGTCTTACAGGTAAACGGAGGTAAAAATGCTTAAAAAACTGGTAGTTTCCGGAGTTATTCTGTCGGTTCTCGCGCTTTTCCCGGTTACGCAGGGCTGCGCGAAGAAAGCTCCTCCAAAGTCTGAAGATAAGATAGGAATGCTGATTGACAGGCTTTCCGCTTCCTTAAGCCTCTCAAGCGGGCAAAAAACGGCTGTTGAAACGCTCAAGAAAGAAATAAAAGAGAAAAACGAAGAGTCCCGGATCGCGCGAAAAGACGAAGGCAGGCAGATAGACGAGGCCTTCAAAGCGGAGATAATGAAGGAGAAGATAGATCCCGCGAAGCTAAACAAGGTGCTGGACGCGGCCTCGGAAAAGCGGGAAGAACTCCGCCGTTTTATGGTGCAGGAGCTCGCGAAGTTTCACGCCCTGCTGACCGCGGAACAAAAACAAAAACTTGCCGGGCTTATGAAAGAAATAGCGCCGCAACCGGCTCCGCCAAGATAATGGCCGTTACAAACGAAGAGTTCACAGCCATAGTAGAAGAGACAAAAGCCATTGTCATCTCGGCAATAAGAACTCATCTCTTCGAGCATTACAGGCATGCCGTTGATGATGTGGTGCAGGAAGTTTATCTGAGGGCTTTCAGAAGCCTTGTGAAGGGTGGGTTTGAGAAAAGGGCGAAACTCAGCACCTGGCTTTACGCGATAGCCCGGAATGAATCAATCAGGATGAATTATCGCTTGAAGAGGGCGGAGCAAAAAAGAGACTTCCTGTTCTTTGAAAAAAAGGTTGCCGGAGCGGCTGTTGAAGAGGAAATTCCGCGTGAAAGACTGGCTGAGTTGTCCGGGAAGATAAAGGAACTGCCTCTGAGGTTTCGCACAATTATGCTGCTCTATTCGGAAGGCATGCCGGGGGACGAAATCGCGGAAAAGCTTTCTTTAGCGCCCGGGACTGTGAAGTCCAGGATTCATAAAGGAAAGAAATTACTGAGAGCTTTTTTTGCGGAAAAGCAGGGGGAGGCAGAGAATGAATAAACTCAACGAAATACTTGATAAGAACCAATCCAGCCGGGAATGGAGCCGTTCTGTCGCGGATAAAGTGCTTTCGTCAAGAAGGAAGAATAGCAGGAGGCTTGCGGTCTCCGCCGCGGCGCTTTGCGGTTTTCTGGTTGTCCTTGGAGGCGTCTATTTACTCCGTCCGGCAGATTCGCTGCGGCTGACATTCAATTCGGCGATGGAAGAAATGCTGCCGGATTACGGATCAAATCCCGCTATATTCGACAAGCTGCTTGGAGAGTCCATCAAGGAGAAACAATGAAAGACATTAAGTGCCTGATAGCGGCGGCGGTCTTTGCCTGCCTGTTCTTCCCAACCGACGCCCGTTCCGGCGGCACGGCCGATGAATTGACACAAGCGCAGAAGGATTCAGTAAAAACCATACTCTCAAAGTACAAAAACGAAACCCTGACCTCTGACGAGGCAAAGGAAATTCACAGGCTGATGAGGGAAGTTGGAGTAACGGGGGGCGCAGGCGAGGATAATGCCGTGAGCGAAGCCGGGTTTGACGCCGAGAAGCTTAAAACGCTTGCAATTTCAGGCGAAACACAGCGGCCTGATGCGAAGCAGCAGCCGGATTCTAAACAGGGAATCCCGGGCGGCGAATCGAAGCCGGGAAAATCCGGCGGGGGAGAGAAACTGCCTGTTTTCACCTGTGAGAAGAGCGGCAATTTCATTCTTTCCAGCACAGAGGTAACAGACGGCGGCAATCTGCCGCGAGAGTTCACCGGTTTTGGGGAAAGCGCGACTTTGCCGCTGGAATGGAAAGGCGCGCCCTCCGGCACCAAGTGCTATGCGCTGGTTATGCACCACATTGACCCGGAAGGTATGACTAAGTGGTACTGGGTGATTTATAACATTCCTTTGAATACGACCAATCTTCCCAAGAATGTGAAAGGCG
>CAIOVX010000058.1 GCA_903861835.1 Candidatus Firestoneibacteriota bacterium | reverse complement strand
TCTCTATGGGTTTTTCGCAGATAATGTGCTTTCCGGCCCTCGCGGCGTCCTTCGCGACTTCACCGTGAAGCCCGCTCGGAACGCAGATATTGACTATATCAATGTCCTTATTCTTAAGCATTTCCTTATAGTCTTTATAAACCTTTTCGGCGCCGGCATCTTTCGCCAATATAGCTGCTTTCCCTTCTTCAATATCAGCAACGCCTATCAATTCCGCCATGTCAGGGTATTTTTTTATGCAATTCGCGTGTGTCGGCCCGATTACTCCGGCTCCTATGATTCCAAAACCAAACTTTCCGTTCCTCATATGTCCCTCCAGAGAGTAGAATAATTGCGTTTGACTATGATACAGCCGCATGCCGGTTATTTTCAAGGAGAAATTGTCAGGTAAAACCTTGGCAGCCGGACCGCTCAGCGGATTACTGATTGATGATTGCTAATAACTGATTAAATACTCATGGTTCTTCTGTCCTCTGTCCTCTAGCCCTTAAGCATCCAACCTTCCAACCCTCTAAACATCCAACTGTCCTCCGCCTTACTGCGCATCTGCGCGTCCGCTCTTCCGCGCATCAACCCTGCATGCACTTAAGCATCCAACCTTCCAACCCTCTAAACATCCAACTGTCTTCTGTCCTCTGTCTTCCGTCCTCCGCTCTCCGGTCCTTCCATCCAACGTCCGAGCATCCGAGCCTCTGACCCTCCGAGCATCTGCCTCTAATATTTTCCGTATTTTATTGCCGTTTCATACGCAAGGATGGCGTTCGCCGCGGGGGTGCCGCTTATTATTGAATTGGAACTGCCGAAGATATACCCGCCGCCCTTTGCCGCGTCTTCAATGGCCTTTTTAACGGCATCTATGATGGCCTGCTTGCTTCCCTGAAGAAGCGTGTCTCCGGCGCTGATTCCGCCCCAGAAGGTTATTCTTTTCCCGTAGCCCTCTTTCAGCCGTTTCAGGTCCATTCCTGAATCAATATCTATCTCGCCGTAACCGTCAATGCCAGAATCCAGGAAAAAGTCGTCCGCGACAGACCAGAGATTGCCGTCGCTTCTGAAAACATAATACATCCCTAACGAATGACAGAGCTCGCAAAGTTTTTTCAATCTGGGGAGCAATACTTCACGAAAGACCACCGGCCCGTAGAAAGGACCATTCTTGTCGGCAAAATCCCCGCCCGCCCAGAGAATCTTAACTCCCATCCCGCGCATTACCCTTATCTTTTTGCTTTCTATCTCAACAAGTTTATCAAGGTACATTTCGACAATTTCTCTATTTAAAATTATGGCTTCAAACCAGATGGCAGGATCATACGGGATTGCAATGCTGGAACCGCCGAGTATCTCCTTCTCCTTGCCGCATTTTTCGAAATAATAAGCCAGGTCCGGGAAATCTGCCGCGGAAAACTCTTTTGTTTTTCTTCCGGCAAATTCCTTTACAAATTCCGCGAGTTCGTCCAAACCCCACGACTTGTCGCTTGAATCAAAGGTTCCGAAGGATTCGGAAACCGGATCGTATTTTCTTATGGCCCATTTCTTGCTGTTTTGGTCGCCGAAGAGGTAAGTGTTGGCGTCAAGCTTTTTTGTAGGGCGCTCTGCTTCGCGCCAGGGCGGCCTGACAGCGTCAAAACCGACGGCATTGCCGAAATCTATCACATCGCGCCTGACCTTATTTACAAACTCCTCGTGCGCGTCATCGCCTTGTATCCAGGCCTCTGCCTCATCCCTGTGCAAGCTGACACTGCCGGTATAGGCCTTCCTGCCCAGGACTTCCGACGCGGTACTTGAAGCAAAACTTTGCTCAAATACCGGAACTCTGTCCCCTTCTATATGTTTGAACGCGTTTAGGAACCGTTCCTTCGGAAGCATTTCCCCTCCGTGAGATAAAATTAGAAATTCGAAATCAGAAATTCGAAAACCAAGAAAACCAAAATAGATTCTAGGGATTAAACTCTAAACAAAATACATGAAGCAAAAAGAAAACCAACAAAACGAATCTCATCTTTCCTTTGTCGCTATTATTGCTTCTTGACTTATTGCTTCCTTTTTAGGATTTAGTGCTTAGTGCTTGTTTTTCCGTCTCTTGCGCATCCGCTCATCTGCGCTTCTGCGCGTCAACATTTCATGCCCTTAAGCATCCAACCTTCCAACCCTCTAAACATCCAACTGTCTTCTGACCTCTGCCCTCTGTCCCCTCGCCCTTAAGCATCCAACCCTGTACCACTCACGTACGTTCGGGTACAGGGCACGCCCTCCAACCCTCTACTTCTGTTCCACCTTCCCCTTCATTCCCGTGACCATATCCGTCACATTCACTCCCCACAGGATATTCTCATCTGCAAGAGAAAGCGGAATACTTATCTCGCCCTTTCCTGACGCGTCGCAGGCAACATTCCTGCAGTTATCGGGAACCGCCGGGGTTCCGGTCAGGCAGGACAGCAGGTCAACGCGCACAACGTGCTGCACGTAGGGCGCTGCCTCGGCCCCCGCGGGCGTATCCTGCTCTATCTGCCATTTCACTTTCATAAAACCTTTAACCCTTGTTGACTCAACCGTCACGCCTTTGACCGCGTACGGAAGGAAAGCGAAAATGTTCGCTTCCGCGGGCACGGTATCAATATTCAATTCGCCGTTTG
>CAIOVX010000057.1 GCA_903861835.1 Candidatus Firestoneibacteriota bacterium | reverse complement strand
CCAGAGAGCGTATTTGCCGGGATTAAGCACGGGCTTAAAAACTATTCTTCCGTTTTCCGGCTCGGCACCTGACGCGTGATGTATGCGAAGATACCTGCTGCCTGACGCTTCACCGTTTAGGACTATCCTCGCGGGCGCTTTCCCTTCTGCTTCTTCTGCCTCTTTGAAACAGGTAAGCGGAGCACTTGTTACACCTTTCGGCTGTATAGATATTTCGTCAGAAAAACTCCCTTCTATACCGGAAGGTTCAACCGCCGCAACCACAAAAAAGTCGGTGCCTTGGCCTCCCGGAATCCAGGTAAACCTGTTTCCTTTCAGCGGTTCGCGGTTTAAAGGAACAAAACCTCTGCCGCTTTCCTTGCTCAAATATATGCGGTAGCCCGCGAGCTCGCGCATCCCTTCCGGGGCTTTCCAGGATAAGACCGCCTTCCCGCCTGAAAGTTCGCATTTGAAATTTGAGGGGGCCGCAGGCCTGCCGGTCACCGCGAAATAGATATCGCCGTTCCCGAACTGGTCGCTTACCCACGCGAATTTCGTGGCGTCAGGGGAAGAATATCCGTAAGTATTGGTATCCCAGTCATTTCTGGAGGTATTATGCTTACAGATACGCATTACCGCCGCCGGGTCGTTAAGCGGCACCATTACATGCTGGCCGCTAAGATCCCCGCCCATACCGTCCGTTATCATCCATTTGCCGTTGGCTGAGATATGCCCGTAGTCCGTTTCAAGAGGTTTTATGTAGTTGGCGAATATCTTTACTTCATCGGCCGTCTCTTCAGTCTGAGGATGCAGCCCGTTTGGAACCACTATCCGCAAATCGCCGTAAGTTCCTATATAGGAAAATGGGCCGCCTGCCGCGTGACCGACTGAAGGACGGTTTGCAGCAATTGTATTGCCCGTTGAAAGGTTCATAAGGAATCCCTGATAGGTATAACAGTTATACCAGCCAATTTCGGTGTCGTTATTAAATAGCCCTGCACCCTTAAGCCTTGTAGGCAAGGTTATCTCCCTGACCCGTTTTCCCGCGGGCAGTGACGGGTCTATCAGGAATACCTGCGGAGATTCGCGGAGCCCAAAAAGCATTTTTGAAGAAACCGGAGAAGAGAAAAACTCCTGCACAACCCAGGTCTTTGGCTCGAAGCTCGCTATCTCCGATCTTTCACCCGTGCGGAAATTGAACCGTATAATGTCAATGCGCCTTGCCATTCTGTCATTTCTCTCTTTCGCGAGAGAAGTATTCTCGGCGATTATCATTGATTCCGGTTCAGTGGAAGAGAAACGCGCGGCCGCGTCGGTACAGCCTCCTTTAACCCCTATAAAAGCGCGGGACTTAAAGTCGAAGATGTCAAAGCCCGGAGCCCTTCGCCCGTACAGGCTGAAAGCCGAACCGTCGCAGTTAAATGAGACCTTAAACTCGTTCGAGTCGAGGTCCGTCATCTTCCAGATCTCGGCGTTCGTTGAAGAATCGCGGTAGACTAACCATTCACTCCCTTCTTTTCCGGTCCTTGCAGGCCTTCCCGCGCGCTTGTTGAATTCTTCAAGGCCGTGGTATGGGATTGAAGTAAGTTTCTCCTCGCGGAAAGCCATCCCGGCGCCTATTAAGCCTTTCTTTTCTTCTTCGCTTAGCTCGCTGACAAGCCTCAGATATTGCAGCGTTACGCTTCCGGAGGTGTTCAGGAAACTTCCTTTGAGACAAATCTTCTGTTTTCCTGAAAGCCCGAGCTCTTTGAGGTCCTGAGAGTGTATTCCGGTGGTGTAACACACTTTTGTAGGTTTATCGTTTATCCAGAGGGAAAAAATAACCGACTTTTCCGGGATGCGGACAACAAGATAGTGATAGAGGTCCAGGTCGACATCAACATCATATTGCACCGCGAAAGACGAAAACTCAGAGCCCGGGTTTAAGGGCCATTCCGGCCAGTCGGGGCGCTTCATATTTTTGTCTAAAGCTCCGACACAAGTGGTTATTTTAATCTTCCCGTCCAGCGCTTCGCAGGTTGGCGGAGTACCGGACTTAGGATGGTCAATCGCCATTTTCCAGAGTGAGATATCTTTGAAGGATTCTTCCCAGCCTATTCGGGGCTGTGTAGTTTGCGCGGCAACCATCGATGAAACAAACACGCAAACCATGACCAGTAATAAACCTCTCAAAATACTTTTCATAAAACCTCCAGGACAAGATTTCTATTATTAGCCATTGTAACCTATTGAAGGTGGTTTATTTTAACTCTATTTTCCCTTTTTTTTCCCCGCCTTCTTTGGACTTGATAGTGTACGAATACACACCTGCCGGGACAAGTTCTTTCTTTTCATTCCTGCCGTCCCATTCGGCGGTTGTATCATTTCCGCAGGAGATTTCAATTTCTTTCACTCCGGACGCCGAGACTATGCCGATGCTTGAATTTCTGGCAAGATTTTCAAATTTCAATTTTATGCCGAGAGACGGCCGGAATGGATTCGGGAATACAACAACACCCTTGAAGGCTTCTCCTGCCGCCTGCTCCCCGCTCCTGGAGCTTCCGGCCCAGGTTTCAGGATTAATTGATCTCCACCTTACATAGTCAAAACTCCAGCGGTAGTTTTCTGTGAAATGTTTTCCGTCTCCCAAAGAGGCGCCTTTTACGCCTCCCTCAAAGAGTTTGTCCGCCATGTCCGAGAACTTTTTGTCCCCGCCCCTGTGCCATAGCCAGGCATATATCGGGGCCAGCAAAAGGTTGAGATCAGGGGCTGCCTGCTTCTTCACGCTTTCATAATATAAAGCGTTGGAAGCGGGTATAAACGCGACATTACAGGTAAGCGTCGCAGTATCTCTTATGCTCTTAAATATCTCCTCCCTGCGTGAGGCGCTTGCAAACTTGCTTTCCGCGTATCTTATCAGGGCTTCCGCGGTTAGCGCCATCATAAAGGGCTGGTAGCCTGTCTTTCCCCCGTCCAGCTCAACGGGGAAACGCTGGCTCGGGCTCTTCAGCCAGTCTCCCCACTGCTTCATATGCCTGAGGCCGACATTTATGAAAGGATCCTCTCCGAAACCCTGCTCGCCCAGTTCCCTTGCAACCTGCCAGCAGTGTATGTTGTACGCGACTTCACGGCTAAGATTGAGAGTCATTTTCGGGAGTTTATCAAAAGTCCTGTTGTCCGAAAAGGGAGCGTTTTTTGCGAGAAGGATAACTGCTTCCCTTGATTTCGCGTCTTTAGTCTTCTCATAATCAATTTGCAAGCCGTGCGGAAAGAGCGCGAAGGCGACGACACGCCCTTTGACCTT
>CAIOVX010000056.1 GCA_903861835.1 Candidatus Firestoneibacteriota bacterium | reverse complement strand
GGTTCTCAGCTCCTTCAGGTGGCGGGCAAAGCGGCACTTGATATCTTTCATGCCGGTATTATGGCGATAACGTTGACAGCTATGGCTGTCGAGACATAGACTATCCAGGGCTATCGGGAGGGATTCTTTTATGAGGAAAATAGTTTCGTTCTTGCGGTGGATGGCTATCTTACCTGCAATGGGAGTCGGATATTTCCTGATTTATTGGGTAATCGGATTATTTTTAAACTTTGACTTCAGCAGCGGTCAGAGCTTTCTGAAGATGCTGATTTTTTATGGTTTTGCGGGATCTGCTGACGGATTTGGAATAGTTTTAATAGCGTATGCGATAGCACCTTCACGAAAAATGCGAGTTTCAAAAAGTATTGCTGCTGTGGCTTTCTGGTCCTCAACGTGTCTTTTAATCTTCGTTATCGCATGTGCCATCGTGGGGTTCTTGAAATTCCACCGTTTGCCACCTCTTACGATTGTTATGCAGTCCTGGTGGGGTCTGTACGACCTATTTTTTATAAACCTAGGCATTGCTTTTGGAAAAAGATGGCTAATTAAAATCGATAAAGAAGATTTGAATTCGTTATCTACTTCTTCTATCGCCGGCGCTACTAAAGCTGAAAAAAAACCGTGAGAGCTATCTTTGTAAGTATCGTTGCCGGCATTCTCGCCCTGAGCATGGTCGGGACCGGTTATGCTACCGAGTATCCTGTCCGGTGGACCTCCGAAGTAAAGCTTAAGGATCTTAAGGAGATTGACGCCTTACTGAACAAACCAGGGTTTGCCGGTCTTGGTGAGGATTATCCTTTAACGATGGAGCTTGGCGGGGATCAGATAGCTGCCGGCAAAGTCAGCTGCAATGAGTATTTCTATCTCAAATATCAAGGCTATGAACCCTCCTGCAATGCTGCCCAAGAAGTGGAAGGTTCTTCTTTCAAGATTCCTTGCAATACGCTGCAGTATCTCAAAAAAGCTCAGCCCTCAAAAGTCAGCTTTCTTCAGGGTTTCAAGCTTACTGATAATCCCCTGAAAAACCTGCCTTTAACTCTCGGGCTTTACTTGTCCTCTGATGAGGCGAAAGAAGTAAGTATTGCCCGGGAAAAGAGGTTGACTTGGAAAGAGTTTGCTCCTACTGCAAAAGTGGAAGTTGAAGATCCCAACAACATCTCGATTGATATTCAAGATTCTGACGGCGAAGTTTCAGGCACCTACATCAGCCTATTGGCATGGGGAGATTTCAACGGGGACGGTGTGGAGGATATTTTATTGAGCGTTACACACACCACCGGCGGGTCTTACCATGATTTTGCCATAGCGGCCATTACGAAGATAAAAAAAGACGGAAGAATAACCCAGTTAATGACCCCCCATCTTCAAAAACTGTGGAAAGAAGAATGAGCTTCAAACTCTTTATAGCGATCCTAATGATCGCAATCTGTGCATACCCCTTAATTGGCGGAGCTGCCGATCTGGATGATATGCTTGCTCATCAACCTAGTCCCTCGCAGTCGTTTTGGGGATATCAGTATAAAAATATTAAGTGGATAAACCATACGCCGGTTCCGGCGGCTGCTCCTAATGAACCAGAGGGAGGGCAGATAGATGTGGGCAAAGTGGACTCATATGGAGACGGCAAAGAAGAGACAGTCAAAGTCACTTGGGGCGGCGGCGTCTCCGATCATTCTTTGAAGATTGAGGTTGTGAAGGATGAAAAGATTATTTCCACGCTGCAGAATCAATTCGGTATCCAGCCCAACTTTAAGATCGAGGATGTTGATGGTGATGGCCGGAAAGAGATCGTCATCTGGAGCGGCCTATGGGATCCCAGGCTTCCCGGGGAGGACGGCGTAACGGAAGCCACTTCTGAAGGTCACAGTGAGCCGCACAGATACGTAGTGGCTACCTACAAGTTGATTCGGGACGAGTACTCCCTTTGGAGTATCTACACCACCAGGAAGAAATATGGACCGTTCTGCAAGGATCAGCCGGACGAATAGAGGTGCCCGCTTTATTTCTATCTGCATTGTTGAGCTCATGTGACTAAAGGGCTTAACCACTCCTCGCCAAGCAAAGAAGAAAAATTCTCGCATGAATTTTCATCATAGTGTGCGCGCCTTTTGGTTGCATATGAGAAATTCTTAGCTGATGGCAATCCATTCAAAAAGCTTCTCCTGGCCAGTTCATATTAATCGGGTTTATACTGTGATCCTTAGCAAGCGAGGGGTGCATTGAAAAAAGTATCCGCTTTTCTATTTTTACTTTTAGTTTTCGCATCTTCCCTTGTTTTTACCTATCACACGCCAGCGTCATTTGCCCAGCCTGAACAAGCAACCATCGATGAGCAAGTCTATTTCTCCCCAAAGGGTGGCTGCACCGAAGGCATTGTCAAGAATCTGGATGTGGCGGAAAAATATGTGCTTGTTCAGGCGTATTCTTTCACTTCAAAACCTATCGCCGAAGCACTTGTGAATGCACACAAGCGTGGTGTAAAAGTGAAGGTTCTTCTCGACAAGAGCCAGAGGCATGGG
>CAIOVX010000055.1 GCA_903861835.1 Candidatus Firestoneibacteriota bacterium | reverse complement strand
TGCCCGGTCTGCATTCGCGTTAAAGTAAGACATTAGCGTGATGACACAGATTTCAAATTGATGCCACCGATAGGTCAAAATGTTTATCGGTGTAATCGTCTCTAATCGGTGTCATCAAACAAAAGAAGTCATTAGTCCTCTGCAGAAAAGGAGAAAGTATGTTAAAACTCGGAGAGTACCAGGGTAAACCAGTTATTTCTCTCGTGAAAGCCGAGGATGACAGGTATCCCTTCACATTTGGAGTGGCAAAAGCCAAACTTATTCTTGCCAATATCGAAGAGATTACGAAATTCGTGGAAGCGAACGATAAGCCGGCATAGATAACCCCTTAACGCTTCAGTATTCCCCCTCGGCCGTTCCCGCCCGATAAAGAGTTTATTTTCTTTGGCAATGAGAGTATAATTAAATGTCTTATATTCTACCCGGGCGAGCAGAATGCCTGACATTTACAGCTTAAATGCTTTTCGCGGGACCGGAGCATGACGGGAGGCGCGGATTTGCAAAAAATAAATGCCCTGCCTGATTCTGTCGCGGAAATAATGCGCTTGCACGGCTTTGATATTTCCTCCTTTGAGGAAGGCTTCCTCATTAAAACCTTAGGGAAACGCCGCGAGAGCGCCGGCAGTAAAACTCCGGAAGCTTATCTTGAACTCCTTTCAAAAAACCGCGAGGAAGCCGGCGCGTTCTTTTCAGACCTCCACGTTGTTTACAGCGAGTTTTTCAGGAACGGAGTGACTTTTGCATTGCTGGAATCGCGCATACTCCCCGCCCTTTCCGCCCTGGTAGAGAAAGAAGTGAGAAGAGGCCTGCGGATCTGGTGCGCGGGCTGCGCGGCCGGGCAGGAAGCCTGGTCGGTGGCTATGCTCCTTGAAGATATAGCCGAATCCCGCGGACGGGCTGTTCCTTCAATGATCTTTGGCACGGATATTTCTGACCCTGACCTGGACCTTGCGCGCGCGGGGATGTATTCTCCTGCCGCAGTAAGGAATGTAAAAAAACATCTCCTGGAGAAGTATTTTACGCGGCAGGGCGAGTTTTTCCGCGTGGCAGACAGTGTCCGCGGCAACGTGCATTTCTCGCGCCTTGACCTGCTTGACCGCGCCCTGACCTGCCCGGAGATAAGCGTTTACGGGGATTTTGATCTTATACTTTGCAATAATGTGCTGATATATTATAATGGAGGGGCTAGGCGGTTCATTCTCGGCAAGCTGCTGAGCTGCCTTTCTCCGAGAGGATATCTCGTTACCGGTGAAGCTGAACGTTCAATAATTGACAGATTCGGCGGGTTCCGCGAGTTCTCCGCGCCCGCGGCAATTTTCAGCCTTGAAAGCAACGGAGGGAACTGATGAAGAATATACGGGACCTGAAGATCCGGACCCAGTTAAACATTGCTTTTGCCGCTATCCTCGTTTTTGTAGCCGTGCTGGGATTTATGGCGATGAAGTATTCAAACGAGCTCTGGCTGAATACCAAAGGTCTCTATGAACACCCCTTGATGGTCAGGGCGGCCGTCGGTGAATTGAAATCCTCGGTGCTCCGGATGTCGCGCGATATGAAAGAGCTCTGTCTCCTCTCGGAAGAGAAGGAGCGCGTCCCGGTTATCGGGAATATTGACTCTACGGAAATAAATGCCAACCGGCAGTTTGAGATAATTCATAACCTGTATCTTGGCCCGAGAAGCGATGTTGACGAGGCCTATACCCTTTTTGTTCAGTGGAAATCCTTAAGGGAAGAAACAATCCGTCTCCTGCGGGAAGGGAAAAGGGCCGAAGCCTCCGCGCGCACGATTTTTTACGGGTCCGCGGGGAACCATGTAGAGAAGATCCTTAAAGAAATCAATGATATAAATGCTTTTTCAACAAACAGGGCGGATGCTTTTTACGCAGGCGCCGCCGGGCTCTACAATACTGCCAAATACCGGATCTCGCTCGCGGTCAGCCTCATCTTTCTGCTCTGCGTTCTCATCAGCTACCTGCTCTTTAAAAGCATAAAGGATCCCCTGCGCGAGCTCAACGAGTTTACGGAGCAATACAGGCAGGGTAACCTTAACGCCAGAAGCAGTTATGATTCGGCCAACGAATTCGGCTCGCTCTCAAAGTCCTTCAACCGCCTGGCAGATTCTATAAAGACCGAATTGGAAATCAAGGAACGGGCCTCAAAAATAAATTCGGCTATGCTCAAAGAGCTTGAGTCGCGCGTCTTCCGCCTCCAGGTGCTGGAACCGCTGATGAAATTCACAGGCTCCCAGGTCGGCGCTATCTATGTGCTCAATGATGAAAAGACCTGGTATGAGCGCATGGAATCCATCGGGCTCGGCCCCGACGGCAGGGCATCTCTTCCCGCGGGTTCAACGGAAGGGGAACTGGGAATGGCCCTTGCCACCAAGAAGATCCAGCGCATATCGAAGATACCTGTCGATACCCGCTTCACCTTCGCCGCGGCAAGCGGAAATTTCAGGCCGCGTGAAATTCTCACAGTGCCTCTGCTTGCCGGTTCCGAGGTTACCGCGGTAGTTTCCCTGGCAAGCCTGAATGAATTCAGCCCCGAAGCGGTTAGGCTGGTGGAAGACATTAAGCAGTCGCTCTCTGTCTGGATGAACAGCATGCTCTCCTTCAGGCGCATCCAGGCCCTGACGGAGGACCTTGAATCACAGAACAGCGAACTGGCGGAACAGCAGAAGGAGCTTACCGTCCAGACGGACGAACTTAACGAGCAGAATACGGAGCTTGAAATACAGAAACAGCAGCTCGATGAGGCCAGCCGCTTAAAGAGCGCGTTCCTTTCCAATATGAGCCACGAGCTTAGGACGCCCCTGAATTCCGTGATAGCCCTTTCGGGGGTGTTAAACCGCAGGCTGGAAAAAATGGTTCCTGAAGAAGAGTATAGTTACATCGGAATCATAGAACGCAACGGCAAACGCCTGCTTTCCCTGATAAATGACATCCTGGACCTTTCAAGAATAGAATCCGGCAAAGAAGATTTCAACATTGAGACATTCCCCCTGAAAACATTAATGGACGAAGTGCTGTCGATGATAGAGCCGCAGTCGAAGGAAAAGGGCCTGGAACTTGTAAGCGAGGTCCCGCCTGATCTTCCGAAAATAACGAGCGACTACGTTAAGTGCAGGCATATCATCCAGAACCTGGTGAGCAATGCCGTAAAGTTCACCGAAAAAGGCTCCGTGAAAGTTTCCGCGGCTTTTAAAGGCAGCGCCTTCAGCCTGACTGTCAGCGACACCGGCATCGGGATAGCCGCCGGGCATCTCGCGCACATCTTTGACGAGTTCCGCCAGGCGGATGAAAGCACCTCCCGCAAGTACGGCGGGACGGGGCTCGGCCTGGCAATCGCGAAAAAATACACGCAATTGCTCTCCGGAGAACTGTCGGTGAAAAGCGAGCCGGGGAAAGGTTCGGCATTTACGCTTAGACTGCCTGTCAAGATTGACCTAAATGAGACCGGGCAGATTCCTGACAGGCAGGAGCCCGACAGGCGCCGCTTGGCAAACCCGGCCCCGGGAAAGAAAATCCTGGTCGTGGAAGATACCGAAGAGGTAGTCATCCAGATGAAGGATGTGCTTGCGGAGCAGGGCTACGTTGTAAGCGTGGCGAGGAACGGCAGGGAAGCGCTTGAAATGTTGAAGAACGGCCTTCCGGACGCCCTTACCCTTGATCTTATGATGCCGGATATGGACGGCTTCCAGCTGCTTAGGGCCATCCGTGAGCTGGAGCATACTTCCGAAATACCGGTGCTTATTCTTACGGCGAAACACGTAACAAAGGAAGAACTAAGCTTTCTTAAGAGCAATCACATCCACCAACTCATACAGAAAGGTGACATAAACCGGAAGGAACTTTAGAATTCCCCCGATAAAGTGGACACTGGGATGAGGTGGTGTTAGAATAGACGCCATCTCCGGAACGGAGGTGTCCAATGGAAGAGAAGCAGGTAAAACGCAGGTTTGACAAGGCTTTC
>CAIOVX010000054.1 GCA_903861835.1 Candidatus Firestoneibacteriota bacterium | reverse complement strand
CTCGGCAGAAGCTCCGCGGGTATGCCTATCCCGGTGTCGGAGACGGAAATTCTCGTTTTCCCGCCGGTCCTTTCGGCGGACATCGTCACTCCGCCTCGCGGCGTGAATTTCACGGCATTATCAACCAGGTTTAACAGGGCAATTTCCATCATGTTTTTGTCCGCAAGCACATCAGAGAATCCTGCGGGAACATCAATCCCAAGGGCTATCTGTTTCCTGTCTGCGGCCGGGGTTTCTATATTTTTTACGGACTCAAATAGTTCTCTAATATCAAACCGGGCAAGGGTTATCTCCTTCTTCCCGGATTCAATCTTTGAAAGTTCCAGCAGGTCGCTTATAAGCCGGTCAAGCCTTTCAACCTGTTCCGCTATTATTTTAAGGAATTTAACGTTGTTCTTCTTGTCGTCTATTGCGCCGTCCTGCAAAGTCTCAATATAACCTTTTATGGCCGCAAGCGGAGTTTTAAGTTCGTGCGAGACATTTGCCGCGAACTCAACCCTGATTTTCTCCAGTCTGCGGGTAGACGTCATGTCATTGATTATTACCAGTAAACCTCTCTTTTCTTCTGACTCGCCATAGAGCGCGGCCCGTATTCTCACCACAAGTTCAACCGGAGTAACGAGCTCAAACTCTTGCTCGGCGCCGCGCTGGGAGTCAAGAGCGTTTTTAATGAAATCTTCAAGCTCATGGTTTCTTATGTATTCAATAAGCGAACTGCCGGGAGCCTTTTCCTTTTCAACGCAAAAGGTGTCGGCAAGCGATTTATTTACCGCAATTATTCTGCCGTTCGCATCCAGGAACATTACCCCCTCAGAAAGGGCATCGAGAAGTTTTTCAAATTTCGGATCAAACTTGTTCATTTTGCCTCTTTTAAGTTCTTTTCACGTATTAAGACGTAAAGCATTCCGCAAAAGAGTATCAGGTGTCCAAGAAACATGCCGGACATGCTTTGAATTATTTTCGGCAGATCGGCTGAAAGGTACAAAGAACCGGTCGCCGTTAGAAGGCAACAGGCCAGAAGGCAAAAAGAGAGCACTTTAGAGTTAACTGGGTCACTTTTTCCAGAGGCAATATAATTCACAACCACATAATAGGCAAAGAGCGCCGTTATATAATGATTTAGCCAGGACGCCGGAGAAACCAGAAGCACAAAAAGGAAACCGGCCGCGAATTCAAATTTAAGAAGCTTTTTGCTGCTTTTAAAAGTGCCTCTGATAGCGAAAAGCATAAATAAGGAGGCGATGACTTTCACCGCAAAAGAAAGTTTTTTCGCCCCTGCCAGATCAAGAAAAGCCGGATCAAATCTATGGGCAGCGCCGTAATATTCTCTCCCAAAGGTTGTGAAGTGCCTGCCAAAGAATCCGTCAAAAGATTGGTTCGAGTGCCAGAACCCTGAAGTTTCCCTTATAGTAACATCTCCTCTAAAAAATGGCGTGATAACGAGGTTGAAGAAATCAGAGGTGAATTTCAGCGTATTCTCGTAACCGAAAAAAGCAAGCGGTATGACGGTGAAACAGAGTAATACGGTCAAAAGGCACCAACCCAGGAATTTAGAGTAGCCTTTAACAAGAAAGAATATTAGAATCATAGCCGGAGTTACTTTTATGGCGATGGCTACTCCCAGCGCTGCGCCGCTTAGAACGTGATTTTCCTTAAGGGCGGCGTAAATGGAAAGCACCGAAAGAAAGAAAGTGAGCGGGTTGACCTGGCCTAAATTTAAGTTGTCCGCGACAATACCCAGCATTACAATAAAAGGTAATATGACTATGGCTTTCTTTCGGTAGCTTTTAATCCCGACAAGGACATTATTCTTGGGCTCAAATAAAGCCACTATCTTTACTATAAGAAGATAAGTGACAGTTATGAGGCAGATATTACAGATAGTCCACAAGAGCAGCGCAATTTTTGGAGTAAACGCAGCGAAAAAAGCAACTATACAGTAAAAGAACGGGGGATAGGAAAAAGCCGGATTTGGTCCATAGAGATCCTTTCCAAGGTATAATATATTTCTGGAAATATTATAGAATGGGTAGAAATCTACAGACCTTCTTGTCAAGAGATAGGCGGTTACAGCAATGAAAAAAGACCCCAAATAGAGAGCTGATTTTCTGTTTAGCAAACACTTGATATCCTTAAGCATTAAAACATTATACCAGAAGAGACTTTCAAACTCCAGAATTGAAAAGCAGGGCTTTCAGCGGGGCCGGGCCGTATTCTCACTGTTTGAGGGAGTTTTATTATTCATGTATTTCTTCAGCATTTCAAGGTACGCCTTCATCTTGGCTTCATAGCCCTGTGTAGTCGGGTTATAATAGGTTTTTGCTTCAGGCAGGTATTCCTGCTCTACAAAATGTCCTTCATGATCGTGAGCGTATTTGTAGCCCTCTCCGTTCCCCAGATTCTTCGATCCGGAATAACCCGTACTTCTAAGGTGCCTGGGAATCTCAAGAGTCTTCATCTTTTCCATCTCTTCCATTGCCGCATTAATGGCAGCGTAAGCGGCGTTGCTCTTGGGTGCGCACGCGATGTAAACCACAGCCTGGGCGAGCGGTATCTTTGCCTCAGGCATGCCGACAAACTCGGCAACTGAAAGGGCGGCGTTCGCGAGAATGAGCGCCTGCGGGTCGGCGTTGCCGACATCCTCGGAAGCGCAGATAACAATCCTTCTCGCTATGAACCTGGGGTCTTCGCCAGCATAAAGCATTTTGGCGAGATAGTAAATGGCTGCGTCCGGGTTAGAGCCGCGCATGCTTTTTATAAAAGCGGAGATAGTGTTGTAATGTTCGTCCCCGTCTTTGTCATAGACTATCTTTTTCCTTCTTATAGACTCTTCTGCGACCGCAAGATCAAAGATTATTACGCCGTCCGCCCCCGGCTTTGAGGTCAGAACGCCCAATTCCAGGGCATTTAAGGCGGACCTGGCGTCACCATCCGCCGAATTAACCAGGTGGTCAAGAGCATCGTCTTTTATGGAAATCTTTAAATAGCCAAGCCCCTTTTCTTTATCGGTTATTGCCCTTTTAACGACAGCCGCTATGGCTGCATTCTTTAGCGGTTCCAACTGAACGACAATGGAGCGTGAGATAAGAGCAGAGTTAATATAAAAATAGGGATTTTGTGTGGTTGCGCCTACGAGGATTATTACGCCGTTCTCAACGTCCGGCAGCAGCGCATCCTGCTGGGCCTTATTGAACCTGTGAATCTCGTCGATAAAGACAATTGTTTTATTTCCTGATAGGACTCGCCTTTCCTTGGCCTCGGCAGTTACCTTTCTTATGTCATCAACTCCGGAAAGAACCGCATTTATCTCGGTAAATACTGCCGAAGTTCTTCTTGCTATAATTCCGGCAAGGGCGTTCTTGCCGCAGCCCGGAGGCCCGTACAGAATTAGAGAGGATATTCTGTCTGCGTCAATTGCTCTTCTGAGAATCTTGCCTTCTCCCAGAATGTGCTCTTGTCCGGCATAGTCCTCAAGCCGATCAGGGCGCATGCGCCTTGCGAGCGGAACGCTCCCGGGCGTTATATTGTCGTTTTCAAAAAGTCCGGACATCATTTCTCCAAAAAAAAACCCGCTCTACCGTTAAGCCAGGGATTTTGAACCTTTCTGCAAAGTGGGTGTCCTGCTTCAGCTTAGGCTTCCCGCGAACGGGCGTGCGCACCGCATGAAGACCCGGGCTCCCGACAAAAAGGCGTTGGCTCAAAATATACCTAACCCCCACGAGTAGAGCAGGAAATAATTGCTGTTACAGTGAATGATTGCACAGAATATATATTTTGTCAAGCAATTATGATTTTCTTAATTAATTCCAGAAAATAAAAACGCGGGGCGCCGCTATAAAACGGAACCCCGCGCAGGAAAACTTATTAGAAGTAGTAAATCACTCCCAGCGAGCTGGTAGTATTGACGCAGTGCGAGAAGGTAAAGGCGGAAGCCGGGCTCAACTGCCAGAATATGAGCGCTCCTGAACCTGCGGACAGCGAAAGGTTCTTGGTTACAAAGTACTCGATGTTCAGCATTATGGGGACCGAGAGGTTAGTAGTTGCTCCTACATCAAATCCGAGCGCCGGCCTGAACTGCAATACGACCGGATACTTGTTTGACATCACAAAATCAGCGCCTAACTGAATGCCGAAATTCTGAACACCGGCAGCAGTGTTGAAACCGACTGAAGCATCCAGCGCCATGCCGTCTGACACCCACATTTTGAGGCCCAACGGAGTTCCGGCATTAGTATAGCCAAATCCTGTCTTTCCCTTTAATCCTGAAGATTCCTGCGCGCCTGCAGCCGAACAGAAACAGACTACGGCTGCCATCAACACAACCACTAAAGCGATTTTCTTCATTTTTCCTCCTTAAGGAATTAGTTTACTGTCAGAGTTCCGTTTGCATAACCGATAGCCACATTTGCGGCGTTTTTTGCGTGTACTACCACATTGTAGGCGCCTTTAACCAGTGCCTTAGGAGCTACTGAAATAACGCAACCTGAAGGAGTTGCCCCGTAAAGAACAGATAGTCCGGCAGAGCTGTTATAAGTTATCGACCAGTAAGTAGAATAATCAACTGTCGAATAAACCAACACCTCATATTTGGAGATAGAAGAAACACCTGATACTCTCCATGAAAACGTTGGCGTGCTTCCTGCCGCAACAGTACATGCTCCCCAAGCTGAAATCCCGCTTGAATCAAGAATCATGTTAAGCGTACCGGAAGAATTCCCACCGTTGTTGCCTGACCCTGAGCCACCTGTAATTGCCGAATTCACGCCGGTAGAACCTTCTACGTTTGAAACACCGGTATCTCCTGTCTGCGTGGAGACAGTATTAATTGGTGTTGTGTCTACCGTGGTGTTTCCGCTGTTAGAGGTGTTTGTGTTACCGCTACCTGCGTTAGTATTTGTACTGCTGGTCCCTGCGGTTGTATTTGATCCCAGAGACAGCATGCCTGCCGGACCTACTGGGTTTTTACTCCCGCAACCGGCGGAAAAACAGCATAGCAAACAAATCGCGCATAGAAGAATCACAGCTTTTTTCATGCCTTCACCCCCTTTACATTTTGGTTCTTTACGGGACGACAAAATTCCCGCCGCCATAAGTATTATTATTGTTGGTTTCATTGTCATAAACCGAAATATATATAGAATAATTTCCCCTGTCTAGCGGCAGAGCCGCTGTTACAACAGTTGCCGATTGTGAATCTCCATAGACAATACTCCCTCTGCTCCTGGCTATATCTTTTATTTCCCAATATGCTTTACTGGGAATCGTTTTATTTATGCTGATTCTAACCTTCTGATAGGATTGATTAACACCGGACGCATTCCAGTAAATAATAGGATTTCCTGAAACTGAAGGAAAATAGAAATGAGTTATATTATTATTTATGGAGAAAGTCATACTTGAATAGGAGCCGCTTATTCCTTGTCCGCTAGATGTATCTAAGACTGCAGCAGTTACACCGGTAGAGATATCGGCGCCTGAGACACCGGTATCCCCGCCTTTAGTGTCTACAGAGTTATTGCCCTGAGTGCTGACTTCGCCTCCGGACGAGTTGGTGGAGGCTGAAGTAGAGGTTGTACTGCTAGACGAAGATGTTGAATAAACTCCGGAAGAAAACGAACATGTTGAAATCCCTACGGGATTCTTGCCGCAAGAAGAGCCAAGAAAAGTCAAGAGAACCAATGTGCTCACCAAAACAGTTATTCTCATTCTTCACCCTCTACAGAACTTTAAGTTTCTCTATTTCCCTTATTACATTATCTGCAGTTATGCTTGAAAGGCACTCATATCTGCCGCTCTTTCTCGGGCAGGACCTCTTAAAACAGGGACTGCAAGGAACCTTTCTGTAAAGCACCCTCGATCTACTGCCAAGCGGGCCGGTCCATAGGGGATTCGTAGAACCAAAAACAGCTACCAGTGGAACATTTAGAGCTGCCGCTATGTGCATCGGTCCCGTATCATTAGAGATGAAAACGGCGCATTTTTCAATTAAAGCAGCGCTTTCTTTCACGGACAGATTACCGCCTAAAGAAAGTATAACATCGTTTTTCAAACCCTGCAATATTTTTTTTGCATTCTCTGTTTCGCCTTTCCCTGAAAAAACGGCAACATTTGCCGAGTATTTACGAACAAGATACTCTGCAACTTGAGCAAAACGTTCCGGTGGCCAGGCCTTGGCTTTTCCAAAGGAGGCCCCCGGGCACAGTCCTATTATAGGGCGGCTGCCTCCCTTATCTCTTTTCTTTATAAGCCTTTCAATTTTCCTCTGCGCTTTTGAAGGTACTTCAAAGAAAAGCTCTTTTGAACGTATTTTAAGTCCCAGATGCCTAAGGATATCCAAATATTCCTCGAGAAGATGTTTCGACCGGAATTTCCCGGGCTTAGGAACTCTATGCGTCAGCAACAGGCCGCGGAGTTCAGTAGAATAACCCGCCCTGTACTTTACTCCTGACCTGAGCATTTTGTAAGCCGAGGAAAATGAATGAGGGAATATGATTCCCAAATCAAATTGCATTTTTACTTTATTCTTTAGTTCACTGTCTGAAACAATCTCATCAGCGAATCTGAAGCCATCCCATAAATCCCGCACCCTGTCCTTGACGGAAATACGCAAAAAGGCCTCTGGGAAGTTATCCCTAATGGCTCTTACCACCGGCATAGAAATAACGGAATCTCCTATCCAACCCGGCGCGCGGACCAGAACTGATCCTATTTCTTTCTTGTCAATTCCCATAGTTTTGCGTATTTAACGAAGTTATAAAATGAACTTAAAAGACAGACGAATAATCCCGGAAGCCCGTCGAGGAACCCGAACTTCAATACGTACATTTTGAAAAATGTGCAAGGCGGGTTAAGCAAGAGATCCGATACTCTGCCTTTGCGACCTTTCTCTTTCATTGAGATCGCAGCGAGTTCAGTATACCTGTTAAGGGTAGAAAAATACTGTCCGAGGTTAGTATAGGTGTAGTGGAAAAGATCGTTTTTTAACAAACCTGCTTTGCCATTCAAAAGAAAGCGTTCATGGACCTGCTTGGTTTCATCGAACCTTCCGGCTTTCTTGCGGAAAAGCCGCAACTGCAGATCCGGATACCAACCGCAATGATTAATCCACCTTCCGAGAAAGAAGGCCCGCCTTGGTATTGAATAGCCCTCATAAGGGCTGATTATTATCTTTGTTAGTTCTTCCCCAAGTTCAGGACTGACAACTTCATCAGCGTCGAGACTCAAAACCCATTCATTTCGCGCTTTGCTTACGGCAAAATTCTTCTGTTTTGAATAACCCTGCCAGCCATGGGTGAATACTAAGGCGCCAAGCTCTTTAGCGATTTGGGCTGTTTTATCGCGGCTGCCCGAGTCAACAACAACAACTTCGTCCGCGAAACCAAGCGAAGCAATGCAGCGCTTTATGTTCTCTTCTTCGTTAAAGGTAATTATGACTGCGGATACTTTCATAACATTGATGTTATCAAACGCAGAGCCGGCTTTCAATTTAATAATTGACTTACAATGGGTTGTGCGTTAACATAACATTAGATTGTATCCGGAGGTTCAATGCGCAAATTTTCCGTTCTTTTTGTCCTTCTGCTCTCATTCCGGCTATTTGCCAGTGAAAAGATCTCAATGGCGGTATATGATTTTGACGCAAGGTCAGTCCCTCCAGCGATTGGAGACTCGGTGACTGATTTCGTACAGACCAGCCTCTACGAGACCGGTAAATTCAACATGATGGACAGGAAAAACGTTCAAAAGATACTCAAGGAACAAATGTTCCAGAAGACAGGCTGCTCCTCTACTGATTGCGCGGTTGAGGCGGGGCGTATTCTTAATGTCAGCAATATGGTTCTGGGCAGTGTTTCAAAACTCGGTCAGCGCTATGTTATATCCCTGCAGTTGGTTGATGTCGAGCAGGGTAAAATCTCCATTTCAGACAAGGTTGAAACCGATTCCGAAGATATGCTTAATGTCGCTTCTTCCGCCCTTGCCGAACATTTCGCCAAGCAAGTCGGGATCAAAGGTAAGGTTCTAAAAGTATTCAATGAAAACGAGATTATCATTAACTTGGGGTCACAAGACAAGCTTGACAAAGATCAGGAATTAAACATTGAGAGACTGGGTGAGGCAGTAAAGGACGATTCCGGCAAGGTAGTATATCAGATGAAGGAATCAATCGCGAAAGCGAAACCGGTTGAAATAAATGAGCAGGGCACCCGCTGTGAAATCGTTTCTAAAACTAGTATTGTAAAGACTGGCGACATAGTTGAAATAAAAGGAGAGTCTGCCAGGCCGCTCAGCCCGATATTAAAAGAAAACAGACAATACACTCAGCCGCAAGAACAGATACAATACCCGGAGATTAAAGCAAGGAAACAGGCTCTCTATCAGGCGCCTCCTGAGAGCGAAGCCGGTTTACTGGCTCTGGGCATGAACTTCGACAGTCAGACCAAATTATCGGCGGTATTGAAAGATACTGCAGGCAAAACCACATATACGGGGAGTCTGGGATATGTGGGGCCTGACACATCTTATGAAATTCTGGGTGGTGGCCCGCTTTCCTGGTTCGCCGATATAGAAGGCGGCGGCGGGATAAGGCTCATAACATTAATGAACACTTCACAGGTTGAGTTCACTAATTACAGCGTTTTTCTTATGCCCTTGCGTTTTGGTTTCAGATTCTACCCTTTAACGCCGGTTTTTAACCCTGATTACGCTAAACAAAAAAAGGTTGATGACCAGCGCGGCGCTTTCGCGCCCTATGTTTCCTTGGGAGGATCATTATATTGGGGTTTTGCAGACATTGACACTACCGATAAGTATTCGTACACGCAAATTGTGTTCGGCTTGGGCTTTGACACCAGGTTTGGTATTGAATTATTCAATGTACTGTACGCGGAGTACCTGATTCATCTTGCGTCTTCAGCGAGCGTGGACTGGACTATGCACAATTCAGGGGGCACAAAAACCGGCACCGGAACTTACACCTTTGATCTCAATTCCTCGGGCCTCGGTTTTGGCATCAGAGCGCGTTTCTAAGAAGTATTAACGTTAAAAAAAATACCGCGGATATTTTCCGCGGTATTTTTTTATTTAGATGGTGCCGAGGGACGGACTTGAACCGCCGACGCCAGGATTTTCAGTCCTGCGCTCTACCGACTGAGCTACCTCGGCCTTTTCCTGAATACTGCTAAAAACACTCAGGCCTCCAGTTGCCAGGAGGCCTTAAACTGAGACTAGAAATTATAACACAACCGGCTTTCCTTTTTCAACCGATTTAACTTCGGCAAGTACAAGTTCTACTGAATCCCGCGCGTCTTTCGGAGTAACAATAGAAGGAAACTTACTTTCCTTTACGCATTTAAGGAAATATGCTATCTCATTGGTGTAGCCGTCCGAGGTAAGAAGTTTAGGTTTAAACGGCTCCTTTCCGTACGGCGTCACTGTCATCGGGTAATTCAGAGAAGAGAATTCGGCAGCGCCTTTTTCAAAGAGCGCCCAGAAAGCCATCCTAAAAGAATACTTCGGCGCGTACGCCCATCCGCCTTCAGCGGTGACCTTTGGTCCATTTTTGTACACGAACTGGGTGGATAAGTGATCGACTCCATCCGTGGAATAACCTTTAACTCCTACCGATGAAACAGCTTTAGGCATTCCGCAAAGATAGAGCACATAGTCGGTGTCGTGAACGTGCAGGTCAAGCGCCGCAGCGCCGCTGTTTTTTGCCTCAAGTATCCAGTTCTTCCACGTCCAGGTAGGCGTCGGAGAGTGCCGCTGGAGATTAAGTGCGAGCAGTTTGCCGAGTGATTTACCGTCGATAAGCTCTTTGAGCGCGACATATTCAGGCCAGAAGCGTATCACATGGGCTACCATGAATTTCACGCCGGCTTTTTTTACCGACTTTATCATTTCCTTGCAGTCTTTGGTGTTAAGCGCCATAGGTTTCTCGCAAAGGATATGTTTGCCGGCCTTCGCCGCCTTTATTACAGCTTCTTTGTGCATATGTGTCGGCAAGCAGATATCAATTATCTCAATATCCTTATTTTTAAGCATCCTGTCATAATCCGAATAATATTCTATTTTTTCAGGATCGAATCCTATAGGTTTTGATTTTTCTACTGTCAGGTTGCCGCCTGAGGCCTCACCTCTAACAGTCTTCTTCGCTTTTTCAACATCAATATCACAAATAGCGACTACCTGCGAATCCGCGAGCTTGGAATGAGAACCGTAGTGCACTCCGCCTATGAAGCCCGAACCTACTATTCCTACTTTTGGCATAAAGCCTCCTAAATAAAATTACAGTTTATTACGTTTATAAGGTTTATAACGTTCATAACGTAATGCAAAATCTCTCGTCTATTCGTTATAAACGTTAAGAACGTTAGTAACGTTACAAACGTCTTAGTTTATTTTTTGCGCTCCAGTATATAATCCATCGCTATAGACGTTAACTCCACGCGGGCGAGCGGATGATGATTGTAATAGGGGATCATCTCGGCAGCCACCGGGCCGTCGTAGCCTATTTCCTTAAAGGCTTGCATAATCTCCGTCCAGTTAACATCGCCGTTTAAAAGATCTACGAAACCCGTCATCCCTCCGTTACCGGCTGCAAACCTAAAATCTTTGAAATGAACCCTCTTTATGCGGCTTCCCAGTATTCTGATCCACTGCTGCGAGTAGCCGAAAGGTATCGCATTGCCTACATCAAAATATACACCGATGTATTTGCTGCCAAATCCGTCAACATAGGATTTCATTTCGAGCGGGCTCATTATAAACCTGTTCCAGACATTCTCTATCGCCATTACAACGTTAAACTTTTCAGCCACAGGCAGCAGTTTCTTGAAACATTCTACCGATCTTTTATAGACATCGTCATAGGAAACGACTTCTGCCGCCGGATTAAAGAAGACATCTACAGCGCCCGGGACCACAAGGATGCTGTCAATCTTAAGCCAGGAAGCGAGTTCAAGGTATTTTTCAGTGAGCTTTACGGCTTTATCTCTGTCAGCTTGAGCGGAAGATCCGAAATTCGCACCCCAGTAAATTCCGGTTGCAAGGCTTGTGATTTCAATGCCATTCCTAGCCGCTTCAGCCAGCATTTCAGCTGCTTGTTCTTTCGTGGTTTCAGGTGAGACTTCGCCGCGTTCGCCGAAACAAAGTTCGATACCTTCATAACCGTACTTCTTGGCCATTTTTAAAGCGTCGCTTACTTTTACCTTGCCTTCGAGTCCGCCTGGAAAAGTCCAATAGTTGATGCACTTTTTCATATTATTCCTCCATTAAGCTAAGATTATTTTGAAAGGTATTTCTCCAACCCTGCCGCAACATACGCGCCGTCACCCACTGCCGTCGCAACTTGTCTCAGTTTTGTTGTCCTTACATCCCCCACTGCGAAGATTCCCGGTTCAGAACTTTCAAGAGAATCATCCGTAATTATGCAGCCTTTCTCGTCAAGCTTAAGGATATCCCTGCAGAAGCCTGTGTTCGGTGTGTTTCCTACAGCTTCGAAAAGTCCGCTTATCTGAAGTTCTGAAAGTGAACCATCGGCAACATTTTTAATACTTATTTTCTCAAGCTTATCCTCTCCAATAACTTTCTCTACTACTGAACCCAGCACGAGATGTATCTTTGGGTTAGTCTTAAGTCTGTCCTGTAAGTAAGGTGAGGCTCTGAATTCATTCCGCCTGTGAATTACATATACTTCTGAAGCAAATCTTGTGAGGTACAAGGCCTCGTGAAGAGCAGAATTACCGCCTCCAACTACAGCTATCGGCTGATTGCGGAAAAATGCCCCGTCGCAGGTTGCGCACCAGGATATTCCCTTGCCTATAAGTTTCTCTTCGCCCAGGACGCCTAATTTTACGGGTTTTGACCCGCTTGCTATTACAACAGCTCTAACAAAATACGATGAAGAACTGCAGGTTATGCGAAAAACACCATTTTCTTTTTTAATACTTTGAGCGTCGTCATTAATAAAGACCGCGCCAAACTTTTTCGCCTGCGCTTCCATCTTCATTGCAAGTTCATAGCCCTTTGTGCCCTCAGGAAAGCCCGGGTAATTCTCAAGGTTATCAATCATTAGCGCTGTGCCGCCGACCACCGCCTTTTCGATGATTAGTATGTCGTACTTGCCTCGAGCAGCATAGATAGCCGCCGTAAGACCGGCCGGCCCTGCACCTATAACGGCTATGTCGTGTGTTTTGTTGGTCATTTCCTGTCTTCCCCCGGTTTATCAAACATCGCTCTAACTGAAAGCTCAAGCCTGAACTTTTCAGATTCCGCCTGAGCCGTTTTAATCTTATGCTCCAAAATCTCTTTTTCCTTAAGGTAATTCTCTTCTGCAGTCTTAAGTCTCCGCTCAAGATCCCTGACCCGCGCCTCAAGCGCAGTTTCGTGTGAGCTACTGCCTCTTTTTAACGTCACAAGCGTTTCAGCTCTTTCAAGACGGGAAGCTTCAAGTTCCCGTATCCTGTTCAGAAGCAGGCGTTTTTCGTTTTCTACGGTCCGAAACTCTGTCTCAAACCCGCCGCTTACTGAAGCGGGTCTTGCCTTCTGCCGGGATAGATAGAGGTTGAATTCTGCCTGGAGTTTCCTTACCTCTTTCCTGAGGCGTTCCTGGCCGGAGGTTACTTTAACAATACTGCTCGTGCGCGGTAGGCCTGATAGGGACAATTTCAACTGCGCGCGCAGTTTGGCTAAGCCTCGACTTAACTCCAGCCGGACAACGCCGGCCGACGGCTTCTTCACCTTGCGTCTATTTCTTGCAACCCTCTTCTTTTTCACAGGTTATGATTATATCAAAAAGGCGCTTTAAAAGCAAAATATCTCATTTCCCACGGCGCCAATTTAAAGATGATTTCTGAATGTCACTCGTGTATAATCATTAACGGAGACTTCCAATGAATAAAACGCTTTTCATAGGGGACATCAATATTGACATCCTTATGTATGGACTTGCCTCAATGCCCCTGCCTGACCGTGAAATAACGTGCGCTGGTTTCGAAACTGTACCCGGGAGTTCTGCTTTTATAACCGCCTCTGCTTACAGCTTTCTTGGAGGCAAAGCAGCCTTCGCAGGACTAGCCGGAACCGATGATAACGGCGTATTTATGATAAATGCCATGAAAAATTCCGGTATTACGGCGGAACTTGTAGAAAAAACAGATAAAGTAAAGACCGGTGTAACCGTGAATCTCATCCGGGAAAGCATCCGGTCTCAGGTCACCTATCCCGGAACCATTGCAGAATACACCGGCTCTATGTTGACGCCGGACGCTCTCTCCGCTTACAAGCATATTCATTTCGCCGGACCTTACCAACAGTTAAAATTCAAAAGCAAGATTTCATCCCTGCTTGCTTTTGCAAAACAGGCAGGCATTACGACTTCTATTGACACTCAGTGGGATGCTTCGGAAAAATGGGAGTTTTTGGACGATTGGCTAAGGAAGTTGGATTATCTTTTCGTAAATTCTGACGAGGCGGTCTCGATCACCGGCTGTCCCGGGGCAGAAGAGGCCTGCGAAAAGCTTGCGTTACTAACCGCCTGCCCGGTAGTAAAACTCGGAAAAAAAGGCGCTATAGCAATAAGCGGGAGCAGAGCCGTTAAGGCCTACCCTTACAAAGTAGAAGTGAAAGACACTACCGGCGCGGGTGATAATTTTGACGCCGGTTTCCTCTACGCGATTCTTGAAAGGAAACTGTCCTTTAACGAGGCCCTGCATTTCGCCAATGCCGCCGGAGCTAGAAGCTGTCAGTTTACCGGCGGAACTGCCGCAAAATCATCCTATAAAGATATTATTGATTTCATGGAGGTTGGAAAATGAACTCATTTTTCAAATTGCTTGAGGCATCAGAAAAGGCAAAAACTGCAAAAGGTATTACGCATACTCCCGCTGAAATTGCGCAGCAGCCTTCTCTTTGGCTTAGGACCGCCGAGGGTCTGGTCGGCTCAAAAAAAAGTATATTCTCTTTTCTTAAAGAAGGAGGCCTCTACGGCAGCAAAAAATCAGCGCTTATATTCTCCGGCGCCGGAACTTCCGAGTTCATTGGAACTTCCGTAAGCACCGGCCTTCGGAAGGCGCTTAACCGCGATGTCTACTCAATTCCTTCAACCCATTTCGTTACACATCCGGGCAGCATGCTTGCAGCGGACAACAATTACCTCTTTGTTTCTTTCGCGCGTTCAGGCAACTCACCGGAGTCAGTCGCAACTTATGATATCATTAGGAAATATTACAGGCACGCGCGCCAACTTGTCATAACCTGCAACAAGGACGGCGCGCTGGCAAAAAGAACTGACCGGGACCCAAACTCTTACTGTATCATCCTGCCGGAAGAAACAAATGATCGCTCTTTAGTAATGACCGGTTCCTTTTCAACTATGGCTCTTACCGGACTTTTCCTGGGAACGCTTAACGACACGGACACTTTCACTTCAGAAGTTAAGAGGGCAGCAGCCGGAGCGGCGCGGATAATCAACGATTATTCCGATATGCTTGCCGCGCTCTGCCGCAGGCCTTTTAAGCGGGTCAGCTATCTTGGCTCCTCCAATCTTTTCGGAACCATGCAGGAATGCCACCTGAAATTAATGGAAATGACGGAAGGCAAAGTCGCCTGCAGGTTTGACTCGTTTCTCGGATTAAGACATGGTCCACAGGTATTCATTAATAATGAATGCCTTATTTTCGCGGCTCTGTCGGAAAACTCGAGAGCCAGGAGATATGAGCTGGACCTTCTGCAGCAGTTAAAGAAAGGCAGGCAGGGTATGGCAGCGGTAATAATCTGCGCCAAAGCCGACAAAGAAATACTCTCTCTCTCTCCTCATACAATTGAACTTTATCCTGAAGGGACGGCGGTTTCCGACGATTATCGCGTGCTCACCGATGTTGTTGCCGGTCAACTTCTTGGTTTATTCAAATCCCTCAACTTAGGGCATAAGCCTGACAGCCCGAGCAAGACAGGCGTGATTAGCCGGGTTGTTAAAGGCGTTACCATCTATAAATGAAGCCTAACCCGCTAAGCAATATAGTAAAGGATCAGAAGAGCGGTAAAAATACCGGCCTCTACAGCATCTGTTCGGCAAACCGTTTCGTAATAGAGGCTTCAATTCTGCAGGCTATAAAGGACAATTCAACCCTCTGCATTGAAGCAACCTCCAACCAGGTTGACCAATTTGGCGGCTATACCGGAATGAAACCCGCAGATTTCGCCGCCTTTGTAACAAATATGGCGAAGGAGCTCGGGTTTCCGGCAAAAAAACTCATCCTCGGCGGTGATCATCTTGGTCCGAACACCTGGCGCAATGAAAACTCTGGTTCTGCTATGCAGAAAGCCCGCGTGCTGATGGCTGCCTATGTCAAGGCAGGCTTTTCAAAACTGCATCTTGATGCCAGTATGAAATGTTCCGATGATTCCGGAGAAGCTCCGGCTCCCAGGGTTGCGGCGGAACGGGCAGCGGAGCTTTGCGCTGCGGCAGAGGCTGCCTGGGATAAATCCGCTGATACACTTCCCGCCTACATAGTGGGGACTGAAGTGCCCCCCCCCGGCGGGGCTGCTCTCGGCCATGGCAAGATTCATATTACATGCGCGGCTGGTGTAGCGGAGACCGTTAAAGAAATTCAAAATGCCTTCAAAAGAAAAGGCCTTCAGTCCGCCTGGGATAGAGTACAGGCGGTTGTTGTACAGCCGGGAGTTGAATTTGGAGACTCATCAGTTGATACTTATGTTCCGGAGAACGCCGCAGGCCTTAAAACCTTCATTGAAAATCAGCCGAACATTATTTTTGAAGCTCATTCCACTGACTACCAGCCGGGCAGCGCGCTTAAAGAACTTGTGCGGGACCATTTTGCAGTGTTGAAAGTCGGCCCGTGGCTTACTTTTGCTTTCAGAGAGGCCTTGTTCTCGCTTGAGAAGATTGAGGCAGAACTATTCCCGGGAAAATCCGTTAAACTCTCAGAGCTTGAGAATACTTTAGAGTCAGTAATGCTCAAGAATACTTCCTACTGGAAGAATTACTATAACGGGACAGAATCAGAAGTTGCGGATAAAAGAAAGTATAGTTACAGCGACAGGTGCCGCTATTACTGGCATTTGCCGGAACTCGAACTGGCAATATCATTACTCTTGAATAATCTATCCGGAGTGAAAATTCCTCTCCCGCTCATTGAGAGGTACCTGCCTGCGCAAGCGGATAATGTAAAGATGGGGTCGCTTTCCAGCGGGCCGCGTCCGCTAATCCACGCCAAAATCATGGAAGTGACCTCTCTATACTCAAAAGCCTGCGGATTTTCGCGCTAATAATCCAAAAACAAAACCCCCGTTAAACGCGGGGGTTTTATATTTTATGGCGGAGAGAGAGGGATTTGAACCCTCGGTACCCTTTTGGAGTACAACCGCTTAGCAGGCGGTTGCCTTCAGCCGCTCGGCCATCTCTCCGTGTGAAACTTTAGTTCTTAATGAAAACGAGTTTGATTGTATCACATAGTTCTATTCATTTCAAACCCTATCACTTTCAATTCGAGCCGTATTCCAACCCCGCCTCGTAGAGAGCAACCACATTCGCAGACGGTCCGACAACCTGAAGGTTATGACAGGGCGCGAGAATATATCCGCCGTTTTTCCCCAGCACCTCAATGTTTCTCTTAACTTCTTCTCTCACTTCAGCAACTGTGCCAAAAGGCAGGCAATGCTGATTATCTACCGCGCCGTGAAATATAATCTTGTCGCCAAAATCCTTCTTTAACCCTTCTATGCCCATACCTTTGCAATTCCACTGGATAGGGTTCAGGACATCCATGCCCAGTTCAATAAGCTCCGGTATTATCTTTCTAGATGCCCCGTCAGTATGCGTGAATACATAGCTTCCGTTCTGGTGCGTTAAATCCATCATCTTTTTCATATTAGGGAACAGGAACTGCCTGATATGGACCGGGTTGTAAAGAAGGTCGTCCTGCGAACCGAGGTCTTCCGCGACATATACTATATGTATCTTGCCCGGGGCCTGTTCCAGGACGCGTCTTGTATTCTCGTAGCTGAAAGCCATAATTTTATCAAGGATGTATTGCATGAACTCAGGGTTCTCTATAAAATCAATAAAAGCCTGTTCATCGCCGCGCAGGTATTTGTAGGTAAGCATCGGTTCAGAGCCTCCGCCCTGCACGATTCTGTCCGGATGCGCTTCTACCTCTGCTTTTATGTGTGAATAATCAAAAAGATCCGCCGTAGGGAACACATAACCATTATTCAACTCATCTATACTTTTAAAGTCCGCGAGCGGGTGGTTTGCGACCTCTTCATAGGAACCGTTCCCGTAGTCTACCTTGCGGAACTTAAACCCCCACATGTCGCTTCCGTCCAATTTCTTGGGTCCCTTCTCTTTGCCGCCGACCCAAAAGGGCTTGTCAATCCGAAGTTTCTTAAACACAGCATTCATGTCTGGAAGCGAGAGATGTTTCATAAGCTTTTCGCCGGCTTCTTTTGTGCCCCAATAGTCCATCGGTATCCTGTCAGGTTTCTGCCTGTTAAGGACTGCAAGCCATCTCTCCTTCCCGCTCATTGATTCTTTCTCCACGGACTTCTCCTTAATAAACTTTAAGTTTACTTGAAACTGTCTAATGGAGCGACTGCGAAACAATTAGATCAGCGAAAAATGTCGCTTTGTTAGATTTGGCGGAGGGTGCAGGACTCGAACCTGCATGTCCCGTGAGGGACTCCTGATTTCAAGTCAGGTGTCTTAGCCATTAGAACTAACCCTCCGTGCTTCTGCCGCTACTTAACTGTGTTCATTATTTCGGCAGACTTAAAAAGATCTACTGCCTTCTTAATGGTGTCATCATCTTCTACTCTGGCTCTTTCACCGTCAGAGTCTCCCTTAAGGGTGCGGATTATCTCAGCTCTTATGAAGTTCTTCAAGAACTGCCTATTCTTCTCGATTTCAAGGTCGCTAACCACAAAGCCTGCAGCTCTTGCGTCTCTTATCATATCATCTGCCATTTTGTCGTCAACTTTTACTTTCTCGTCAGCCGCCGTATTGCTCTTGACATATTTTTTGGCATAGGCAGCGAAATGCTCATAATAGTTTAATTTCCAGACCTGGTCACCCGGGTATTTATCCTCGCTGATTATGTCTGGCGTAATGCCTTTCTCGTGAATCTTTCTGCCAAGCGGAGTATAGTAATAAGCAGTCGTAAGTCTGAGTCCTGACCCGTCGGAAAGCCTAAAGATGCTCTGCACTGATGCTTTTCCGAATGACTGCGTCCCCATAACCACCGCTCGCTTATTATCCTGCAATGCCCCTGTAACTATCTCTGAGGCGGAAGCGCTGCCTTTATTTACCAGGACAATCATTGGGACCTTTTCACCAAAAGCGCCGCCGCCGGTAGAAGTATATTTGCGATTCATATTATTAATTCTGCCTTGCGTGTAAACAATAAGTTTATCTCCTGACAGAAATCTGTCGGAGATATCAACGGCGACATCAAGCAACCCGCCCGGGTTGCCTCTCAAATCCAGGATTACTCCTCTTACATTGGCTTTTCCCAGTTTCTCAAGCGCTGCGCCTATGTCACGCCCGGAGCTTTCAATGAAATTACGAAGCCTTATATATCCTGTGTTATCAGTCAACACATACGAATCAACGCTTTGTATTTTTATGTTGTCCCTGGTTATTTCAACTTCAACCAACTGATCTTCGCCTTCATGCGCGATACTTAACTTTACCTTTGTGCCTTTCGGTCCGCGGATTTTTTTTATAGCATCGTCAACAGTTTTACCTTTCGTAAGCTCACCCTCGATCTTTATGATCCTGTCGCCGCTTCGTATGCCTTGCTGCCAGGCCGGGCTTTTTTCAATAGGAGCTACTATTGTAAGGACATCGCTTCTCAGCGTTATTTCAACTCCTATGCCGCCAAAGACCCCTGACGTTTCTGTCTGCAGCTCTGTAAACTGATCATTATCCATAAAATGGCTATGGACATCAAGTGTGCCGATCATTCCCTTAATGGCGCCGTGGAATAAGAGATCTCCTTTTATTTTATCTTCATCCACGTAATTTTTAATAATGTAATCGAGCGACTCACTCATTACGGGAAGTTCCTTGTAAACTTTATCGACCAGCAACCGATCCTGTTCCGGCGTATTTTCGCCGAACAAAGGCAGAATTGCGAAAACTGTCATTATGGCAATCAAGACTTTTTTCATAAAACTCCTCTCCTACTGTAGCTTTCTTTGAGTATCGCTGCTATTTAGCAAGCCATTCAAGCGGATTTTGCGGTTTTCCTTCCTTTCGTATTTCAAAATATAGTGTAGGTGTCTCGGAAGATCCTGTGTCGCCGACTTTCCCTAACATATCCGCAGCAGCTACTTTCTGCCCGAAGTTGACCGAGATTTCGGAAAGATGCCCATAGATACCAACAACATTATTACCGTGATCCACCAGAACCGTTTTACCGTAACCCTTAAACCAATCTGCAAAGATTACAACACCCGAGTAAACCGGATGAACCGGGTCGTTGAGCTTTGAAGTTATCTCTACCCCATTGTTAAAGACATAAACATTGAATTTTGGATGTTTATACTTACCAAAAAAAGATGTTACTTTTCCTTCCGAAGGCTGCTGAAGTTTCCCTTTTACTTTATTAATATCTCCTTCAGATCTGGGAATTTCAATTTTCCTGCTATCCGCGTCATACTGCTTAATTATATTCTCCAGCTTGCCTGACTGCTGCTTCAACTCCGCTATTGCCTGTTCATAAAGCGCTCTTTGGTCCTTTATTCCGCCCAGCAAGCCGCTCTTTTCTTTTTTCTGCTCCGTAAGCTCCACGCTTTTCTCTGCTGCAGTTTTCCGGTAACTCTCATATTTAACATATTTTTTCTCAAAGTCGCTCTTCTTGCCCGAGAGTTCCTTTTTCTTTTTAAGAATATTCTGTTTCAACTCGACATCTTTTTTAGCGATTGTTACAAGCAGGTCGTATTTCTTCATAAAATCTTCATAGCTGACTGCCGACATCAGGGTCTTGAGGCTCTTAAAACTGCCTTCCTTGTATAGCTGGCGCATTCTATCGCTGAGGTCTTGCTCAACCTTGTTGAGTCTTTTGCTCTCGCTCCCTATTTGCTCCTTTGAATAGCCTATATCCTGCTCGTACTGTTCAAGTTTCTTGTTGCAGTTATCAACCCGTTTCTTTAGTTCATCAAGTTTCTGATCGAACTTCTGCACCTGGTAAAGAACGCTTTTTTCTTCCTCGAAGAGTTTATACTGTTGCTCTATTTTGTCCTGTATTTGTTTGCTGACTTTCTCAAGTTCTTTCTTATTCTCTTCTGAGGATTGGCAAAAAAGAGGCAGGGAGAGCGCCAGAAAACTTACTATGAAAAAAGCGGTTTTTATGGGTTTCATTAATGATTTGATTGCTCTATCCTTATAAAAATACTGCTCAAGAAACCTAGAAGAGCTGAAAAAAGGACAATGCCGAAGAAAAGCGCCGCGTCCACCCGTACCCAACGCCCGGACCAAAGCAGGTTTATCATTCCTACAACCGTGAACTCTAAGAACGCCAGCAGAGACGCGGCAATTACCCCTCCGGCGGCGCCAAGCAAGACACTTTCAAGCACGAATACCTTTTTTAACGCTTTTGCGTTGCTCCCGGACTTAAGCATGGAGTTAATGACTCCCCTGCGCGAATGAATATTATTCCTTACCGTGCTTGTGACTACAAAAGCCGAACTGAGTATCAATATCAAGGAAAATCCGGCAGCGAATACTTCAATACTCGATATTATTTTGAAAAACCTTTCCGCTTCGTCCTTCCTATAATTGACTTCGGTAATTCCGGGCAAGGCTCCCACAAAAGCCGCGAGTGCCTGCAACCCCGCCGCGTTTCTGTGCTCCTTCTCAACTCCAACCTTAACGGAGTTTGGCAGGGGGTTCTCTTTTACATTGTCGACGTAGCTCTTGAAATCAGGATCACCCGCGAACTCCTTTATTGCTTCCTCTTTAGGGACATAATGGCAATCCTTAACACCGTCCTGTGCCTTGATACTTGCAACCAGCTGCACTAAATCTTCCGGTTTAAGTTTCTCGGAAGTATAAGCCGTTATCTGGACGCTTGAGTTAACATTATCAAGGAACTGATTCAAATTTCGTATGACATGACCAAAAATTCCAAGTATCAGCATATTACAAACGAGCACGGCTACCGTTGTTGCCGCCGCGTATTTATTTTTCCTGATGGTATTTAGGGCTTCATGAAATATTTTCATCAGGTGATCCAGCTTCTAAGACTCTTTTCATCTTTAATGATAAGGTGCTTGTCGATATCCAGAACGCAGCCGGCCTCACGAAAATCTCCGAGTATAGAGGTAATTACCTCTCTTGCGGTTCCGATAATGTCAGCCAGGTCTTGGTGCGTAAGTTTAAGATCAAGTTTTATTCCTGCCGGAGTTTTTTTCCCGTATCTCGCGGCTAAATCCAAAAGAGTGCTGGCTACCCGGCCCGGAAGGTTTCTGAAAGTCAGGTCTTCAATCTGCTTGTCGCAGTATCTGAGCCTGGAACTTAGCGTCCTTAGCAATTTCAAGGCAATTAGGGGATTGTCTAGCAGCTCCTTCTGAACATCTTTCCGGTTTAGCGCGAACACTTCAGCGTCTTCTACCACTAAGGCCGATGCCGAGCGTTTTTCATGGTCAAGCATGGCCATCTCACCGAAAAAATCTCCGTCTTTCAGGTAGGTAAGGGTTTTAATTCTCCCGCTTTTGTCGGCGGTAAATATCTTAATTAGCCCGTGTATTATTACATAAAGCGTCTTTCCTTCTTCTTTTTCAAAGAAAAGATAAGCGCCTTTCACATATTTCTTCAAGGTCATAGTTTTTGCTATGGCATTGAGATCTTTTGCAGAGATTCCGGAAAAAATCGGAACTTTCCTCAAAAGCGCTTTTTTATCCATATTTCTCCTCTAAAAACCTGTTAATTATAGCAATTATGGCAGAACATTTCAACACTAGGGATATTATGAACAGAGACAGGTTAAAGGACTTTTTTTAGAAACTTACCGGTAAAAGACTTTTTATTTTCAACTATCTCTTCCGGGGTTCCTGCAGCGATAACATAACCACCAGCAGAACCGCCCTCAGGGCCTAAATCTATTACATGATCGGCAGTTTTGATCACATCAAGGTTATGTTCAATTACAACAATACTATTACCTCTATCGCGCAGTCTGAAAAGCACATCAAGCAGCTTCTTTATGTCGTCAAAGTGCAGACCGGTTGTGGGTTCATCAAGGATATAAAGAGTCCTACCGGTGGCGCGTTTGCTAAGCTCAGCCGATAGTTTAATTCTCTGTGCCTCGCCGCCCGAGAGCGTCGTCGCGGGCTGTCCGAGCTTAATGTAGCCGAGACCCACATCCTCAAGTGTCTGAAGAATAGAATGTATCTTGGGAATATTCTTGAAGAATTCAAGCGCTACGGTAACGGTCATATCAAGCACCTCGGCAATATTCTTGCCGCTGTATCTCACTTCCAGCGTTTCCCGGTTATAACGCTTGCCTTTACACACCTCGCACTGCACATAAACATCGGGAAGAAAGTGCATCTCAATCCTAAGAATACCGTCACCCTCACAGGCCTCGCACCTGCCGCCTTTCACGTTAAAACTGAACCTGCCTGGATTATAACCGCGCGTCTTCGCCTCTATTGTTTCAGTGAATAAATCGCGTATATGAGTAAAGACACCGCTATAAGTCGCAGGGTTGCTTCTCGGAGTCCTGCCGATAGGCTGCTGATCAATATTTATTACCCTATCAATCTTGTCCGCGCCTTCTATCTTATGATAACCGGCAGGTTTAATTCCGGTGCGGAATAACTCATGTATCATCGCCGGGTAAAGCGTTTCCTGCACCAGCGAGCTTTTTCCGGAACCGGAAACACCGGTTACACAGGTAAAACACTTTAAAGGGAATTCCGCATCAATCTTCTTCAGATTGTTAGTTTCAACGCCCCTTAAGACCAAGCTCTCACCGGAACATTCCATTCTTGAGTGCGGCACGTTTATTTTAAGGTCACCGCGCAGATACTTTCCTGTAAGGGATTCTTTGGAGGCAAGTATTGTTTTTAACGGGCCGGCTGCAATAACGTAGCCGCCGTCTGCTCCGGCGCCGGGGCCGAGGTCAATAATGTAATCGGCGTCTCTCATTGTATCTTCATCGTGCTCGACGACAATTACGGTATTGCCCTGGTCTCTGAGCGTTTTAAGCGTGTTCAATAATTTTTCGTTGTCCTTCTGGTGAAGCCCAATGCTGGGTTCATCAAGCACATAAAGCACGCCTACCAAGGAAGCCCCGATTTGCGTGGCAAGGTGTATTCTCTGAGACTCTCCGCCTGACAAGGTCATAGCCGCGCGGTTAAGCGTAAGGTATCCCAGACCGACATTCGCCAGGAACCCCAGCCTTGCCTTTACTTCCTTAAGGACCTGCTTTGCTATTTGAGCCTCGCGCTCGCTCAAACTAATATTTTTGAAGAAGTCCAGGCACTCGCTTACGCTGAGGCCTGTCACCTCATTGATATTCCTGCCAGCGATCTTTACGCTCAGGGTCTCTTTCTTCAGCCTGGCGCCGTTGCAGGACGGACATTTATTGCTCCGCATATAGTGCCCGATGACTTCATTTCTAATATATTCTGATTCCGTATCCGTAAAACGTCTTTTAAGGTTAGGCAGAACGCCCTCGTACTTGCCGGTGTAAGAATGGGTAGCCTGCGATGAGGTAAAGTTAAACTTTATCTTTTCCTCGCCTGAACCATAAAGAACTATATCTTTATGCTCTTTTTTTATATTTTTGAAGGGTACATCTGTCCTGAAGCCGTAATGCTTGCCTACAGCCTTTAGCATGCTCTGGTAATAGAAGGCGGTATTGCTGCTCCAGGGCGCTATGGCCCCGCCGTCAAGGCTCTTATCCTTGTCCGGCACTACGAGGTCAGGGTCTATCTCAAGTTTCTGTCCCAAGCCCCCGCATTCCGGACACGCGCCGAAGGGATTGTTGAAAGAGAACATCCGTGGTGTCAGTTCACTGATGCCTGTGCCGCAGTCTAAACAGGCGAATTTCTCGGAGAAGGGTATTTCTTTGCCATCGTTTACAATAAGCGTTAGCGTGCCTTCACCCAATTTCAGGGCTGCCTCAACGGAACCTGCTATTCTTTTCCGCGATTCAGGACCGACGGTAATACGATCAACTATCACTGAGATGCTGTGTTTTTTGTTCTTTTCGAGCTTTATATCCTCGCCAATATCATGCACCTTGCCGTCAATTCTAACCCGGACATAACCCTCTTTCCTGATGCCGTCCAGCAGCTTCTGATACTCGCCTTTTCTCCCGGAGATGACCGGCGCGAGAATCTGCAGTTTACTTCCTGCCTCATAGGTAAGAATCTTGTCTGTTATTTGCTCCGCAGACTGTTTTTCAATTATTTTTCCGCACTGATGGCAATGCGGAATGCCGATGCGGGCATAGAGCAGTCTCAAGTAATCATATATTTCCGTTACGGTCCCTACGGTGGAACGAGGATTGTGTGAAGGCGTCTTTTGCTCAATAGCTATCGCGGGTGAAAGCCCGTCAATGTAATCAACATCCGGCTTTTCCATCTGACCGAGAAACTGCCTCGCGTAAGCTGATAGAGACTCAACATAGCGGCGCTGACCCTCCGCGTAAATGGTATCGAAAGCAAGCGAAGATTTCCCGGATCCGGAAAGTCCGGTTATTACAACCAGTTTGTCTCGGGGTATGGAAATGTCAAAGTTTTTCAGGTTGTGCTCGCGCGCGCCTTTTATGTTGATGAAATTATGGGCCATTGATTCCTTGTGTCTGCGGAAGAGTACTGCGCAGGATTACTTTATTGTTTTGTTTTTTTCGTCGACGAGGATCATTGTGGGCTTTAACGCTTTGGCCTCGCTGTCGTTATAGAGACCATAGGAGACAATGGTTACCTTGTCTCCTACTTGACCGGCCCTGGCTGCAGGCCCGTTAAGGCAGATTACTCCGCTGCCCCTCTTGCCTTTGATAATATAAGTTTCCAAACGGTCGCCTGTGTTGAAATTAAGCACCTGTACTTTTTCATTTGGTATCATGTCGGACGCTTCAAGCAGAGCTTCATCTATGGTGATACTTCCCTTATACTTGTGATTTGCCTGCGTTACCGTTGCCATGTGAATCTTAGATTTATACATATGTCTGAACATAATGCCTCCGGAAAATAATTCCTTCTACCTGTCAATCAGCAAGTTATCAATAAGCCTGGTCGTTCCGACACGCGCTGAAATTAGAGCGTGCACTCTGCCTGTTATTAATTCTACCGGCAGAAGGGTTTGCGGGTCGGCTACAACCACATATTCGAGAGCAAGCAATTTTGTCCGCCCCAGCAGTTTTCTAATCTCGGCAGTAATAATAGACGGGTTTTTTTCTCCGAGTTCAATCATATGCTGCGTCATCTGCAGCGCTTTGTAAATTGCCGGCGCTGCCTTACGCTCTTTAGCGTTAAGGTATAAGTTCCTTGAGCTTTTGGCCAGACCGTCCTGCTCTCTAACCGTCGGCAGGATCACCACTTCAAGCGGAAAATTCAGATCAAGCACAAGACGCTTGATTATCAAACACTGCTGGGCGTCTTTTTGCCCGAAGAATGCTTTATCCGGATTAACTATGTTGAACAATTTCGCAACTACGGTTGCCACACCCTTAAAATGCCCCGGTCTGATTATTCCTTCCAGAAGGTTCTCTACCCCGCCTTCAGGCACCGTAAAAGTTGAAAACCCTTCAGGGTACATTTCAACCGTTTCCGGAGCAAAGACTGCTTCGACACCGGCTTCTCTCAACAGGCGCAGATCTCTTTCTGGATCCCTGGGGTATTTATCAAGGTCTTCGTTTTTCCCAAACTGAGTTGGATTTACAAAAATACTGACTACCGTAGCGTCACAAGCCGTTTTCGCCGCTTCAACCAGCGACAAGTGCCCTTCATGCAGACACCCCATAGTAGGGACAAGTCCGAGAGTCTTGCCTTCCTTCTTAGCTTTCAAAGAGAAAGCGTTCATCTCGCGGATGGTTTTAAATGTCTTCATAGAGTCGTTACAGGCAGGTAGTACTTTGTTCCGGTCTTCATATCTTTGATGGTTGATATAAGATCCTGCAAGTCTCCGAAGTGATGGACGAAATCAATCTCATTGGTGCTCACTATGAGCAGAGGACTTTCCGTGTAATTAAGAAAATATTGATTGTAAGCTTTGTTAACCTTGTCAATATACTCATAGGTTATTGCCTTCTCGAAAGGCCTGCCGCGGAGCTTTATTCTCCTCATCAGCGTATCGGTGCTGGCCTGGAGATAGACAACAAGATCCGGTTTCGGGACCTGTACCTTGAGGATTGAGTAAATCTTCTCGTAAAGGTTAAGTTCATTGTCATCAAGATTCAGGTAGGCGAATATTCTGTCTTTTTCGAACATATAATCACATATTATGCCTTTCGAGAAAAGATCCTGCTGGAATAACTCCTGCTGCTGCTTATAACGGTTAAGCAGAAAAAACAACTGAGTCTGAAAGGCATAACTTTTCATTTCCTTGTAGAAGCGCGACAAGAAAGGGTTCTCTTCCACTATCTCGAGAGCCGGCCTAAAATTGAACTCGCGGCTTACGAGCTCTATAAAGCTTGTTTTCCCGACCCCGATGGGGCCTTCAATAACCATATATTTTCCGAAAGTTTTCTCTGTCATTTAACACCGGCCTTGATTACGCTGTTATCATCTTTCAATTCTGTTAGAACCTTTTTCGCCTTGCCTGCTCCGGGAATAATAATCCCGGGGGCAAGCTCTGTAAGCGGGACCAGCACAAATCTCCGTTTCGTCATCTGACGGTGCGGAATACTTAATCTCCATGACTTACGCCTTAAACTGCCAAAAAGAAGAATATCTATATCGGCAGTACGAGGTCCATTTTTCTCAGTTCTCTTTCGCCCCAAGAGTTTCTCAACTTTATTGCAAACAGAGAGCAGCTCAAGCGGGGAAAGATTGGTCTTTATCTTTATTACCGCGTTAAAGAAGTTTCTCTGCCTGACACCGCCAAACGGTGCTGTTTCATAGAGACTTGAAACCTTCTTTATACTCACACCCTTAATGCCGCCAAGCAATTCCGTTATCTGTTCAAGGTTGTTTAGTCTATTTCCGACATTTGAACCAATGCTCAAATACGCGGTTACCATACCTTCCTTATCCGTTCCACGGCTTCTTTCAATCTGCTCTCAGGAGCGCACAAAGTCATTCTTATATAGTCTTCCCCTGCCGCGCCAAACCCGACTCCAGGAGTAGAAACTATGCCGCATTTAGTTAACAGGAATTTAACAAGTTCCGAGGAAATTGATTTTGAAGTCTGATTCGCTTCCTTGAATTTCTCGGGAACTTTAATCCAAACATAAAAAGCCGCTTTGGGGGGATTAACCTGCCAACCCAAAGAACGCAAACCTTCAACAAGCGTGTCTCTCCTTTTCTGATAAACGGAGCGGAGCTCATCGGTCCACTTGATCGGCAATTGTAACGCTGCGATTCCGGCGCGCTGAACGGCATGAAACACCCCGGAGTCAAGGTTTTCCTTTACGGCAGCCAAACCGGCTAACACATCTTTATTCCCGACGGCATAACCGAGACGCCAGCCGGTCATATTGAAGGTTTTGGAAAAGGAGTGGAATTCTATTCCAACCTCTTTGGAACCCTCAACTTGCATAAATGAAAGCGGTCTTTGCCCATCATAATATACTTCGGAATAGGCGGCATCGTGGCAAACTATGATATTGTTTTTAAGGGCAAAAGCGATGGTATCTTCGAAGAATTTGCGGGTGGCTACAGCCGCAGTCGGATTATTGGGGTAATTAATGAAGAGCAGTTTTGCTCTCTTTACAATATCCACAGGGATCTTGGCGTAATCAGGCATAAAACCGTTCTCTTCAAGAAGCGGCATAAAATAGGGTTCACCTTCAGCGAAAACAGTACCCGCGTTGTATACCGGATATCCCGGATCAGGGCAAAGCACTACATCTCCGGGGTTAATGAAGGCCAGATGTATATGACCAATTCCTTCTTTTGAACCAATAAGCGCCATTGTTTCCGTCGCAGCTTCAAGCTCAACACTATACCTTTCTTTATACCAGGCGGCGACGGCTTTCTTGAAATCAAGCAAACCGCTGCCAAGAGGATACTGGTGATTCTCGGGTTTATATATTTCCTTAGCCATTTCGTCTATTACAGGCTTTAAGGTGGGAAGATCCGGATCACCTATGCCCAGGTTTATTATATCAACCCCTTCATCTCTTGCCTTCTTTTTCATCTTGTCAATTTCGATAAAAAGATAAGGCGGCAGTTTCTTTAGTTTATTTGACAATTCAATCTTCATCATTCTCCTGTCGGTTTTACGTTAAGAACGTTATCCTGCTATGCCAGACGTAGTCTGGCATGTATAATATCTTTCATCACAGCACATGACGCGCGAAGCGGTCATATAAACCATTATTCAATTTGTAACACATCCTGCATATCATAAATCCCCGCAGCTTTTCCCTGAAGGAACCTTGCAGCAATAACGGCGCCTTTCGCAAAAGTCTCACGGCTGTGGGCTTTATGCGTAAGCTCTATGCGTTCACCCAGGGCGCCAAAAGTCACAGTGTGATCCCCGACCACATCTCCTGCACGAATCGCGAAGACTCCAATGGCGTCTTTGGAGCGCTCGCCTGTTTGACCTTCACGTCCCGACACCATTACCTTTTTCAGATCTAAGCCTTTTTCGTCTGCAATAACCTGGGCCAGTTTCATCGCAGTGCCAGAAGGCGCGTCTTTCTTGAACCTGTGGTGCGTCTCTACAATTTCAATATCAAAATCCTTGTCTTTAAGTACGGCGGCAGCCTCTTTAACTAGTTTAAAGAGCAGATTAACGCCTACGCTCATATTTGCCGAGAGAACTATCGCCGTATTCTTCGCTAATGAGGCTATTTGGGCTCTTTGTGCGTCGTTGAAACCTGTTGTTCCAATGACTATTCCCTTCTTAACTGAAGCACATAACGCAGCGCTCTGCAGCGTATTTTCAATGCTGCTGAAATCAATTATTACATCGCAAACGGAAATCACTTTATCAAGGTCCGAGGTAATACTTACTCCGAGCTTCCCGCAGCCTGCCTGCTCTCCCGCATCATTTCCAAGTTTTGGGCTTCCGGCAAACTCAACGGCAGCAGAAAGTTTTAGGTCAGCCTGAGAGGCAATCTGCCTGATTATCATACAACCCATCCTTCCGGCAGCGCCACAAACTCCTATTCTAAGCATATTCTCTCCGTTAAACCGGTTTGTTCTGGTTTAAATTAGTTTCATCTCTCTAAGGACTTCAGCCAGTAACTTTTCATTCTTCTCTTCCATAGCGCACATCGGCAGCCGCATTTCACCCGTATCCAACCCGGCGAGTTTCATGGCAGTTTTTATAGGAATAGGGTTGGTCTCGATAAAAGCCGCCTTCATTAACGGCAACAGCGCGTAATGCAACATCAACGCCTTCTTATGGTCGCCTGAAGCATAAGCAGCCGTCATTTCAGCCACCTGTTTCGGCGCCAGGTTAGAAATAACGGAAATAACGCCTCTGCCACCCACCGACATCATAGGAAGGCAAAGCACATCATCCCCGGACAACACATCAAATTGCATTCCGCAGGCGCGTATTATCTGGCTAACCGCATCCAAACTGCCCGCGGCCTCTTTAACGCCGACAATATTCTTGAGTTTAGCCAGCAGAGCCATAGTCGAAGCTTCAATGGTCACGCCGCATCTGCCCGGGATGTTATAGAGGATCACCGGAATATCAACCTTTTCCGCAATTATTTTAAAATGCAGGTAAAGGCCTTTTTGTGTCGGCTTGTTGTAATAAGGGCTTACTATCAGCGCTGCGTCAGCTCCGGCTTTTTTAGCGTGCGCGGTCAGCTCCAGCGCCTCATCGGTGCTGTTGCTTCCTGTGCCTGCTATTACAGGAACTCTGCCTGCCGTTGATTTGATGACGATCTCTATAACCCGTTTGTGTTCTTCGTGCGAAAGAGTCGGCGACTCTCCGGTTGTGCCGCAAGGCACCAAACCGTTTATGCCGCTCTTAATCTGAATTTCAACATTTTCAATCAGCCTTTTTTCATCAACCTTTCCGTTCTTGAAAGGCGTTATTAAAGCTGTTATCGCTCCCTTAAACATTTACTTCCTCCTTGTAAAACAGTAAGAACTTAATAGTAGAGTGTACCCTCGCAAATCATTTTGACTCCGCCGGACATGAAGAGAAACCCTTCCTTGTCTATGTCAATGCGCAGGAGCTGCCCTCCTGAGGTGACGACAGTTGTAGGAAATTCCGTCTTCCCAAGCATATTTGAAATAAGCGCGGCTGCCGTTGCTCCGGTACCGCAGGCAAGCGTTTCCGCTTCCACCCCGCGTTCATAGGTCCTTACTTTAAGCCGCCTCTTGCCGAGCACCTTTACAAAGTTGGCATTGGCTCCTTGCTTCCCGAAAACCTTATGGAAACGGATTTCTCTTCCGGTGTTTTCTACATCAGGGGAATTTTCGTACACAATTGCATGAGGCACGCCCGTATTCACATGACAGGCATTGTAGTTCTTCCTGCCGGCGGTAAGTCTTATGTTCAGCCTTAGATCGGAAGGAAGTCCCATATTTACAGTGACTTTCTCCGCGCTCTCGATAAAAATACGCTTAATTCCGGCCGGAGTATCGACTGCCAACTTCCTCCCGGCTAAACCCATTTTATAGCCCAGGAAAGCAATACACCTGACAGCGTTTCCGCACATATCTGCCTCGGATCCGTCAGCATTGATGAGTCTCATCATAAAAGCAGAACCAGGATTAATCCTCTTCTCGATAAAAGCGACCCCGTCAGCGCCAATAGACATTTTCCTGTTGCAGGCATCAAGTCCAAAAGAACTTCTGTCTTCTATTTTAGCAGACCGGTTATCTATAAGAATAAAGTCATTGCCGGCTCCGGTCATTTTTACAAACTTTATGTGTCTCATCTTCTCCCCGGTATGCATTCTCCGCGAGTGAGGTCTTCATAAGACTCTCTCTTTCTGACAACGAAGAACTTTTTGTCTTTTACCAGCACTTCTGCCGGTTTGCGCCTTGAGTTGTAATTTGACGCCATGCTGAACCCGTAAGCGCCTGCGCTCATTACAGCAAGGTATTGCCCTTCTTTCAGGACCGGAACAACGCGGTTCTTGCCGAAGAAATCTCCTGACTCGCAGATCGGTCCTACAATATCAGCCTTCATTTTGCCTTTTGCTGCAGGCTGCGCAGGTATAATATTATGGAACGCGCCATAAAGACTCGGCCGAATCAGGTCATTCATACCGGCATCTAAAATTACAAAATTCCTGTTTTCACCTTTCTTTATGTAGGTTACTTTTGCGAGCAATATACCTGCATTGCCCACTATAAACCTGCCGGGTTCCATTATAACCCTTACCCCAAGCGGTCTTATGACAGGCAGAACCCTTTCTGCGAATTCAGCAGGGGTCGATGGTTTTTCATTTGAATAAATAATTCCAAGACCGCCGCCGATATTTAAAGAAGTAATACTTAGACCGGACGCCCTTAGTTTTGAAATCAGAACCGTAATCTTCTTCAGGGCCTCCACATAGGCTCCGGTCTTTGTAATCTGGGAACCTATGTGAATATGAACACCGGTAACGTTTAGGTTTTTGAGCTTTTTGTGTGCTCTTATAAAAAGCCCTGCGGCCAGGCTTATATTTATTCCAAACTTATTCTCCTTCTTGCCTGTGGTTATGTAGTGATGCGTGTCGGGATCAACATCAGGATTGACTCGAAAGGCGACATTCGCCTTCTTACGGAGTTTCCCTGCGATGCTATTTATTCGCTCAGCCTCCGGCATAGACTCTATGTTAAACATTGAGACGCCTTTTTTGAGCGCAGCTTCTATCTCTTCCGAAGTCTTGCCTACTCCGGCATAAACTATCTTTCTTGCCGGGATACCGGCCCTAAGAGCCCTGTATAACTCACCGCCGGAAACTATATCAGCGCCGGCTCCTAATTTTGCAAGGCTGCTTATAACTGCAATGCTCGAGTTTGCCTTAAGAGAATAACAGATGAGATTTTCTATTCCCGAAAAAGCAGCATTAATCTTCAGGTAATGCTCCGCCAGGGTCCTATGGCTGTAAATGTACACAGGAGTACCTGTTTTCTTTGCTATGTTGACCACTCTGACGTTTTCGCACCAGAGCCAGCCTTTCTTAACCGCAAAATAATGCATTTATTTACTCCGATAAAGAGCGTCAACGCTCATAAAAACACGAAAAACTTAAAGTATTATTATGTTAACATTTATGGAATATCTTGTCAATTATAGTAAGAGGCAGAGGTCAATCAGTGGTCGTGCGCGCCCGGCTTAACAGCGCAGGCAGCGCCGCTTTCCAGGGGTTCTTCCCTGCATTCAGAGCATTCAAACTGCAAGGTTACATATTCGATATTGTATTCGGCTTTTAACCTTAGGCGAACCAGTTCCGAAAGTCCCTCGGTATCGGAGATATTCATATTATTAACTCTGACGTGCGCCGCAAGCGCGTAGACATTTGAACTGATGGTCCAAAAATGAACGTGGTGTACTTCTAAAGAGCCGGCAACTTTTTTGATTTCTTCTTTTACCGTTTCAAGGTTAACTGATTTCGGCACGGATTCAAGCAGGACATCTACCGATTCTTTCACTAACCCGTAAGCGCCTTTCAATATTACGGCGGCCATCACAATGCTGACTATAGGATCTGCAAGCTCCCATTTAGTAAAGTAAATAATGAGTCCGGCTATAATCACCCCTACAGAAGAGAGCGCGTCTCCGACGATATGAAGAAAAGCTCCTCTCGCGTTTATATTGTGACGCGAATCTCCGTGCAAGAGCAGTCCAGATGCTATGTTTGAGAGTAGACCGATAACAGCGATTATTATCATCGGAACGCTATTAACGTTCTCCGGAGTTCCAAACCTTCTGATAGCTTCATAGAAGATAAAACCTGAAAGCGCAAAGAGAGTCGCACCGTTTAAGAGCGCAGCGAGTATTTCAACTCTATAAAAACCGAAGGTGTTTCTGGCCGTAGGAGCCCGCTGTGAGAGTTTGATAGCGGCAAAACTAAGTACAAGCGAGGCGATGTCTAAAAACATATGGCCTGCGTCAGAGACCAGCGCAAGACTATGAGTAAGAATTCCTCCAACGAGCTCCGCAATAAATATAACCGCTGTAATGGCGGTGGCAATCAGCAGATTCTTGGCGATTGCTCCCCGTGAAATATTACGGGCATGGCCGTGATGGCCATGCCCGTTATGTTTATGCTCTGCGGTCATTTTGCGTTCCGTAAGGCGTTTTCAATAGCTTACTTAACGGCTTCTACTTTAAACTTCGCAAAATTGCTGTTCGCAATTTCCTGAATGAGCTTGATCTGCTCAGCGCCAGCCGCATCTCTGAAAAGATGCTTAAATCTAGACTGCGGTTTAAGGTATTCTTCGACCGGTTTCTGTTTTACAGTCATTGCCGTTGCAAGTTTGCCGTCAATATACTCAAAAAGCGGGTTCAGACCGGTTTCAACCGCGAGCTTAGACATAGAAATAGTATCTGAAGTCGCGTGTCCCCAGCCAAGCGGACAGGGAACAAGAATCTGCAAGTACCTGGGGCCTCGAACTTCCATGGCTTTCTTAACTTTTCTCTCGAGGTCTTTCGGATAAGCTACCGTAGCAGTTGCAACATAAGGAAGACCGTGCGCTACCGCTATCGCAGGTATATTCTTTTTCTGCTTCATATTGCCGAGTGAGACCTTACCGGCCGGAGAAGTGGAGGTGTGCCCCTTGAAAGGCGTAAGACCGCTCCTCTGAATGCCGGTGTTCATATACGCTTCGTTGTCATAGCAGATGTAAAGGACATCGTCGTACCTTTCCCACATCCCGCTGATGCCGCCGAACCCGATGTCTGCCGAGGCGCCGTCGCCGCCCCACGCTATAACCCTGGCTTCATCTCCTCTGCCAAGCGCGCGAAGCGCTGCTTCAACCCCGGTCGCTACCGCGGCCTGGTTCTCAAAGAGCGAGTGAATCCAGGGAATTCCCCACGCCGTCTGAGGAGACCTTGTCGTGAATACTTCAAGGCAGCCTGTGGCGTTAACTACTATAACTTTTGGGCCTGTGGCCTGAAGGACGAGCCTTGCTGCAAGGGCAAGCCCGCAACCTGCGCAGGCTGTATGTCCGCTGTTAAACAATTTTACATTTTCGGCTGTTTGCGTTGTCATTTGTCCATCTCCTCCACGAGCTTCATGTCGAGCCCAATAAATTCGGTCTCGCAAACGCCCTTTTCTGCTTTCTCTACGAGTTCAAAGATGTGGTCCTGCTTAACATCTCTGCCGCCGAGGCCTATAATAAAGTTGCTTACTTCCGGTTTATTCGCGTTTGAGTAAATAGCGGATTTTAATTCTGCTGCGAGTATGCCGGGCCCGCCGAGCGAGATAGCTTTCTCTACGCAAATAACCCGTTTGCATCTGCTGAGCGCTTGCTTGATTTCTGCAGCAGGATAGGGGCGCAGTATTCTGATCTTTAACACGCCGATTTTCTTCCCTTTCTCGCGCATCGTGTCGACCGCTTCTTTAAGGTCGGAGATAGTGGAACCCATAGAAACAAGAACCGTTTCTGCGTCTTCCATGCGGTACTCCTCTATCATTCCTCCGGAATAGCGGCCAAACATCTTCTTGAAATCGTCGGCCGCTTTAAGAATTACCGGCGTTATGGATTTAAAGGTCTCAGCCATCGCATACCTGGTTTCCAGGTATCTGTCCGGACCGCCCATAAGGCCGAAGGATCTCGGGTTGTTGGCCGAAAGGAAATCAAGAGGTTTGAACTTCGGCAGGTATTTGTCTATATCTGCCTGCGAAGGGAAATCAATGGGATCAAACGCATGGGTAAGGATGAACCCGTCCATATTTACCATAACCGGCAACTGTACTTCCGGGTCTTCAGCAATCTTGAATGCCTGATAATGCATATCGCAGCAATCCTGGTTGTCTTCTGCATACATCATAATTAAACCGGCGTCGCGCACAGTAATCGCGTCCTGCCAGTCGCTCCAGATGTTAATGGGAGCGGATACGGCCCTGTTCGCGTCGGTGATAACCACGGGCAGTCTCATTCCGGCCATATTGTAGAGCACTTCCATCATCAAGAGCAATCCCTGTGAGGAAGTCGCAGTGTAGGCCCTTGCTCCGGCAGCCGAAGCTCCGAGCACGGTTGATGCCGCCGAGAATTCGCTCTCAACGTTTATAAACTCGCATTTTAACTTGCCGTCCGCCACTATCTGCGCCAGTTCCTCAACAATATGCGTCTGAGGAGTAATGGGATAAGCCGAGATAACATCCGGCCTGCAGAGGGCTACGGATTCGGCAACTGCTTTTAAGCCTTCCGTTACCTTTTTCATTTCTGCTCCTCCTTCATGGTTATGCATTTTACCGGGCAAACTTTCGCGCAGACACCGCAACCCTTGCAATAATCATAATCCGGATCATACTTTTTTATTTTGTCGCCGTGAACACAGCCGTCCGGGCACATCATTGAGCACATGCCGCAGGCGGTGCATTTCGTTTTATCGTACACAGGCATAAAAACCCTCCAGCTGCCTGTCTTGTTGGCCAGGCTGGTGCCGGGGTTGCCTATGAGGATGTTCTTTGCTCTCTTGGCTACCATAGCTTCTCCTTTTATCAGTTTTTAAGCATGCTGAAGGTTCTTTCAACAGCCTGCATGTTCTTCTCGACAAGCTCTGCCTTGAACCTCTGCTGCATGGCTTTCTTTATTCCGTCCATCGTTACAAGTCCGGTCAGCCCGGCAAAAGCTCCGAGCATCACGGTATTGGGAATAGGCCTGCCAAGTATCTCGATGGCTATCTTGGTAGCAGGTATAGTCTTAACATTAAATCCCGGCTTCAACTTCAATTCTTCTGGCTTCTTCTCGGTGTTGATGAGAATTAAACCGCCCTGCTTCAGTCCCGCAAAAACATCGACGGAACCAATAAGCGTCGGGTCCTGCACGATTACATAATCCGGCTCATAGATCTGGGACCTGATCCTGATCTTCTTTTCGGAAATGCGGACGAACGATGCAACAGGCGCGCCCATTCTCTCCGAGCCGAAGGTCGGGAAAGCCTGCGTTTCTTTGCCGTCAAAGAAAGCAGCGGATGCCATGAGCTCTGCAGCGGTAACGACGCCCTGGCCTCCTCTCCCGTGAAGCCTTACTTCTTTCATACCAGCCTCCCCTAAATGATTTTTACTATAAGTCCGATAGAAACGAATAAGTCCTTTCGTCAAATAAACTGCGTTTTGCTGCACGATTTACGGAAGGTTCAGCGGTAAGGCCTGCCGGAACGGCTCTAAGTACGGACCTTTTCTAGTATAAAAGAAAACACCTAAAAAGTCAAACTAATACTTAATTTAGCCATTTGCTTCCGTAATAAGCTATATTCTTACAAATTTTACTTCTTTTACATTAGCAAGTTTAGCCATTTTCGCCTGTATTGCATCATTTATTTCATGATCGACTGTCAGAACCATAGTAGCCACGCCGCCAGAAGAGTTTCTTGCCATCTGCAGGCTGGCAATATTGATGCCTTCGCTGCCAAGGATTGAACCGATGCTTCCGACAAGACCCGGTTTATCGTTATTTTGTATTACCAGCATCATTTCAGCAGGCTCAAGATCGATGTCATAGTTGCGAAGCTGAACTATTCTTTTGTTCTCGCGGCCGAACACAGTCCCGGCTATTGAGAAAACGCCGTTTTCAGTTTCCAGTTCAACTTTCACAAGACTGGCATAACCGGAAGATTCGTTGGTCCTGGCTTCTGCTATTATTATGTTTTTATCTTTTGCTATAATCGGAGCATTAACGAAATTTACGGATTCCTTGGCTATACCGGAAAGCATGCCTTTAGTCACTGCCAGCGAAAGGACCGCAGTATTGTGATCAGCGATAAGACCGCGGTATTCAATATTTACTTTCTTTATAGAACCTGTGGCCAGGCTCGAAATTAATTTCCCCAGTATTTCGCAAAGCTCAATATAGGGCTTTAACTGTTTCAGCAATTCTGCAGGTATTGCAGGTATATTAACTGCATTTCGTACTGTCCCCCCGCGTAAGGCATCTATCATCTGCCCGGCAACAGCCACGGATACGCTTACCTGCGCTTCTTCAGTTGAAGCTCCGAGGTGAGGGGTGAAGATAATCCGGTCAAGAGTGAACAATTCCGCGTTTAGATCGGGCGGTTCACTCTCGTACACATCCAGCGCCGCGCCGGCAACTTTTCCAGACTTTATGCCGGCTATCAGCGCGCTCTCTTTGATTATTCCTCCCCTGGCGCAATTAATAAGCCGGACACCGTCTTTCATTTTAGAAATGCGCTCTTCGTTTAAGAGGTGCCTTGTTTCAGAAGTCATAGGGGTGTGGACGGTTATATAATCCGCCAAGGCAAGCAACTGATCGAGAGATACTTTTTCTATTTCGTATTTTGCGGCCATTTCCTCGGAAAGGTACGGATCGTAAGCGATTATAGTCATATTAAAACTTTTCGCGCGCACCGCAACCTCGCGTCCGATTCTGCCGGTTCCTATTATGCCAAGAACCTTCCCAAATAGTTCAACACCCGTATATTTTTTTCTATCCCATCTTTTAGCTCTGAGTGATGCATCGGCCTGCGGGATATTTCTGGAGAGAGCCATTATCATAGAGAAAGTGTGCTCGGCGGTTGAAATAGTATTGCCATCAGGAGTATTCATTACAATTATGCCTTTCTTTGACGCTGTCGGGACATCAACGTTATCAACGCCGACACCGGCTCTGCCTATAACTTTAAGTTTTTTTGCAGCGTCAAGTATTTCGGCTGTTACTTTTGTTTCTGACCGGACAGCCAGCGCGTCGTATTCACCGATAATCGCTTTTAGCTCTTCCGGTTTCAATTTATGTTTAACATCAACCTGTATATCCTTCTCTTTTCTAAAGACTTCTACTCCCTCTTCAGCTATAGGATCAGCAACAAGAACTTTATACATTACCCCTCCGGACAGAAACTGAAAGAGTCTATTTCTTCAACAACTCTTCTATTACCGCTTTAACGCCTTTGCCGGTCTCTATCTTGGTTCCAAGTTCATTCAAGGCCATTTCGACCGCGGCAATTGCTACTACCGCGTCAAACCTGTCAGTATACCCAAGATGTCCGACCCTAAACATCTTGCCTTTCATTTTCCCCTGGCCGCCGGCCATGGTTATTCCGTAATCATCGCGTATTTTTTTATTGAGAGCATCTCCGTCAAGTCCTTCCGGAGTCCAGACCGAAGTCACGGCGTTGCTCGGCGTCCCTTTAGCGAAAGCTTTAAGACCGAGAGCCTGAATACCAGCCCTGACGGCAGCAGCAACTTTTGCGTGCCGAGCCCAAACATTTTCAAGTCCCTCTTCTTTTATAAGTCTTATTGATTCACGCAGCTGCAGAACAAGCGAGACAGAAGAAGTATAGGGTGTATCCGGCAATTTATCTTTTAAAAGCGCTTTGAGCGCCTGCTCGTAACTGAAATAATACTTATTAATCTTGCTGGCAGGAAGCAGCGCTTTTGCCTTATCGCTTAAGGCGACCATCGCAAGCCCGGGAGGTATCATCATGCCTTTCTGCGCCCCGACCACAACAACATCAACACCCCACTCATCGGTTTTAAACTTTATCGCGCCCATTCCGGAAACTGCGTCAACTACAAGGACTGCCGAATATTTTGCTACAACTCTTGCGATTGCTTCAATATCGTTTTCAACGCCAGTTGAGGTCTCGCTTAAGGTTGTATAAACGGCTTTCACATCCTTGTTGGCGGCAAGCGCTTCTTCAATCTTCTTTACATCTGAACCCTCACCCCACTCAGAGAATAGCTTTATTACATTTACGCCGTAAGCCTCGGCGATCTTGCCCCATCTTTCGCCGAACTGTCCGATGGCAGCAACAATTATTTTGTCGCCCGGAGAAAGCAGGTTGACGACCGCAGATTCCATGCCGCCGGTTCCGGCCGCAGGAAATATTATAATATCGTTCTTGGTTTGAAATACATATTTGAGACCTTCATTTACTTCGGCAAAAGCTTTTCTGTATTCGGGTGTTCTGTGATGTATTATCGGAAGGGCTGCGACAGCAAGGACTGTCGGAGGTATTTCTACAGGACCAGGCGACATTATGTATCTTTTCTTCACAAAGCCTCCAATAAGTCCAGCACTAAGCACTAAGCAATAAACACTAAACTCTAAACACTCTAACCACTGCAAACATGAGACTTTTAGAATTTATTGCTTGTTGTTTGTGGTTTGATGTTACGCAGTCTTTTCTTCCTTCTCAAATACAAGAGTAGGCTTTTCGTTCTTTAATATAACGTCTCCCGTCACCAGACATTCTTTAACATCCTTTCTGCTGAGATCGGAAGAGCGTCGTGTAGGGAAAGAGTG
>CAIOVX010000053.1 GCA_903861835.1 Candidatus Firestoneibacteriota bacterium | reverse complement strand
TGGAGATGACGGGTTCGAGCCCCGTACGCGCTACCATTAAAGTTAAGAAACCGCGCTTCGCGCAGTTTCTTTTGATATGTTTTCGCGCGTAACGAGGCTCGCCAAAGAGGGTTCGAGGCCGCTGCGCGGCACGCCCATATGTTTAAATTAAAGGTGGGTTGCCCCGTACGCGCTACCATTAAAGTTAAGAAACCGCGCTTCGCGCAGTTTCTTTTGATATGTTTTCGCGCGTAACTTTTATTCAATAACGCCTTCCTCAGAAGACAAAACGGGTTAGCCCGTAAGAGTATCCCCTTCCGGTCACAGGAGCATGCAATGAAAACGCGTATGATTTCGCTCGCGGGCCTGGTACTTCTTCTGTCCGCTTTCCCTTCTGTTTCTTCTTCCTCGCTGATTATTTCCGAACGCACAATGCAGGATATCACCGATGCCGAGTCGGCGCAAAGGACGCAATGGACCAAGGAGATGGCCTCCTCCGGAGACAAAAGATACAAGCGCGGTTTTTATACAGACCCCAACGGTTTCATTTTCAACTACTCTCTCGTCTTGCCTGCAAAGAGAGAGGAAGGCGCAAAGTATCCCCTCTTCATAGGCGGGGATATGAAAATCGCCTTTTCTATGCCGTCCTCTCAGGCCCAATTCCCCTGCTACACGATGAGCGTCTGGTGCCCGGGCAATCTCGTTACAAAGTTTCCTGATTGGAAATGTGTCGCGGCCAGCGCATACTGTGTCGCGATAAGGGAAGTCCTCGCGGAATACCCGGATATTGACGCTTCGCGCATATCGGTCTCAGGCGCCTCCAGGTTCGGGGCAATCGCCCTGCTTTCGGCCTATAGCTACCCTGATGTTTACGCGGCGGCCATCCCGTCTGTTGCCGGGCTTGATGTGAGCAAGACAAAAATTATTGCCTCAAGAAAGATAGGCATCTGGATGTTCGACGGCCTTAAAGACGGTTTTACCGCAGAAGCCAAGAAAAAGGTCGGGCGCATTTTACCCGGACTCTTCAAAGCCCTGACGGATGCGGGGTATGACCCGATGTACACTGAATATGTCTACGGGACTCATCACGAGTACGGCCTTACAGATTCCCTGACAAACCCGGCCTGGAAAGACTTCACAGCTTTGCGCAAGTGGCTTTTTGAACAGAAAAAACCGCAGGCTGAATGGCCTGTAATTACAAGCGGGCTGACCGCGCTTGGGGAGATTGGCAAACCCTTCAGCTACACCATTAAAGCCGGCAAAGCAGTAAAATCGTTTGGAGCAGATTTGATTGAAGAACACGAAGAAGATAATAACGGCGTGATTGCCTCCCCCGGGCCAAAGGGTCTTCCGAAAGGTCTGACGCTTGACCCAAAAACCGGCGTAATCTCAGGAACGCCTAAAGAGGCAGGCAGGAGTTTTATCTATCTGAAAGCCTCAAACGACAAGGGCGACGGGTTTTCCACCCTGGCTCTCACCGTGAAATAGAATCCGTTTAACTCCTTCCGCAAAAGAGCTGCCTTTTAAGTTAGTTGAATAAAGGCGTCAGGTAGTATATTCTCTAATTAGAGGCAAACGGTGCTGAATATCCGGCAGATATTCTGGCATTTCTTCCGCCGCACCGGGTCCTATATTATCTTACTGTTTCAATAGTCCCGGAGGTCATATGAACTTTATCAAGATAAACGCAACGGAACAGCTTAATCTGGATATGGTAAAGAAGCTTGAGATTACGGAAACGGCAGTAAAGTTCATCTTCACCATAGGTGAAAACGGCTCCGCCGGAGAATTTGTTGAAGAGAAGAAAGCCAATATGCCCAAAAGCGCGGTAAGAAGGTTGGAGTCTGATTTCGAGTGAAAAGGTTTGATGCGCGGAGGACGAAGTTATATTATTTAAGTATTGCTGCTCGCTTAATTCGCGCTCTCAGGAGGCGTAAAGTGCCGTTGATTCAAAAGCCACTTCTTGCTATTCTTTTCTTGTCAGCATTCGCGGCTTTTTCACAGGAACTCCCTGTCACGGATGCAACTCCCGAAATTAAACCCATCGAAAAGACCTACACCGCAAAAGAAGCCAAAGATGAAGTGCTCAAAGCAGTCCGCGCGAAATATATAAGCGCGATGGATATTGGCGCGTACTACGATCAGATAGACAAGGGCAAAATCCCGGAAGTTGTGAAGAAGTTGAACGGGTTTAAGCCTGATGAAAATGCAGTGCTTGGCGCCGCAAACTTCTATCCTACCGGTAAAAATACGGCAGGCTGGCGCGGTGACGGCAACGGAAGGTATATCGCTGCTGAACCGCCGCTTAACTGGGGCAGGAACTCCAAAGCTGTTCTTGAACTTAAAGGGCAGGGCGGCAAGCCTAAATCGGGAGACGCGGGAACGGCAATCCCGGAAGGCGTAATACGAGACTGGCTCGTGCTCGGTCCTGTACCGGCCGGCGTGCTTGACGGAAAAGAGACGGCCTGGGAGCCGTCGGCGGGAGATAAGGTTGATACCTATGTATGGAAGCCCTACAAGGCCGATACCTCCTGGCTGAATTTCCGTCAGATATTCGGTACGGAAGACCCTAAAACCGCGTCTGCTTACGCCTGTACCTGGATCTATTCCTCCGGCAAGCCGTTATTCCTTCAGACAATGTTCAGCGGGAAATCAAAAATCTGGCTGAACGGCAAGGAACTCGGAAGTTACGGAGAAAACGGCACCCGGCGTCAGCTTGATATGCAGGGCGGCTGGAATAAACTGTTATTCAAAGTAACCCCTGTTGCCAAGGCGGACTGGAGCAAAGGCGTGGCGCAGTGGCATTTTAACGCAGCGCTTTTTGGGGTTATTTCCATAGACAGCGAGTCAAAAAATATTCTCTGGACTACCCGCATGCCGGATAACGGCCCCGGCGTCGGTTCGCCTGTTGTCGTCGGCGACAAGATCTTTCTTCAGGCCGAACCTGACATCCTGCTCTGCGTTAATAAGAAGGACGGAAAACCGCTCTGGGCGGCTGCAAACACACTGGCGGATGCGGCAACGGACACGGAGAGAAAAGCGAATTCCGCTGCTTTTAGCGAAGCAGACGCCCTGTCTGCCGGGATAAAAGAATCCCTCCAAGCCTATATATCCCTCCCTGACAAGTTCTCCGGCGCGAAGGATATTCTTGGCGCGGAAGCAAAAATAGCCGCTCTGATGCAGAAAGTAGATGCCGACAAATACTTTAAGCAAAGCGGTTCGGAAGCGGGAGCAGCGGCGCAAACCCCTGCAAGCGACGGGCAGAATGTCTATGTTATTTTTGGTTCCGGAGTTGTTTCGTGCTTTGACCTTGAAGGAAAGAGAAAGTGGACGACAATAATCGGAGTAAGGAACTCGGAGCACGGCTATTGTGCTTCGCCAAAAATTATTGACGGTAAACTCATCGTCAAGTCTTCAAAATGCCTTGGCGCAGCGATTCTTGATTGCAAGACGGGCGCGACAACGGCCACGGTAAAGGCCTGGAATAAGCCCGGGTTGAATATGTACTCAACCGCGCTTGATGTTTCTCTCGGTAACGAAAAACTCGCGGCGCTCTCCTTCGGAGTTGTCGCCCGGGCTAGGGACGGCAAGGTGCTGGCCCAGGATTTCCAGCCGCCGTATTATAATATCCCTGATTTCGTTTCGCCTGTTACTGAGGGCAGGACCATTTGCAGTATCATAATCCCGCCGTGGGACGGCAATATCAAGTTCGGGTTCCAGACTCTGCCGGATTCTGCCTCGGAACCGCTTAAAATGAAGGATATTAAAACGTGTACCTTTGATATCAAGAAGTTTCCGTGCTGGTTCGCCTATGACCACTGCGCTTCGCCGCTGCTCTACCAGGGTCTGACCTACATCTTGAGCGTTGACGGGGTTCTTACCGTTATTGACACGGCAAAGGCGGAAGTCGTTTACCAGAAATTGCTGGACCTTTCTCCCTATATGATTCACAACGGTATTGTCCGCACAGGGTGTTCAGGAAGTCCGACGCTTGGCGGCAAATACATATACCTTTTTGACAACCAGGGTACTTGCGTGGTCATTGAGCCGGGAAGAGCGTTCAAACAGGTTGCCAGGAACAGGTTGGAGCAGTTCTACTACGCGTACGGCGCCCCTTCCTATAACGAAAACTTTTCAAGCAATCCGGTTTTTTCAGGTTCCAAAATGTATTTAAGAGGACAGGTCAACCTGTACTGCATTGGAGAATCAGGAAAGAAATAAGGGGGAATATGTACGAGCAGATAGCGTCAAATAAAGTCAGAACAGTTATTATTATGTTTCTTTTTACCCTTATGGTGCTGCTCCTTGGCTATATGTTCGGGAGGGCGACTAACTTCGGGCTCTGGGGATTCTTCCTGGCTGTAATAATCGCGTCAGGTTCGGTATTCACGAGTTATTTCTTTAGCGACAAAATAGTCCTCTCGATGAATAATGCCGGAGAAGCGGATCCAAAAGAATATCCGCATGTTGTGAATTCTGTTGAAGGTCTGAGCATTGCCGCCGGTCTTCCGGTGCCAAAAATATATATTATGGACGACCCCGCGCCAAACGCTTTTGCAACGGGCAGAGATCCTAAACACTCGGTGATATGCGTGACCACGGGCCTGCTGGAAAAGCTTAACAGGCAGGAAGTCGAAGGCGTATTGGCTCACGAGATGTCTCACATAAAAAATTACGATATTCTCATCCAGAGCATATCCGTAGTTCTGGTCGCCGTTATAGCCCTGCTCTCCGACTGGATGCTCCGTCGCGTTAGATGGTCAAGGATGGGCGGAAGAGGTAACGGTGAAGGCGGGGCCGCCGGGGCGGTTTTTCTGATAATCGCTATACTGCTGGCTCTTTTGGTCCCGCTCATCGCGCAATTAATGCGCTTCGCGCTCTCGCGCAAGAGGGAGTTCCTTGCAGACGCCTCCGGAGCGCTGCTTACCAGGTATCCCGAGGGGCTGGCAAGCGCCTTGGAGAAGATAACTGGTGATACCCACGCGCTAAGGACCGCAAATAAGGCAACCGCGCATATGTTCATAGTGAACCCTTTTCTTGACCTGCGCGGAACCATAAATGATATGTTTAATACTCATCCGCCTACGGCAGAGAGAATAAGGATTCTGCGCTCAATGTAGCTCGGACCCGTTGTCATTGCGCCCTGTTTGGATTATAATGGTTGTGCGCAATAGCCTAAGTTACACGCAGGCTGAACCGTATCAGGTATTTCCAGTATTTCTAAAGGAGGGGTTATGGCAATATTTACGGCACTCGTAGTTGTCTTGTTTGTAGCGGTTGTTTTTATAGTTTCCGCTTACAACCGGCTGGTTGTTGTCCGCAACAGGTGCGATAATGCCTGGTCGCAGATAGATGTTCAGCTTAAAAAGCGGACGGATATGATTCCGAACCTTGTGGAAACCGTTAAAGGTTACGCCGCGCACGAAAAAGGAGTTTTTGAAGAGGTTGCAAAAGCCAGATCGGGACTTATGAACGCGAGCGGAGTGACAGAAGTCAGCAAGGCGGACGGCAGCTTGACCAAGGCGTTAAAATCGCTCTTCGCGGTCGCCGAGAATTACCCGCAGTTGAAGGCAGATGCGCAGTTTAGGCTCCTGCAGGAGCAGATTGAAGGGATGGAGAGCAAGATTGCCTATGCGAGACAATTCTATAACGACAACATTATGGATTATTCAAATTCAACTCAGGCCTTCCCGGGCAATATCATAGCAGGAATTTTTAATTTCAAACAGAAGGAATACTATCAGGTAGCGGAAGCCGACAGGGAGCCCGTAAAAGTAAAATTTTAAAAGGATTACGCGGATTGTCAAAAGCGATTACACGGATTAAACAAGAAAGATTACGCTGAGTATCAGTGTGATCATTAAAAGTAATCCGTGTAATCGTTTTTATTGGGAGAAAATGAAATTAATCAACAAGATGACAGCTTCGGCGGCTTTCAAGGCGGCGCTTTCCGCTCTTGAGGGCGGGGACGCGTCCGTTTCGGGCTTATCAGGCCCGGCGGTCTCACTTTTCGCAGCGGCCCTCACGGACTCAGGACGCCCGGTGCTTCTGCTCTGCGCGGATATGGACAGAGCCTGGCAGGCCTACTCTGACGCCCAGGCATTTTTAAAGGCGGAGAACAGGGTGTTGATTTTTCCACCTGCGGAAATGATAGAGGGCGTTAAAATGCCTTCTTCTCCGGAAGCCCGCAATGAACGCATCGGAACTCTTAAGCTTCTCACCGAAGATTCGAACCGTCTGGTAATCTCGGTTCCGGATTGCCTTCTGAAGAATGTTTCCAGCCCCGAGGGTTTTGCGGGCGGGCTTATTGTTCTGGAAAAGGGCAGCCGCGAAAAAATGGACGGAATTACAGAACGCCTTGTAAAGAACGGCTACAGGGTTGAACCTTTTGTCGAGAAGAAGGGAGAGGCGAGCGTCCGCGGAGGAATTCTGGATGTCTATCCTTTCTCTGAGGCAGGTCCGGTAAGGATAGAATTTGACGGCGACGAAATCGCTTCCATCAGAAGGTTTGACCTCCTGACGCAGTCCTCAACCGAAATGCTTTCGCTGGTCTCCATACCGCCTGCCGACGACAATGTGACTGCCGACGGCAGTCTTGCGGACTACCTTCCTCCCTCTGCCGTCATATTCTTTGAGAATGCGCCTGCAAAGAAACCAAAAGCCGGACGGAAATTGCTGATAAATAATCCCTCTAAAGGAGAGCCGTCGGCGGAGTTTAGGACCAGGGATATTCCGTCCTTCAACGCCGACATCCGGGCGGTTGCGGATGAAATAGACAGGCTCAACTCCAAAGGTCTTGAGGTTTGCCTCTATTTCAACAACGAGGCAGAGCAGAAAAGACTGACCGAGATCTTCCTTGAAATGTCCGGCGCCGCCGGGTTTGACGCTACGCTTGGAAGCCTTTCGTCCAGCTTTGTTCTTGAAACCATCGGCGCGGCCGTAATTACCGACGACACCATTTTCTCCCGATATGCCAGGGCCTCAAAAAGGCGTAAGTATCTTTTTAAGGGCTCAGGCAGCGCTTTTACCTCCGCAGAAGATCTGAAAGCCGGGGAATTTGTAGTGCATATTAATTACGGCATCGGCAGATTCATAGCGATTATGAACATTGAAACCAGCCAAATCAAGAAAGATTTTCTTTGCATTGAGTACTACGGCGGCAACAAACTCTATGTGCCGGTGGAAGATGTTTCAATGGTTCACAAGTATATCGGCTTTGAAGCTGTTCCGGAACTTTCCCGCCTCGGAACTTCCGGCTGGGAGAAGGCTAAACAGCGGGCAAAAGAGGATGTAAAGAAAACTGCAGAGGAACTGCTTCGGTTCTACGCGGAAAGGGAAACTTCCTATTCCTTCAAGTTCGGTGAAGACTCTTCCTGGCAGAAAGAATTTGAGGACGAATTCCTTTACGACCTCACGCCTGATCAGGCGAAGACCGTTGCCGAGATCAAGAAAGATATGCGGTCCGGCCGTCCCGTTGACCGGCTGGTTTGCGGCGATGTCGGGTTTGGCAAGACCGAGGTAGCCATTAGGGCTGCCTTTAAAGCGGCTATCGAAGGCAAGCAGGTCGCTCTTCTTTGCCCGACTACCATACTTGCCGAACAGCACTTCAATACTTTCTCGGAAAGGATGGCTGATTACCCGGTCTCAATAGGGATGGTCAGCAGGTTCACGCAAAAGGCGGTACGCGAGGAGAACCTGCGAAAACTCAAGTCAGGCGGGCTCGATATAATAATTGGCACTCACAGGCTCATCCAGAAGGACATTCAGTTTAAGGATCTGGGCTTGCTGATTATTGACGACGAGCAGCGGTTCGGCGTGGCGCAGAAAGAAAAGCTCAAGCAGCTGAAAAAGGATGTGTACTGCATCAGTCTCTCGGCCACGCCTATTCCGAGGACGCTCTATCTTTCTTTAAGCGGCATCAGAGAGATCAGCAATATCAATACTCCGCCGACCGGGCGCATTCCCATACAGACTTTCATAACCGGCTATAACGATAAGGTCGTCAGAGCGGCGGTAATTAGAGAGCTTGGCCGGAATGGCCAGGCCTACTTTGTTCATAATGCGGTAAGGACAATAGACGCCTGCACGGAACGCCTGAGAAGATTGGTTCCTGAGGCAAGGATAGGTTACGCGCACGGGCAGATGAAACCTGATGAACTTGAACACGTGATGATGGATTTTTACAGAAGAAACATAGATGTCCTGGTCTGCTCTACCATAATAGAATCAGGACTGGATATTGCTTCGGCCAATACAATGATTATTGAGCGCGCGGATGAGTTCGGCCTTTCCCAGCTCTACCAGTTAAGAGGGCGTGTGGGACGGGGAAAGCAGCAGGCCTATGCTTACCTTACTTATCCCCCGAGAAAAGCGGTCACGGGAGACGCCAGAAGAAGGCTGGATGCGATAGAGGAATGTGACGAGCTTTCAATGGGCTTCTCCATAGCGATGAAAGACCTGGAAATACGCGGAGCAGGCAGTATTCTCGGGAAAGAACAGCACGGTCAGATAGCCAGAATCGGCTTTGAACTTTACTGCTCGCTCTTGAAGGAAGAGATTGATAACCTGAAGATCAGGGGCGATCGCAGGGAAATACCTGAAGAGAAAAAGGAAGTAAGGATTGATATAGGCGTTGAAGCCTACCTGCCTGACCATTATATACAAAGCAGCTTCCAGAAGATCGGGCTTTACAGGGAGATGATGTCGGCGGAAACCCCGGAGGAGGTGGCTAAAATTGAGGCCTCTCTGCTTGACCGCTTCGGCCCCGTGCCGAAAGAGGCCCGCGAACTTCTTAGGATAGTGGAATTGAGGGTGGCCGCGCGCCCGCTGGGTATTGTGAATATTGAAGAAACGGGAAGGGATATCGTCTTGACCAGGTCTGACGGAAAAAAACAGGGAATGTATCTTGCGAAAGGAAGAGATAAGATAGACCAACTAAAAAGCTACCTCACCGCGTTAAAAACCCTGGAATCCTAATCGCATTTTACCATGTTTGAAGTTTTTTGTATTTACCTTTAAAACTTTTTTTTCTTAGCATTACGTTATGAACGTTAAGAACGTTATAAACAATATCAGGCTCGATAAAGGTTTTAGTTTTACCTTACAGAACAAGACGCACGAAGTGCGGCTTATAAACTTTTTAAACGTGTATCTTTCAGATGCCGGAGAAAACCTCACCCTTTAGGGTGAGGATGAATCCGGCATGAATAATA
>CAIOVX010000052.1 GCA_903861835.1 Candidatus Firestoneibacteriota bacterium | reverse complement strand
TAGATTTTTCAAAGATTCCAACATCCAGGTTAAAGAAGGTCGAAGACATGCTGAATGACAGGCCAAGAAAAGTACTAAATTGGCAAACGCCAAGAGAAGTCTTTACTAAAACTGTTGCGTTGGGAGCAAGAATCTAAGCAGAGCCTGGTTTTTAGAAGCGATCACTAATTGATGATTTCCGATTGCTAATTAAAGACTCATGTATTCAATCTGCCTACCGTTCTCTGTCCACTGTAGTGTATTTCAGGATAGCTAAACCCTGTTATCCACCCGCCTCTGTCTTCTTCTGTCTACTGACGCCAGTATATTCTTGCGTATACGTATGTTAGTCGGAGTTATATCGACGAGTTCGTCAGGGCCGACATATTCCAGCGCGAAATCCAGCGTTACCTGTATCGGCGGAACCAGGACCACAGGGTCCGATGCGCCGACAGAACGCTGGTTTGATTTATGCTTTATTTTGCAGGCATTTATTTCAAGGTCGCTGTCTAAAGAATGTTTCCCGACTACCATTCCCTCGTAGACAGGAACGCCGGCGCCTATAAAGAGCACACCGCGATCCTGGCAGTTATCAAGCCCGTAGGGGTTTGAAAGCCCGGGTTCATTGCAGATGAGTGAGCCGTGCGCATTATCGCGCAGGTCTATCTCGTGCACCGGCTTGTATGAGTTGAAAAGATTGTTGATGATCACCGTGCCGCGCGTCCTTGTCATTAAAAGGTTTTTTAGCCCTAGAAGACCTCGCGTCGGTATAAGATATTCCGCGTGAACATCCCCGCTCTGAGTTGCGTCAAGGTGGCGCATTTCACCACCGCGTTTCCCAAGCTCCTCTATCACAATACCCTGGTAATCCTTGGGCACATCTATAAAGATGTTTTCGTAAGGCTCAAGAGTCACGCCGTCTTTTTCGTGGTAAATAACCTGAGGCTGGCCGACTTCAAGACAGAACCCTTCGCGCCTCATCGTTTCTATCAGTACTGCCAGGTGAAGCTCTCCGCGCCCTGAGACGAGGAAAGTATCAGTGCCGTCATCAAGGCCGTCAACTTTCAGAGCAACATTTGTTTCAAGTTCCTTAACCAACCTGTCGCGTATATGCCTGGAAGTAAGAAATTTTCCTTCCTTGCCGGCGCCCGGGGCTGAGTTAACTCCGAAAGTCATCTTGATGGTGGGAGGTTCTATCTCAACAGGCGGCAGCACTTTCGGGTTCTCCGGGTCGGTCACGGTATCCCCGATATGAATGTCCTCAAACCCGCCGATAGCCGCAATATCTCCGGCCACAGCTTCTTTTACGTTTATTTGTTTTAGCCCTTCATACATTTGCAGGCTGGTGATCTTTGCGGTGGTTCTTGTGCCGTCCGCTTTAATGAGCATAAGGTTGCTGTCTATCACTACTTTCCCGAACTTCACTTTGCCTATGCCGATTCTTCCCTTGTAATTGTCGTAAGCGAGGGCCAGCACCTGCATCGCAAAAGAGTCATTTAACTCAACTTCGGGGGGCGGTATATGATTAATTATGGCTTCAAAGAGCTGTGAGATATCAGGATGGTCCGGCTTTTTGAGCATTTCTTGAAGTTCTTCAGCCGAATGGGAGGCCATTCCCAGCAGTCCGGAAGCGTAAATTATCGGAAAGTCCAGCTGGATGTGGTTTGCATTCAATTTTACAAAGAGGTCAAAGGTCTTGTTTACGGTCTCATCTATATATGAATCTATCCTGTCAATTTTGTTTATAACTACTATGGCTTTGAGCCCGAGTTCCATTGCTTTCTTGAGCACGAACTTTGTTTGCGGCATAGGGCCTTCTTTAGCATCCACGAGCAAAAGGACTCCGTCTGCCATTCTGAGCGTGCGTTCAACCTCACCGCCGAAATCGGCATGCCCCGGGGTGTCTACTATATTAATTTTTATCCCTTTATAGACCAATGAAACATTTTTTGCCTTGATGGTGATGCCGCGCTCGCGTTCCAGGTCCATGTTGTCCATGATGAGATCTGGCGAGTCCTCAACAACCTTTACGGCATTGGTCTGTTTAAGCATGGCGTCAACCAACGTTGTTTTGCCGTGATCAACGTGAGCAATTATTGCAATATTTCTTATATCTTCGCGTTTCATTGTCTCCACCTTTGAAAGATAGGCATTGTAGCATTTTGTAGAGGTAAAATCCTTATAATTCGTCAAGTAAATGCTGCTTTTTAATTGTAAAAAAGCCAAGCTTAGTAGTGGACAACTATTTTTTGGTCT
>CAIOVX010000051.1 GCA_903861835.1 Candidatus Firestoneibacteriota bacterium | reverse complement strand
TCCTTCACGCGAAAAACCGCCGTTGCGCCGTTGTCATAAACTTTTTCAAATGAGGCGTGAGGCAATTCCGGTTTTCCAAGGAGTTTTTCCCAGGTCCCGAGAAAAACATAGTCTATGCCGTTCGCCCTTAAGAATTCCAGCCTTTCCTTGACGGATACCGGGGCTGAGTAGAAAGCTCTTATATCCCTGCGCTTGCGCTCCCAGTCTATAGTCTGATCGTAGTGTCCGGCGTATACCTTGCTGCCGGTCTCGGATGGAAGGTAAACCCCCATAAGAAAAGAGGAGATGAAAGTATGGCCTTCCGGGATATTGTTGTCTATCCAGCGGAGCGCCTGATAATCCGCTTCGCGGATATTGTAATTTTCCGGGAATGCCGCGGTGTCCTTGAGGTCGTCAATTATGAAGATAATGTTTGTCGGGACGGCGAGCGCGACGAAAGCGGCAAGAACGAACTGCTTCTTGAGCGAAGGCAGCGCCTTCTTTAGGGCGGGAAGAGCGTAATTGTAAAGGGCTTTGACCGCAAGAATGCAGAGCGGTATGTGGACCCCGAGCACGAGCCTTCTCTGGAATTTTACGGGGAAGTACGTAAGGAGTAAAAACGCGAGGGCCCAGGCAAAAAGCAGCCTTTCATTCTCTTCCGGCTTGAAGTTCTTCTTTACCGCATAATACAGCGCGCCCAGCCCGGCCAGCCCGAATCCTATTACATAGCTGTACGGGTTTGGGGAGACGGTCAGATTGGCCCTGCCCCATTCCTTAAACACCGGATCCAGCGTGAAGAAGAGGTACTCGTAAAGCATTGCAGGAAGAGTTAAGACGAGAAACAGTGAGAAAAGCAGAAGGGTTTTTGGAAAAGTTATTTTTCCTCCCGGCCCGAAATATGCGAAAACGCACAACAGTGAGAGGGCTCCGTAGACGGTGACCATATCATACGGGTGCGTAAGCGCAAGAAAAATACCCGCCACCCCCGCGAAGACCGCGTATTTCGCTTTTCCTGATTCTAACGCCTTCAACATCCAGGAAAATATCCCGAGCATTGATATTACCGATACCGTGAAAAGCGGCTTAGTCAGCATTGTCGTGAAGGTGATGGTCTCCGTTATCCACATATCCGCGGCGGTCAGGGTAAACGGATTCCGTTCGGGGTTTAGTGAGACCTTGTCCTGGAACAGCCATCCAAACCCGGACGAGACAGAAAGAAGTATAAGGAAGTAGAGCCGTTGTTTAGGGTCTTTCAGGAATCTCCCGGAGAAGGACCACGCAAAGAGGAGGAGAACAAACGCGAGCAGCACCCTTGCTCCGTGGTAGACGAAGAGCGGCGCCGCGCCTGTCAGCCGGCAAATCCAGCCGAGGATCAGAAAGAAAGGAAAAAAGAAGAGTCCGGACTGCGGTTCAGTCGTGAACTTGTCTTCAAAGAGCAGGCGCCCTTCCGCGCCCTGTTTTATCCAGGCCATATAGCTGTTCTGGTCAAGGTTGTTTCCGATAAACCACATAAACCGGGCGCCCTGCGGAGCGACAGCGTGTCCCGCGAGGTAGGGCAGCAGGGTAAGCAAGGCTGCGAAAGCGGACCAGATTATCGCGATGACGAGGAACTTTCTGTTTTGTGTCATAAGTTAATTTAGCACAAAAACGCCTGAAAAGACAACCTGAACCGCCGGCCGCCCGCATTGACTTATCCGGACTTATTTTGCTATATTTAGAAGATGGAGATAAATTACGGTATAGACATAGTGGAAGTCGAACGAATAAGGGATATCTGCGCCCACCGCAGGGCTCGCCTGAAAAAACTTTTCACCGCGAAAGAGATAAAATACTGCCTGTCAAAGAAAACGCCTTACCCGCATTTCGCCAGCAGGTTCGCGGCCAAAGAAGCCTTTCTTAAGGCGGTGAGTTCCGGCTGGCAGGGAAGGCTAAACTGGACTGATATGGAAGTCTCCAAAGATAAATTCGGCAAGCCCTACATTAACGTGCTTCCGGGAAAAAAACTCGCCTTTATGAAAAAGATAAAACATGTATCCCTGACCATTTCGCAGGATAAGAATTACGCCGTGGCCATGGTCGCGATTCGAGGATAAAACGGATGAAGATAGCAACCGGCGACATAATGCGGCGCATTGACAGAAAGGCTGCCGCGGAGCTCGGAATAAAGAGCGAAGTCCTTATGGAAAACGCGGGACGGGCCGTGACTGACTTTATCTCAGGCAAGTTTTCAGCGGGCAAACCTCCCCGCGTGCTGGTGCTCTGCGGAAAAGGAAACAACGGAGGGGACGGGCTGGTTGTTGCCCGCCTGTTGGCAAAGAAAAAATGTATTGTAGAGACGGTGATGTTCGCCCGGAAAGAGGAAGCGGACGGAGATGTAAAACTAAATCTCGCTAAGTGCTTGAAGGAACGCGTAAAGGTCAGGCATATAACCCTCTCAAAGGATTTTGAAGCGCTCAAGGAAGAACTCTCCTCCTGCGATGTGATTGTTGATGCGCTGCTCGGCACCGGATTTCGCGGGGCAGTTTCGGGGTTTCTCTCCAACGTAATTGATTTTGTGAACTCGCTTCCCTGTCTTGTCGTCTCGGTTGACCTGCCTTCCGGGCTTAACGCCTCCAGCGGGCAGAGCGCAGGCGCCTGCATAAAAGCCGATTATACCGTTACTTTTGGTCTGAATAAACTTGGGCTTTGCATCTATCCCGGAATAGAGTTCGCCGGTGAGGTCGTGTTGGCGGACATAGGCATACCGGAAAAGGCTGTCGACAGGGAAAGTATCAGGACCAATCTTGTCGAGGTCTCAGATGTTGCTGTCCTGTTTCCCCCTCGGGGGCAGGACTGCAATAAAGGAACGCTCGGAAAAGTATTTGTCGCGGGCGGCAGCCCCGGCATGACGGGAGCGCCCTGTATGGCCGGAATTTCCGCGCTGCGTTCGGGCTGCGGGCTTGTCACCCTGGGAGTTCCCGAGAGTTCCTGCGCCATAGTAGAAGCCAAAACTTTAGAGTTAATGACTCTGCCTCTGCCGGAGACCGGCGCTAAGACTCTTTCGCTCAAAGCCGGCTCGCGTTTGCTGGAACTGCTAAAGGGTTACAATGTGCTGGCGCTTGGCCCCGGTCTTGGAAGGGACAAAGAGACCGCTGCTTTCGTGAGAATGCTCGTCGCGGAGTGTCCGATTCCGCTTGTGCTTGACGCGGACGGACTTACCCTGATGGCAAACCACGTCGAGGAGTTCGCTAAGACAAAGGCCCCGGTCATCATCACTCCGCATCCGGGAGAAATGAGCCGGCTAATTGGTATGAACGTGGAATTTGTTCAGGGCGCCCGCGTCGAAACGGCGCGCGAGTTTGCCAAAAAGTTTGGTGTCATCGTGGTGCTTAAGGGCGCCCGCACGGTCACGGCTTCGCCTGACGGAGAGGTTTTTGTAAACTCTACCGGTAATTGCGGGATGGCGACCGCCGGCACGGGGGATGTCCTGACCGGTGTTATTGCCTCTTTCGTCGCGCAGGGCTCGAAACCTCTGAATGCCGCTATACTCGGAACCTATATCCACGGGCTCGCGGGTGATCTGGCGAGGGATATTTACGGGGAACACGGCCTGATAGCTTCCGATGTGACGGCAAATATACCTGCCGCAATCAGGAAGACCATTTCCAAGTAAACCAAGCATTTAGATTTTGCCCGGTATTTCTGCAGGTTACGGTTTTTTTTAATCGGAGGAAGCATGAGGATTACGCTGGTTCAGCCCCGGGAACAGATCTGGATACGCGCGAGAACTATCTCGCTCGGACTGGCCTACATAGCGGCGGTACTGGAGAAAGCAGGGCACTCGGTAACAGTAATAGACCTGAGAGTCACTCCGGACGCGAAAATTGAAAATGCCGATCTGGTCGGAGTAACTGCGACCACACCTACAGTAAATGAAGCCTGGCGGGTTTTGAAAGAGGCTAAAGAAAAACTCGGCGTCATAACCGTAATCGGCGGCCCGCATGTCTCGGCGATCCCGTCGGAATCAGCCGCTCTTCCTTTTGTGGATTTTGTGGTGAAAGGCGAGGGCGAGCAGACCATGCTTGAACTCTGTGCAGCCCTGGAAAAGGGCGGCGCGACTGAAGGCATTGCCGGGTTAGTGAGCGCGCGCGGAGGAAAACTTGTTGAAGGTCCCGCAAGGGAGCCGCTGGCAGATATTGACTCCCTGCCGTTCCCCGCGTATCATTTATTTCCTGACCTCAAGAAAAACTATACGAACCCCCAGCCGCTAATTTCAGGGAGAACTCCCGCGGCAAACATACTGACTTCCCGCGGTTGCCCCTATGACTGCGTTTTCTGTTTTAAAGGGGTCTACGGCAGAAGGTACAGGTTCAGATCCAAAGAGAGCGTCACTGCCGAGTGGCGCTGGCTTATTGAAAAACACGGGGTAAAGGAGATTTCCGTTCAGGACGACCTCTTTAATATACGCCTGGACCGCGCCAAGGATATCTGCAGGGAGATAATTAAACAGAGAATTACTCTGCCCTGGACGACGCCCAACGGAATAAGAGCGGACGCTTTTGATGAAGAACTGGCCGGGCTAATGCGGCAGTCCGGCTGCTACAGAATTGCGTTTGGGATAGAGTCCGGCAATCAGGCAATGCTGGATTCTATCGGGAAAAAAATAGACCTCGAAGAAATAAGAAAGGCAATACGTATTGCCAAGAAGGCGGGTTTGAAGACTGTAGGCTTTTTCGTTATGGGAAGCCCGGGCGAGACTGCCGCTACCCTGCAGGATTCGGTTGATTTCGCTCTAAAGACGGAGCTTGATTTCGCTCAGTTCTCCGTGGCAACTCCTTTTCCCGGGACCCGCCTTTTTGAAGTGATAAAAAAGGAAGGGAAAATTGACACCTCTGACTGGAGTTCTTACAGCCAGTTCGACCGCAAAAGTTATTTCGATTTCGGCTATATTGACCGCGCGCTGGTTGAAGGTTATGTCAAGAAGGCTTACAGAAGCTTTTACTTTAGACCGTTTAAGCTTATTAAACTGGCAATCGGAACGCTGAGGCCTTCAAACCTTAAGGACGCGCTGAGCGGAGTGCTGCATTTTGTTTTCAAAGCGAAGCACTAAGAGAAAGCAGGTCTGATTAAATAGGGAGCAATTTAAATGCCCGGAGAATTCAAAATCATAGAAAGGCTCAGGAAGGCCGCAGGCCGCCCGTCGGGAGCTCTTGTGCTCGGCATCGGCGATGACTGCGCCGCTTTCAGGCCCGCTCCCGGTTTTGAAACGCTTGCCACTTCCGATATGCTGGTCGAAGGGGTGCATTTTCGCTTATCCCAGGGGCTCTCCGCTGTCGGCTATAAGTCAATGGCCGCGAATATCTCTGATATTCTCGCGTGCGGCGGGAAACCGCTTTACGCGCTTGTCGCGGTGGGACTGCGAGAGAAGGGCTCTATGCGTGCGGCGCTCTCGCTTTATGCCGGCTTGAGAAAGTGCGCGGATAAGTTTGGCGTTAAAATTGTCGGAGGAGATACCGTCAGGTCTGAAAAACTTGTGATAAGTATTACGGCGCTCGGCGAAGTCGCTTCGGGCAAAGCGGTTACCAGAGGCGGCGCACGGCCCGGCGATTATATCCTCGTGACGGGGGAACTCGGAAATGGCGCAGCCGCGCTTAAAAAAAATAGTGCCTGGCTGCCTCCTCTGAGACCGGAGCTCTCCGCGGCGCTTTGCGGGCGGGGGCTGGTAAGTTCAATGATAGATATAAGCGACGGCCTTTCAAGCGAACTTTACCACCTTTGCGCCGAGAGCAAAACGGGCGCGTTGATATATGAGGAACTGGTGCCTCTCTCAAAAGCCGCGCTGAAGCTTTCCGGCGGCAACCGGCGCAAGGCTCTTTCGGCTGCTTTTTCCGGAGGAGAAGACTACGAACTGCTGTTAAGCGTTCCCGCGGAATTTCTGGGAACGGCCTTGAAACTCGGAAGTAAATATTCAAAGTTCACGGTTCTCGGCAGGATGCTGCCGGCCGGGAAGGGTGTGAAAGTTTTCAGCGGCGGAAAAGCCAAAGCTTTACCCCGCGGAGGCTACGATGCTTTCCTTTAAAACTAAGAGCGTCGGGGAAACAATAGCTCTCGGAGAAGAACTGGGAAAGAAATTAATTCCTGGCGCCGTGGTTGCTTTGAACGGCGGGCTTGGGGCGGGGAAGACTTACCTCTCCAAGGGCATTGCCAGAGCTCTGGGTTTTTCCGGGGAAGTAAAAAGCCCTACCTTCACCCTCATAAATATTTATGAGGGCAGAGTTCCGGTCTACCACTTTGATTGTTACCGGCTAAAGAATAACGCCGATCTCGAGAATATAGGCTATGAAGAATATTTTTACGGCAAAGGCGTTACGCTGGTTGAGTGGGCGGAGAAAATCTCGGGATTATTGCCTGAAAATAGTGTATATATAGACATTAAAACGATAGGGGGGAATTTAAGGGAATTTAGCGTAAGAAATCTTAAATTTAGCTCCCCGAAAGGTGAATAAGGACTATGAAGGACGAGCACAAACATAATAAAGAAGAGCATAAAAAGGAGCAGTCTCCGGATAACGGGAAACTGCCTTCTGCCGAAAAACAGGGCGAAAAGAAAGAGCCCGCAGAGCAGGAGAAATGGAAACTGGAGGCTGCCGATTACAAGGACAAATACCTGCGCGCCCTGGCCGAGCTAAACAACACTCACAAGCGTACCTCAAAAGAAAAAGAGGATTTTGCCAAATACGCGGCTTCCGGCGTGGTGAGCAGGCTGCTGCCTATTCTCGACAATTTTGATATGGCGGTTAAAGCCGCGCCTGAGGATCTGGATAAGAACTTTGTCAGCGGCGTGGTAATGATAAAAAATAACCTCTTCGAGACGCTGAAGAGGGAGGGACTTGAAAAAATAGTTTCGACGGGACAGAAGTTTGACCCTTTAAGGCATGAAGTTGTTGGCACCGTAGAGACGGAAGACGAGAATCTTGAAGGTATTGTTGCCGAAGAGTTGAGGACAGGTTATTCTTTTAAGGGCATAACCCTTCGTCCGGCGATGGTAAAAATTTCAAAGAAAAAACACGAAGAGCCGCCGCAGGACCCCGCTGAGTCAGCCGCAGCTCCTGAATAAACGCGCTACCGTTTTATACCGGAATCCGGCAGGAAATTCATTGAAGGAGACTTGTATTTTTATATGGCAAAGAAAGATTACTATGAGGTTCTCGGAGTTTCAAAGACCGCTTCCACGGAAGAGGTAAAAAAGGCTTTCCGCGAGAGCGCGAAAAAATATCACCCCGATAAAAATCAGGGAGATCACGCCACTTCAGACAAGTTCAAAGAGGCAAGTGAAGCCTATGAAGCTCTTTCCGACCCGGAAAAACGCAAAATCTATGATACCTACGGCCACGAAGGCCTCTCTTCCTCCGGTTTCCGCGCCGATTTTGATCCCTACGAGAGATATGGAGATATCTTCGAAAATATCTTTGACGGTTTCTTCGGCGGAGGCGGTTCGGGGGGCAGGGGCCGGAAACGCGGGTCGGATTTGCGCTATGACTTGACCGTGGCTTTTGACGAAGCAGTATTCGGCGTGGAGAAATCCATAGAACTATCCCGCTCGGAGAACTGCGCGGATTGCGGCGGCAATGGCGCGAAACACGGCACCAAACTGAAAACCTGTTCCGCGTGCGGAGGCAGGGGGCACGTGGTCTACTCTCAGGGTTTCTTTTCTATACAGAAGCCCTGCGGAAAATGCGGCGGCGTAGGGCAGATAATTGAACAGGAATGCGATAAGTGCCGCGGCCACGGCAAGGTAAGAAAACTAAAAAAAATAAAGGTGAATATCCCCGCCGGAGTTGACAACGGCTCAACGCTGCGTGTCGGCGGAGAAGGCGAGGACGGCGGAGACCTTTACATCATCTTAAACGTCGACCCTCATCAGATCTTCACGCGTGAAGGCGCCGATGTAATCTGTGAAGTGCCGGTAAGCTTTCCTGAAGCCGCGCTCGGGGCGGAGATTGAAGTCCCCTCCCTGGAAGGCGCGATGAAGATAAAGATACCTTCCGGGACCGCTTACGGAAAAGTATTCAGGTACCGCAACAAAGGCGTTGTAGATCTGCAAAAGGGCGGCAGGGGCGATCAGCTGGTCAGGATAATAGTGGAAGTGCCGGCGAAATTAAGCGACAAACAGAAAGAACTGCTCCGCGAGTTCTCTGAACTCTCGGATGCTTCTTCAAATCCAAATAGAGAGACTTTCTTTAAGAAAATGAAGAGTCTCTTCGGGAAATAAGCATGCACAGGTTTTTCGTGGATCCGGAAATAATAAGGGCGGATGAAGTAGTCATCAGCGGCAGCGATGTCAGGCATATTCGCGATGTTTTGAGATTAAAACCGGGCGACAAGATTCAGGCCGTTGACGGCACCGGCGCGGAATATGAGGTGGCCCTTGAAGTTATCGGTAAGGACAGGGTTGCCGGCAGGATAATAGGGAAGAATACGGTTACCCGCGAAACAAAGATAAACCTCACCATTGCCCAGGCTATTCCCAAGTCGGACAAGATGGATACCATCATCCGTATGGGGACGGAACTTGGCGTGAAAGAATTCATACCTGTCATCAGCGAAAGGGTAGTGGTGCAGGGCAATTTCGAGCATAAACTCGCCCGCTGGAAAAGAATAGCGGTTGAATCCTGCAAGCAATCCGGACGGACGGTAATCCCGGAAGTGCAGCCGGCTGAGAAGTTTGCTGAGCTGGTTAAGCGTGCCTCCGGCTGGCAGCTCGCGCTTATACCCTGGGAAGTGCACAAGGGTGAGAGCCTTAAAGATGTCATCAAGGATACTGCGGTTACGGAAGTGATAGTGTTTATCGGGCCGGAGGGCGGTTTCTCTCACGAAGAAGCGGAGCTCGCGAAGGGCGCGGGAGTAATTCCGGTCTCGCTCGGCTCAAGGATTTTAAGGACTGATACCGCGGCAATCGCAGCTGCGGCGAATATAATGCAAATATTTAACGAAATATAAAGCAATAATGGTTTATAACGTTTGTAACGTTCGTAACGTTCATAACGTAAAGATTCTTGAGCAAATTTGTTCTTGGTTTTGCCTTACGTTGTAAACGTTAAGAACGATACTCTTTTTTTGGAGGCCTTTATGTCCCTTGAAACCGAGATTTTGTTGAAAGAACGTAAGGTAAGAAAGTTTATGAAACAAAATAAACTCGACGCTGTTATGCTGACCAAGTTTAATAACTTTGCCTGGTTTACCTGCGGCGGCGATAATCACGTTGTCATTGCTTCTGATTTTGGCGCCGTTTCAATAATCATTACCGGAGACAAGAAATACCTCATAGCAAACAACATTGAGGCGGGCAGGTCCTCCGAGGAGGAGATAAAAGGCCAGGGCTTTATAGTGAAGAAATTCAACTGGTGGGAAGACGCTGAAAAGCTGAAGTTCATTAAGGAGATCGTTAAGGAAGGGGTTCTCGGAACAGACGACGGGTTTGGCGGCTATCAGAATATTGACGGCAAGTTTTCGAAATTGCGCTTTCAGTTAAACGGCGGTGAGATAAAGAAGTATAAATGGCTCGGGCGCAAAGCAGGCAGGGCGATGGTCCGCGTTTGCAAAAAGATAAAGAAGGGCTATTCGGAGCATAAAGTCTCGGGACTGCTCGCCAAAGAGCTTTATAAAGACGGCATTACGCCGACGGTCCTGCTTATGGCGGCCGACGAGCGTATCTCCAAATACAGGCATCCCATCCCAACCGACAAAAAAGTTGAAAAAATTATGATGGTCGTTCTCTGCGCCAGAAAATGGGGCTTGATAGTGAGCCTTACGCGCCTTGTCCATTTCGGGCCGATTTCTGCGGAGCTCAGGAAGAAACATAACGCGGTTGTTAAAGTTGATTCAGTCTTCAATCTGAGTTCAAAACCCGGAGTAAACATAAAAGATATCTTTAAGAAAGCGCAGGACGCCTATAAGGAGACCGGTTTTGCGTCCGAATGGACTCTGCATCACCAGGGCGGCGCGACTGGCTATGCGGGCAGAGAGTACAGAGGCATGGCGAATTCAGAAGAGGTGGTATTGGTCAATCAGGCCTTTGCCTGGAACCCGTCCATATCAGGAACAAAATGTGAAGATACAATCATAGTTAGGAAGAATAAAATTGAATTCATCACGCCTACCCCCGGCTGGCCGATGGTTGAAGTAAAGGTAGGGAATGAGAAGGTACTAAGGCCGGATATACTGGAAATAAAAGGTTTATAACGTTCGTAATGTTCTTAACGTTTGTAACGTTTGTAACGTAATGCAAACCATTACAAACCGGATTCAATCATGTTTACGCTGTGAAACGCAGGTAGTGCTATGAAACGAATTCTTGTCGATTTAGTAAAGAGTTTTCCTTGAAAATGGCCGTGAAAAACTGGTAAATAGCATAGTTAGGGCAGAACAATCAAAAACCTCCAAGGCTGGAAAAGGCGGGTGAATGGTAGGCTGTATCTTCTGTAAAATAGCCGGGAAGCAGATTCCCAGCAGGATTGTTTATGAAGATGAACTGGTTGTCGCTTTTGAGGATGTTGAACCGAAAGCCCCGGTTCATGTACTGATAATACCCAGGGAGCATATTCCCACGGTTCTTGACCTTACATCCGCTCACAAGGAAGCTCTCTTCCGTATGTATGAAACCGCCTCAAAGATAGCAAAGGAAAGGAACATTGATTCCCGCGGTTTCAGGCTTGTGATGAACACCAATGCCGAAGCCGGTCAGTCAGTCTTTCACCTTCATATGCATCTGCTTGGAGGCAGGCATCTCGCCTGGCCCCCCGGTTGAGAATGGTCTAATCTGTGTAATCTGTTTTTGTAATCTGCGTAATCATTAAAACGTTCACGAGGAGTTCTTGGGTTCAGATGAAGAGAAAACCGGTAATAGCCATTGACGGGCCGGCGGGCTCAGGCAAAAGCACAATAGCAAAACTCGTGGCCTTTGCCCTGGGTTTTCATTATATAGATACGGGCGCAATGTATCGCGCCATAACGCTCAAAGCTCTGCGCGAAGGGACTGACAGAAAGAGCGAGACAGCGCTTACGGAACTTGCAGGCAGGACAAAAATAGGTTTTGAATACGGAGCCGTATTAAAAGTGTTTATCGACGGCGCGGACGTTACGGAAGCTATCCGCTTGCCGGAGGTTTCAAAGGCCTCTTCAGACATAGCGGATTCAAGAGGCGTAAGGCAGGCTCTGGTTAAAAAACAGCAGGAGATGGGAGCTGCCGGCGGTGTTATAATGGACGGCAGAGATATCGGCTCCGTGGTTTTTCCCGATGCGGAAGTGAAAATTTATCTGGATGCCGCGGTTGAAGAGAGAGCCGCAAGGCGTTATAAAGAACTCACGGAGAAAGGGATCAAGACAGTGCTTTCCCTTGTGAGGCAGGATATAGCAGAACGCGATGAGCGCGACAGGAATAGGCTCTTCGGCGCCCTGGTCAAGGTTAAAGACGCGGTGACCGTGGACACGACCGGGCTTTCCATCGAACAGGTAACTGCCAAGATTAACGGCATAATAAAAGAGAAGCTTTAAAAGCACCGGAGGAAATTTGAGAGCAATAGTCCTGGTCGGCGGTGAAGGAACAAGGCTTCGGCCTCTTACGCTTTGCGTGCCGAAAGCTGTAGTCCCTGTTGTGAACCGGCCGATGATGTTTTATATCCTCAACTGGCTCAAATCTCACGGCATCAGCGAAGTCGTGCTGAGCGCCTGTTACAAGCCCGCTATGCTGAAAAAAGTCATAGGCAGCAGTTATAGGGGCATGAAGATAGATTACATTTATGAGGCCAGCCCGCTTGGCACGGGCGGGGCAGTGAAACGGGCTGAGAAATATATAGACGGAACTACCGTGGTTATGAACGGAGATATTCTTACGAGTCTTGACCTTTCAAAAATGCTCAAGTTTCACAGAGAGAAGAAGAGCCGGGCTACCATAGCGCTTACCCCGGTCAGCAATCCTTCCGCTTACGGAGTGGTAGAGACCGGGCGCGGGGGTAATGTCTTGAAGTTCCTTGAGAAACCGTCCCCGGAAGAAGTTGCGGGCAAGGTTCTAAACATCAATGCCGGTGTCTACATTATTGAACCCGGAATGGTAGCGCTTATGAAAGCGGGAAAGGTTTATTCAATCGAGAGAGATATTTTCCCGAAATTCATCGGAGCGGGCTTCTTCGGCTTTGTTTCCCGCAATATCTACTGGATGGACGTAGGCACGGTGGCAAAGTACGCCAAAGCATGCAGGGATATCCTTGAGGGCTCTTACAGAGTTAAGGGGCTCGAAACCGCCGGCAAAGGCGTGAAGCTCGGCAAGGGAGCGCGAGCGGTGAAGCCGTTCAGCATCGGGGCAGGCACGGTTGTCGGGGATAATTCCGTTATCGGTGAACTCTCTGTGCTCGGAAAAAACTGTATCATCGGGAAAAATTGTATGGTCGAGCGGGCCATATTATGGGATAATGTCAAAATCGGAGACAACTGTGTTCTCTCTGATTGCGTGCTTGCAGGCGGTGTCAAAGTGGGCGCTTCCTCTTTCATTTCCGGAGAGACAGTCCTGGGAGAAGGAACAGTGCTCGCGCCGTACAGCAGGCTGAGGGGCTAAATGAAAAAACATATACACATCATTGCTCTTTTAGTAATAGGAACTGCGTATATCTTTTCGCTGGCTCCCTGCATAACCGCCACCGGCGATTCCTCTGAGATGGTGGTCGCCTCTTACACTCTCGGCGTGGCGCACGAACCCGGCTACCCGCTCTACACTCTGCTCGGCAAGGCCTTTACTTATCTGCCTATAAGCAACATTGCCTGCAGGGTCAATGCGATGTCCGTCTTCTTTGCGCTCCTTTCGCTTTTTTTCTTCTACAAGATTCTTGAGCAACTGCTTGACAGCAAGGCCGCGAGGATTCTTGGCCTGCTCACGCTGGCTTTTGTGCCTATCATCTGGGAATACTCCGTTGTGGCGGAAGTTTTCACTCTGAATAATTTCTTTATTTATCTCACTATATATATGTTCCTGCTCTTCAGGAAGAAGAAAGACCTTAAAACGTTCCTGCTGATGTTCCTTTTTATCGGCCTTGGCGTGTCTCACCACCATACCATCATAATCCTCGGACCCGGAATGTTTGTGGTATTGCTTTACATGTCAAAATACTACAAGCAGTTCGGAATGCCTGACCGCGGCACCTATTTTCTGGAGGGCGGGCTTGCCGTTATGCTCGGCTGTCTCGTGGCACTTGCCGGAATGCTATTCTATATTTACCTGCCGATATCAGCCAACGCTCATCCGCCGCTTAACTGGGACAACCCGGTAAACGTCGAGAATTTCCTGCATATGCTTTTCAGAAAGAATTATCCGCCGTCAGTCTTTCATATAGATCATTTCTTTGATCTGGAATTGGGACAAGCCTATCTGTATACCCGCGAGCTTGCCGACGAGTTCCTGGGCATTAGTGTTCACAACTTGCTTTCTTATGCCGGAATCAGCCCGTCCATAAACTGGAAATCACTTTCCAATATTCCGGTAGCGGGCCAGGCACTGTTTCTGGCGCTGTATACCAGCCTCGGTCTGGTTATAGGCTTTTTCGGTATGGTCCGACTCTTCTGGAAGAAGAGGCAGGAAGCTGTTTTTCTGCTTATAACTTTTATCTTTATGAGCTTTGTCTTTGTTTCTCTTTTTGACATTGTCAGGGATAAGGTAGTTTTGCATGTGATACGCAGGATGTACATTATTTCCTTCCTGATTTTCGGCATCTTTGTCGCCGCGGGTTATGAAACAATACTTGACAGAGTTAAACAGCTGCCCAGAAAATACATCATCGGCGGGTTGCTCACGTTGATACTTGTCCTTACGGTAGGACCCAACTCAAGAAATCCAAACAAATCGGATAACTGGCTCCTCTACGATTTCTGCGGCAATATGATACGCTATGAGCCGCATGGCTCTATTATGGTTGTGAGCGGAGACACGCTCTCGATGGGTCTTGATTATTACCAGATGGTAGACAAGAGAAGGCCGAACATTTATGTAATAGACCAGGAAAAATTAACCTATCCCTGGTACTGCGATCAGCTCAGATACAGAATGAAAGATGTAAACGTCCCATTCCCGCTTTACGACGGCGTGAATTACCCTATTCGCCAGTTCCTGGAAGCAAATCCGGGAAGACGCATGTATTTCTCTGGTCCGCGCGATCCGAGTATGGATAAAGACTACAAATTGCTGGCCTCGGGACTGCTTCGAATAGCTTTCCCGGTCACCGAGCCCATAAGCGTTGATGCGCTCAAGGGCGAGAATGATCGCGCATGGGGAAGGTATGTTTTAAGGCGGGCGGAGCCCAGGTTCTACGACCCCAACTCCTTTGAATCCGAGCTGGTCACCATTTACGCGAAAGCGCGCTTCAACCAGGGCTGGACCTATGATCTTTACGCCGGACAACTGCTCAACGAGGATATGAGGGCAGGACGCCCTATTTCGGCCGCGACCAAGAAACTGTTCGGCTACTCTGAGAAGGAGTATCTTGACGCCATTAAGATGGACCCGGGCTTTTCCTCTCCGTACAAAAACCTCGGGATAATTTATGCGAATATTTATCGCGAGAAGAAGAAAACTTTGGATATCTGGAAGAAGTACCTTATTTATAATCCCACAGATGCTGAAGTTGACAGAATAAAGAAAGAGATGCAGATGCTAGAGAATATGCCCGACTAAGAGGAGTTGCTTCTTCCGTTAAACCTGAACCGCGGCCGTTAGGCCGCGGTTCTTTACTTTCTCCGGCAGGTCTGCTATACTTCCTTCATGGCGATCATATTTACTATCACATTCTGGCTTATCGTCTCCCTGTTGTTCCTGCTTTATTTCCTTTTCCCAGTTTATGTCAGATTACTTGGTCTATTTTCGAGAAAACGCGCGATTAATTTATGCGCGGTCCCTTCTGCCTCGCTTATGATACTTTACGGCGGAAACCCTGAACAGCTTAAGGCCAAGATAGAAAACTGCCTGCTGCTTGAACCCAAAGGCGAGGGACCAGAGCTGGTTGTTGCCGTGAACGAGCGCGACGCCTCGGTTGACTCGCTGGTCACAGGTTATTTCAAGAAAGGCGTAAAGCTCTTTTACCCTGCCGAAAAGCAGACGCCTGCCGGAACCATGGTACGCTGCGCGACCGAGTGCAAGGGCGAAGTTGTCATAGTCACCGATTCGGCTTCTATGCTTGACAAATACGCGGTGAAAAACATTCTCAGGAAATTCACCGACGAAAAGACCGGGGCTGTTTCCGGAAAGGCGGTTTATACCGGAGGGCACGAGAATTACAGGGGCGGGCTTAATAAAATAGAGGCCTATAATGAATATGTCACACGCCTGCTTGACGCCGTCGGTCTGGTAGTTTCCGCCAATATGCTGCTTTACGCTTTTAGGAAAGATGCGGTAAAGAGCATACCGGCCGGTTCAAGCGGAAGCTCGGCTATTCCCCTTGCGGTAATCTGCAGCGGCCATCTTTCCCGTTATGAACCTCTCGCGGTTACCGAGCTTGAACTTCACGGGAAAGCCGGAGTTCTTGCCGAGGAAGAGGCAGTTGAACTTTCCGCGGCCCTCGGTTCAGCGGGCTCAATAAGGGAACTTCTTGGAAAAAGAAAACTTAACGCTTGGCTCTGCGCCTCTTTTGATAACCTGCTGCTGCCGGCCTCCGGAGTTGCGGCGCTGCTCCTTTTTATTCTTAACCTGCTGCTCCTCAATACAGATATCTTTTTTGCCTTCAGTTTTGGCGCGCAGATAATATTTTATGCCGCCGCGGTAACCGGTATCTCAAAAATTGCCTATTATGTCTCGCTTCACAATTATGCGTCTATTAGAGCTGTATATATCACCTGGAGAAAACAAAATGCCGTCTAAAGTTTATTTTACAAGCGCGCGCTGCACGGTCTGGGATTCAAGTTATTCACTGCCTTTCAAGTATGAGCAGCTGCTGCTTCTTGCCGGCCTGAAAAAATACATATCGCCGAAGGAGAAAGTGGCAGTAAAAATACATTTCGGCTCGCAGGGCTCTTTCCGCACGGTGCGCCCGGTATTCGTCAGGAAGACCGTGGACGCCATAAAAGCCGCCGGCGGCAGGCCCTTTGTCACAGATACTACCAGGATTGAATCCCTTGAGTATCTTGAGGTTGCGGCCTATAACGGGTACACGCACCTTACTTGCGGGGCGCCCGTGGTTGTTGCTGACGGGCTCTTCGGGAAGGACGCGGTCACCGTAAAGGTTCCCGGCGCGAAACACATCCAGGAAATTGATGTAGCAGGGGCCATTTATCACGCCGACGCGATGGTAGTGCTCTCCCATTTCAAAGGGCACATTCAGGCGGGTTTCGGCGGCGCTATTAAGAATATGGGCATGGGCGGCGTTAGCCCCCACACGCATTGCGGCCATAACAACAGGGGAAGGCTTCATTCTGTCAGCGCGACTCCGCCGGAATGGCAGAAGGGGAAGTGCACCTACTGCGGTCGCTGCGAAAAGGTCTGTCCGACAAAGTCTATTACGCTTAAGAAAAATGAATCCATCACGGTCAATAAGGATCTTTGCTGGATTTGCGGCCGCTGCGCGAGAATCTGTCCCGACGAGGCGCTTGCGATGCCGATAACCTCGGAACGGCTTGCAATCCATATAGCGGAAGCTTCCAAAGCGGTCATAAGCACTTTCAAACCGAAAAAAATTATCTATGTCAATTTCATAATGGAGGTCCAGCCGGAATGCGACTGCATGCCGGTGGCGGACACTCCGGTGGTTCAGGATCAGGGCATCCTTATCAGCGACGATCTTGTGGCGGTTGACCGCGCTTCGCTCGATATGGTCAACAAGGCAAAACCTTTGCCGCAGTCGAGGGCTGAGGACTACGGCCTGATGGAAGCCGGAGAAGTGCTCGGCAAAGTGAACAAAAGAGATACAAACATTACCATAGAACAATCCGAGAAGTACGGCCTGGGCTCCAGCAAGTACGAGCTAATCGAGTTGAAAAGCGAAGGCAAAGCCGGCAAAGCCGGCAAAGCCGAAGAACACATTTAAGGCGGGAAAAATGGGCGAAAATCTAACAAGAAAGATAATACGAAAACACCTTGTATCCGGAGAACTGAAAGCGGGTTCCGATATTTCCATAAAAATAGACCAGACTCTGACACAGGATGCGACCGGAACCTTGGCGTACCTGCAGTTTGAGGCCATGAAGATTTTGAGGGTGAAGACGGAGCTTTCTGTTTCGTATGTTGACCACAACACCCTGCAGGAGGGATTTGAGAATTTTGACGACCATCTTTTCCTGCAGAGTTTTGCCGCGAAATACGGCATCTATTTCTCAAAACCCGGCAATGGCATCTGCCACCAGCTCCACACGGAGCGCTTTGCCGTTCCCGGCAAGACTCTGCTCGGTTCTGATTCGCATACTCCGACTTCAGGCGGTATGGGAATGCTTGCCATAGGAGCGGGAGGGCTGGATGTTGCCCTCGCTATGTCGGGAGAGGCGTTCAATCTCACGATGCCCAAGGTTGTTAAGGTTGAACTTAAGGGGGAACTTTCCGCCTGGGTATCCGCGAAAGACGTAATCCTTGAACTCTTAAAGCGCCTGACGGTCAAAGGCGGAGTAGGAAAAGTATTTGAATATTCAGGGGAAGGCGTTGCCTCTCTTGAACTTCCGGACCGGGCGACTATCTGTAATATGGGCGCCGAGCTCGGAGCCACCACTTCTATTTTTCCGTCAGACGCTGTCACAAAAGCCTTCCTTAAACTTGAAAAGAGGGAGAAATCCTGGGTTGAACTGCTTGCCGATAATGACGCTGAATACGACGAAACAATAGTTATTGAGCTCGCCGGCCTTGTTCCGCTGGCTGCCAAACCGCACAGCCCTGATAATGTCTCCGCTGTCAGTTCTCTAAAAGGTGTCAAAGTTAACCAGGTTATTGTCGGCAGCTGCACAAACTCTTCCTACCGTGACCTGATGGCCGTTTGGCATATAGTGAAAGGAAAAAAGATAAGCCCGAATGTAAGTTTCGCGGTTGCGCCCGGCTCGCGCCAGGTGCTCGAACTGCTCGCGCGAAACGGCGTGCTCGCGGACCTTATTAAAGCGGGCGCGAGGATCCTTGAAACCGCCTGCGGCCCCTGCATTGGGATGGGGCAGGCGCCCTGCTCCGGCGGCGTGACGCTGCGCACTTTTAACCGCAACTTCAAGGGGCGCTCCGGCACCGCGGACGCTTCCGTGTATCTGGTAAGCCCTGAGACAGCGGCCTACAGCGCTCTTCTGGGGGAGATTTCAGACCCCTCCGCGCTTGGCGTTATGCCTGAGATAAAACTGCCTGCGGCACTGGAAATAGACGACTCGCTTATTCTTGCGCCGTCAAATTCACCGGAGCAGGTAGAGGTTTTGCGCGGGCCGAACATCAAACCGCTTCCTGATTTTAAGGTTCCTGGAGAACTTATCGTAGGGAATGTTCTGATAAAACTAGGAGACAACATAACCACCGATGACATTATGCCCGCGGGAGCGAAGATACTGCCGCTCCGTTCCAACATTCCGGCTATTTCGCAGTTTGTGTTCTCAAGATTAGACAAGGATTTTGCAAAGAAGGCGCTTGAAGCAGGCGGGGGCTTCATAGTAGGCGGAACAAATTACGGGCAGGGTTCAAGCCGTGAGCATGCGGCCATTGCTCCGAAGTACCTCGGAGTCAAGGCGGTCATCGCAAAATCCTTCGCGAGAATGCACTTCGCTAACCTGATAAATTTTGGCATACTTCCGCTTGTTTTCGCGGACGAGAAAGATTATGAGAAAGTTGACGCGGGGGATGTGCTAAAGATAGAGAATTACCATTCTCAGCTTAAGACAGGGCTTTTGACTGTTTCAAACACCGCTAAGGGTTTTGAATTCAAGGCGAAAGCGGCTTTAAGCGAACGGCAGGTAAGTATCCTGCTTGCCGGCAGTTTGCTCAATGCGGCCGGAAAGAAAGGATAATCCTAAACTAAAAGAGCGTTATTTCCTTCCGAAGTAATTCGCGCCCACTTTAAGCACCGATTTAAAGTCCAGGCGGCATTGCAGGTTTAATTCCGAGAGTGTGACATTGTAGCAGGCCTTGCAGTACTCAAGTTTAGAAAGATTATCGAACGCGCCCTTCAAGCCTCCGGCGTCCTTTATGTTTCCCGCAGTAAGCGTGCCTACCGTCTGATAGCAGGGATAGACCCCGCCGCTTGATTCAATGTAGCAGAAGTGCTTGCCGGCAAAACACCTCACCAGCGTTTTTCTCTGAGCAGCTGATAGTTTTTCTATGTCGGCGCTAAATAGTTTTTCGGAGGTGAAAGTCGGCCAGCATAGGGCCTGGTTAAAGTTCCTGTCCGAGTAATAGATCGGAGCCCCTTTGGCTTTTGCGGCTATTATCTGCGCGACTGCTTTTCTGTAGGTTTCGTCGGAAAGCTTAAGGCCTTCTTCTCTCTTGCCCGCGTCCTTTAATTTTGATACGGCAATGTTGAAGGCGCTCTTTACGCCTTTTTCTTCGGCCAGTTTGACGAGATAGTCAATGTCGGCCATATTTTCGTCTATAAGGCAGGAGAAAAGCAGCACTCTCAGTTTGTTCTGTTTTGCTGTCTCAACGGCTTCCATTACCTTCCTGAAGTTTCCCGCTCCGCGTATTTTATCGTGGTGAGCTTCGTTTCCGTCGAGACTCAGGACTATCAGGTCTATTTTGTCTTTTATCTTTTCGGCATAGCGTCCAAGCAGTACGCCGTTCGTGCAGAGACTCATCTCCATGCCTGCTTTGCTGATATAATCAATTATTTCGGCAACATCATGCCGGACTAAAGGTTCTCCGCCCTCGATAGTTATCCTTTTAGTCCCCAGCTCGCGCGCCTCGTCAATGGTCTTTGTTATCGTATCAAAACTCAACTCTTCGTTCTGCACTCTCCCGTAGGAGCCGTAGCAGTGGGTGCAGCGCAGGTTGCACTTGCCTGTTATAGCCCAGTTTATAATGAGAGGCGCTGAATGCCCGGATATTTTTGAGCCCAGCAGCGAGGACCCGAGCCGGACTTTGTTTAAGAGCGACATGTTATTTCCTCCCGAGCAGTTTTTCGCCGAGCCGGTAAAGCGCTTTCTTCTTGAGGTCAACGGCCTTATTGGGGCACATCTCGTGGCAGCAGTAGCACCTGATACATTTAGAGTGGTCTATGACCGCCCGTTTCTTCTTTATAGATATCGCCTTCATAGGGCAGCCCTTGGCGCAGACGGCGCAGCCCGTACAGTTCGAATTCATGTCCGGCTTTAAAGTAAGCAGGTCCTTGGCCAGTACGGCGAAGAGCCTGGTGACGGCGTTGGGGTTTACAAATCCGTAGAGGCCTGCCGAAGTATCGGCCATCTTAAAGTTTTGTACTTGTTCGTAGGTGCCCGTAAGTCTTATTGAATCCGCTGCAAGGATTCCTCTTTCCGAGGCCTTTTTAAGGAGCGGGTACGACAGGAAGGGGAAACCTATAAGGTCGCAGAATACCTTGTCAGCCGCGCAGGTATTTGTTGAGGCAATCAGGTAGCCTGCCTGTTTCGGCGTGCCTCCTGTTGGCCCGTTGCCTTCCATGCAGAGCACGGCGTCTATCACGGAGAGGGCCGGTTTCACGAAGCCCGCGATATCAAGCAGCATCTCCGAAAAATTCTCAACATTTTTGAGTTTCGCGTGATAGGCGCCCTTATTTATGCCTGCCACCGTTCCAAAAAGATTCTTGGTTGCTCCCGTAATATAGGTAAAGGCGTGAGTTTTCCCTTTGGCCAAATTGAGTACCCCGTCAGCCTTAAGAAGAGGGCAGATAAGTTCCGCGAACTTTATCACCTTTCCGTTCTCTATTTTCACATTAACGCTTGAGACGTCATAATTAAATTCCACCGGCAGGCCTTTCAGGTGTTCTATGTAGCCGCACTCCTCATAGATCTTCTTTAATGATTCAGGGGAATACTTGATCGCGGCGTTAGGCGAATCCATTATCACCGGAATTACACCCGCTGAAACCAATTCCTCGCAGAAAGCCCGGACGACTGCCGGATGTGTGACTATCGCCTCTTCGGGTTTTGCTGGCGTTATGAGGTTAACTTTTACCGCTACCCTGCTGCCTTTTTTGTAAAGGGCGTTCACGCCGCCGAAATGCTTAAAGATTTCTGACGCGGCCGCCTTCAGCAGGCTTGAGGCATAGGAGGGGCATTTCTTGATTATAACTTCCGTCATTTTTCCACCTTATTGAGCTTGTAAGTAAAATCTATGTTGTCGGCTTTGTATCTGCCTTTGATGACGCCCCACAGAAAACCGATACCGTACATTATGTGGGCGGAGAAAGTAAGAACAGGATAAAGGTGCGCAGGAAGAAGCCCGGGAAAGAAAGCCAAGAGCGGTGCAACAAGCAAGCCAGCGTAAAATGCCAGGGGCAGTGCGAAAAACGCGGAGACCCCTAGTAATAGCGCCGGTATAAGCGCGGCGCAGTAAAGAAAAAGGAGAGAGGGAGCGAGCAGTCCCGGCCGCAGGCTTTTTGGCGCTAAACGCGTTTGCTCTCCGCGTCCGCGCCCGTAAACGAACATCTGTTTGAGAAAATTGCCTATTGTTTTTCTCTGCGAGCGGTAAATGGAAAAGTCAGGGCTGTAATAGACATTCACGCCTGCCTGCTTGAGTCTGAATATAAATTCATTCTCCTCGTTTGGGTAGAGTTTTTCGCTGAACTTGCCGAATTTGGTGAAGATTTCCCGGCGCACGAGGAGGTTGCAGAGAATGAGTTCTGAATCGTCCGTCTCTCTGAATTTTCCCTGCCTTGAATACCTTGAGGATATCTTTCCGACAGCGGCAGGGCTTGAAAGCACGGCCCCGAAATTTTTCATAAGGTAGGTGTCGGTTTCCGGCGTAAGCGTCGGGCCTCCGAGCACGCCGAGTTCCGGGCCTTTGTTTTCAAGAACTCTCTTAAATTCAGCCAGGGCTTTTTCGGTAACACAAGTGTCATTGTCTATAAAGTAGACGAATTCACCCTTTAAAGGCAGTCCGAGGCAGATGTTTCGCTGTTTGGTCGGGTGATTCCCGCTTATAGCGTAAATCTCGCACTCTATACCGTTCTTCTCACAGGCTTCCCTTGCCAGTTTTGCAGTCCCGGAAACATCCTCCGATTCCCTGTGCGGGATTATGAAGGATATAAAAATGTTATTCGCCATAATCCTTCAGGTGCCCAAGGAGGGAGAGCATTCCGGTTACGGCTAGCTTTATATCCTGGAGTCTGCGCAAGGTAATGAGGGATCTTAACATAAAGAGCGGGTGCAGGTGTATTTTCCACATCTTCTTGCACCAGGCCGCGTTATCAAAGGAGCCCTTGACTATATCGTGTTCCATATCATAGAGCGTGTAGTCCGAAGCGTTCTTTGTCAGATAACCGTTCTTCTCGGCATAAATAAAGAGGGGAGTGCCGGGATACGGGAGGATTATACTGGACTGCATTGAGTCTCCGAAATGGGTCTTGTAGAGCATCAGTTCTTTTGCCTTGCGGTAAGTGTTCTCGGCGTCCTGCTCATTCTCCCACGGATAGCCGACCATTGTGGTAAGGAGCACGGCGAACCCGTAGCGTTTGGCGGTCTTGATGCCTTTTTCTATTGTTGCAAAATCCTCGTCCTTCTGGATGATTTGAAGAGTTTTGTCGTTGGCGGATTCCAGCCCTACCTTGAGCAGCCGGTAGCCGATCTTTTTGAGCAGAGCGCATCTTTCTTCGGTAAGGGCGTCCGCGCGCGCGTTGGAAGAGATATAAAACTTGCCGAGAAGCTTCCTTTTATTCAGTTCCTCGTAAAGTTCTTTCAGCCAGCCTTCGTGCCAGGTGCCGCCGGATTCGTTGTCGTCAAAAATCTCCTTAACCCGGTATTTCTTCACGAGTATTTCCACTTCCTCTGCGAAGTTAGCCGCGGAACGGAGTTTTGCCGCCCTTCCCCAGAGCGCGTGCTGCCAGATACAGAAAGCGCATTTACCGGGTTTTTCGGATACAAGCCCGGAAGGGTTCTTGCTGGCGCCGCCGCAGCCCCTGCCTGAAAGAATGTAGGCTGCCGGTTTGTAAAGGTAGGCCTCGCCGTACTTTTCCCAATGTGTAAGGTCCCTGTCTATGAAGGGGGCTGAGTTAAGGTCGTAGTCCTTTATTTTTCCGGAATTCACCGCTTTACCGTTTTCCGTATAATAAACTCCGCCGGGCATAGAGGCAGTCTTCCCGTTAAGGAAATCAAGAAGTTCCGTGATAATAAAATCATAGTAGCCGGTCGTTACGGCGTAATCCACGGCTCCTGACTTTAGCGTCTCTTCCGGAAAGAAGGAAACATGGTCGCCGCAGAAGATTATCTTTGCCCCGTATTTGGCTTTAAGTTCAGCCGCTATAGCAAGGTGCAGACTAAAGAGCGGCGCTTTGGTCTCCATTATTATAATGTCAGGTTTGAAGGAGTCTAACTGAGCAAAACATTCTTCAGCGCTTAATCTCAGGTTAATAGCGTCAAGAAAGAGCGTTCCATATCCTTTCTGTTTCAGCATGGTGGCAGTGGAAGCGGGGAGCAAGGGAAATATCCTTATCTCTTTTGAACTTGTGAACTTGAACTGGCGGTTCTGGCCCAGCAGAGGGAATTGGCCGTTTTTGAGGGTCGGGGGATAGTAAATTGCTGCATTGCCGTATTTCATGCGTTAACTCCTTAAGGAAAATGAGTTGAAGCGAATTCAATTATATAACAGCAAAAGGTTTAAATACAAGGATGTTCTGGAAAAGCAATGGAGGAGGGTTGAAAGCTAAAGCCAGAAAAGCGGAACGACGGAAAGGGCCGTTACAATGCCGCTGACTAAGAAGGGAAGGTCCAAGGAGATGCCTGCAAGCCAGCCCGCGATGATTGGTCCAAGGATGGCGCCAAGCGAACCGAGCGCTGCGGCTTCGGAGGTGTCCCTCCCGCGGCTTTCCGGCCTAGCGAATTCCTGAATGAAAGAAGTGTTTATCGGAGACCAGAAGGCAGCCCCGAAGAAGTCGTGTGTCAGCCAGAGGCAGGTGGCAATCCAGAAATTGGGGATCAGTGCGGCCGCCCCGATAGCAAGCCCCTCGTAAATCATTGACAGGATATAAACCTTTTTAAAATCTTTCCTTTTTATGAAGTTGCCGAATACGAACATCGGGAGTCCCAGCGTGAACCGGTGTATCATAAGGATGATTGCGACAACGGCCGCTCCGAGCAGAAACTTGTTTTTGAAAAAGAGCGGCATAAAGAAAGAATGGCTGATGGAAACGCCCAGGTTGAAAATGAACATTGTCGCCGTCAAAAGCAGCAGTTTCGGCGGCAGGTTGATTTTGACAAGGTCCTTAAAGCCGATGGCTGCCTTACTGCCGTTCCCTTTAAAGCTTTCTTTGAACTGAGAGGAGAAGAATATGAAGGCAACGAGCAGTATCGCCCCGCAGGCATATAGCGGAAGAGAGGCCTGAGCGGGGGACAGTTTTGCTTCTTTGGCGAGGAAACCCGCGGAGAGCATCCCGCCGGTCATGATTATGCCGGATATTAATGTTCCGGCGCCCTGCAGAAAAAACTCTATTCCGATTATCTTTGAAATTATTTTGTGGAAATCCTTTTTTGTGTTCTCAAAGACGAGGATTGACCTCATGGTGTCGCGGACTATCAGAGAGGCCTCCCTGACAGTCTTGAACGAGGCCTGCGCTATCAATCCCGGGAGAAGCGGTGTTGCAAGGATGCTGAGGGCCGAGAGCAGCAGCCCCATTGAGTAAAAAGGTTTTCTCCCTATCCTGTCGGAATGCGCCCCGACATACATTCTCAGGAAAAAAATCAGCCCTGAGGATATCCCGAAGATTAGCCCCATCTTCGCGTAGGAAATATTGATGGAATCAAAGAAGTAGGGGAGGGCAAAGTCGTACATACCCAAGCAAACGTTGAATAGGGCGGAGGAAATAAGTATGATCCAAATATTACGGTTCAATAATGCTCCTTCAATAAAAGTTTATAAGGTTTGTAAGGTTAATAAGGTTTTTAAGGTAAAGGCAACTCCCACAACCTTTGTACTTTGGAAACTTTGCCTTTGTCATGCTTCTACGACTTTGGCACTTACCTTACAAACTTTACAAACCTTATGAACCTTATAAACTTCTCAAGACTTAGTTGCTACGAATAATATTACCACAACGCTATTTCATAAACCATATTAACCTATTGACTGCCACTACCATCAATACTATAATCAAACATATTGTTTCGGAGGCCTAATAAATGAAAAGAAAGATAGTTTTAGTCGGCGGCGGCAGTTTTAAGTTCGCCCCCGGCATTATGAAGAACGCCCTGCTTTCAAAGCACCTGCACGATTCGGAATTTGTCCTGTTTGACCCTAACAACGAACTTGCCTCTCTGATGCTGAAACTCGGGCTTAGAATGAACGAAACTTTAGAATCAGGCCTCAAATTAAGAGTAGAGAAGAACCGCAAGAAGGCTCTTTCCGGCGCGGATTTTGTCTTTCTTTCAATAAATGTCGGCGGTTTCAAGGCGCATCTTCAGGATATTGAAGTTCCGTATAGCAGAGGTATTCTTCAGTCTGTCGGCGACACTGTCGGCCCGGGCGGAGTTTTCAGGACGCTCAGGTTTGTGCCGGCTGTGCTTGACATATGCAGGGATATGGAAAAGCTCTGCCCCAAAGCAGTTATGATTTCCTATACAAACCCGATGATTCCTATTATCCAGGCTGTCAACCTTCACACTAAGATACAGGCCATCGGCATGTGTCATGATTATCTGAAAACCGTTAAGGAAATCAATGACCTGTTTGGCGGCAATATTGAATTCACATACGCCGGCCTTAATCACTGTGTCTGGATGTTGGAAATATTAAAGGGCGGAAAGAGTTTATACCCTAAACTGGAAGCGCTGGCAAAAAAGAATAAAATTCCGGACTATATGCGGGTTAAATTTGATGTGTTCAAGAACTTCGGCTATATCCCTGCCGCCGGAGAAAAGCACGTCGCGGAGTTTTTCCCTTATTACTTGCGACCCGATGTGGATTACAAGAGGGACTGGAAACTTGATTTGAGGCAGGACGCGCTAAAGCCGATGATGAAAGAGAGGGATACAATTGTTGCCGATATCACGGCTGAGGTTAACGGAACGCAGGAGATAAAAGGGCTCCGCGTTCCTTCCCGCGAGCTGGGTGTTGAAGTGATAGAATCCGTCATGACCGGCAAGCAGAAGGTCTTCAATATCAACATGTTAAATTACGGAGCGGTACCAAATATGCCCGCAGACTCTGTGCTTGAGATGCCGGTTCGGGTAAGCGCGAAAGGTTTTAAGGCCCTGCCGTTAAAGGCCCTTCCTGATACCCTGCTCTGGAATACGCTCAGCCATTCCATAAAGCTAAAACTCGCGATGGAAGCCGCTGTTTTTGGAGATAAGAAGAAAGCCCTGGCCGCTCTTCTTGCGGATCCGGCATGCACTGATACCGATATCGCAAAAGATATGTTGGAAACTATGATGAAACTGCAACCCGAATACTTGGGAAATCTGAAGTAGAGGGTGGAGGTTTAGAGGGTGGGATGCTTAAAGACAAGGTCAAGACCTCTGCCACATAGGTTCCAGGATGGGAAGATGTTTAATGCCAGCGTCTAAACATCCAACCATCTAATCATCCAACACGGAGGGTATTGTTTAAAATGAAGCTCCTGCTAAGCGCCGGTGATCCTTCAGCAGATGTCTACGGCGCGCTCCTCATAAAAGAGTTCTTCAAACAGGCTCCCGGTTCCGTGGTTTATGCCAACGGCGGCGCCCTTATGTCAAAAGCCGGGGCGGTTCTGCTCAATGACCTTGTCAGCCATTCTGTTGTCGGTTTCTCCGAAGCCGCCAAAAATTATTTGCAGCTGAAAAAAATAATCAGGGAAACCGCGCTCTTCGCGGCAAAAGAAAAGATAGACCGCGCCGTTACGCTTGACTATCCCGGTTTCAACCTCCTGCTCTCCGCCGAACTCAAAAAGTACGGGATACCTTGTTACTATTATGTTACTCCGCAGGTCTGGGCGTGGGGAAAGGGAAGGATAAAACAGATTAAGGCAAATTTCAAAAAAGTCTATCCGATACTTCCGTTTGAGAAGAAAGTATTTGAAGACGCCGGCGTTCCCGCAGAGTTCTATGGTAATCCGCTGGTAGACCTTGTAAAGCCGTCAAAAGACAGGGAAGCCCTGAGGCAGGAATTTGGAGCCGGAAAAAATGATAAACTTGTAGGTCTTCTTCCGGGGAGCAGGACCCAGGAAATCAAACTGCTTCTGCCTGTGATGCTTCAATGCGCCAGGGAAATGCCGGGAGTAAAGTTTGTTCTCGGGCAGGCTTCGGCGGTCAGCGACAGTTTGCTGAAAAACTCGGGAGGCAGCGTTCTTTCCTCAATCCTTGTCGTGAAGGACCGCGCTCACGATGTTTTGGCCGCGTCCGACGCAATCATCGCGTCCTCCGGCACTGTCTGCCTTGAAGCCGCTATCATCGGAGTGCCAACAGTCGTGATTTATAAGGTTTCAAGTATTACCTGGATGCTGGCAAACCTCTTTATTGACTGGAAATACGCCGCGCTTCCAAATATTATAAAGAACGCGGAAATCTATCCCGAGCTTATCCAGAAAGCGGCTTCTCCGGAAAGAATTAAGACCGCAACAGAACGCCTGCTGTCAAGCGGACCCGATATAGAAAAGATGCGTGCGGCGCTTAAAGAGGTTTCAGTTTCTCTCGGGGACGGCGGTTCGTCCGCGAAAGTAGCAGAGAGTATTTTGAAGGGTTGAAATACGGGGAATAGACGGCCTGTATGCCTTCAAACCCATTCCATTTACAAATACCCTGGTTTAATGCTGTAATTGCTTGCGGTGCAGGCGTTTCATATATGAAATCATTTTAGGGTTGAAAGAGGCCCAAAATATCAGTAATATTGATAAATGGATAGATTGATCCTTTCCCAACAGCGAGAAAGAGCCGTTCCTGCATGAATATATTCCTCCGTGTCCTAAAATACGCAAAACCTTATAAATTCCGTATAGCCATCGGCATCTGTATGATGATTATTGTTTCTGCCTGTTCTGCCGGCGCTATGTATATGTTGAAACCCCTTTTTGATAAAGGCCTCAAGCAGGGCGATCCCCAGGCCGGCTGGGAGACGCTTAAAATTGCCTTGTTCCTGCTTGGCCTATATTCCGTCAAAGGTCTCGCTTTCTACGTTCAAGACTACATAATGAATAATGCAGGGCAGAAGATGATTATGGACATCCGGTCCGAAGTTTACAATCATGTCCAGAAACTCTCGCTCCGCTATTTCGCTTCACACCGCACCGGCCAGATAATCTCAAGGATAACCTCGGATGTCGTAATGATGCAGCAGGCAGTAGGTTTAACCTCTGGCATCATCGGCAACGGTATGAACTTTATCGGTCTTTTGATAGTGGTCTTCACAATGAACTGGCAGCTTTCGCTTATCTCAATGGCCGCTTCCGTTCTTATTGTTCTTCCGCTTTATAAGTTCGGCAAGCGCCTGCGCAGCATCAGCCTTGTTGCCCAGGATAAGATAGGTGAGATAACCGCAGTAACCTATGAGGGCATTTCAAATATCAGGATAGTAAAGGGCTTCGCAATGGAGAACCACGAGCTTTCCAAGTTCAACAAAGCAAGCCGCGCCTACTTTGACACTTTTATGAAATCCATCAGAGTCACGGCGCTCTCGCACCCGGTCATAGAGTTTATCGGCATACTCGCAATTTCAATAATCATAGTCATCAGCGGTTTCCAGATAGGCAAGCCGGGCAGTCAGATCACAGTCGGTTCGTTCGCGGCCTTCACGGGCGCGCTCTTTCTTCTTTTCAATCCCATCAGAAATCTTAACGGCGTGAATATCTCCATTCAGCAGGCGCTCTCTTCCTCCGAGCGTGTTTTTGAGCTCCTTGACGAGAAGCTGGAAGTTTCCGATGCTCCGCAAGCCGTCACGCTCCCGGGTTTTGAGAAATCCCTGGAGTTTAAGGAGATCTGTTTCGAATACACGCAGGATAAACCGGTTCTGAAAAATATAAACTTAAAAATTAATAAAGGCGAAGTTGTGGCCATCGTTGGTCCTTCGGGTTCCGGCAAATCCACACTGGTTGACCTGATTCCGAGATTTTACGATACTTCTTCGGGCGTACTGCTCGTTGACGGTATTAACATAAGACAGCTCACGCTTGCCTCGCTTCGCGCGCAGGTAGGAATAGTGACGCAAGAGACCATACTGTTTAACGATTCCATACGCGACAATATCGCTTACGGCAGGAAGGACGAGGGACAGGCGGAAGTCGAAGCCGCGGCGAAGGCGGCAAACGCCCACGCATTCATATTGAAAACCGCCAAGGGGTATGATACATTCATTGGCGAACGCGGAGTAAAGCTTTCCGGCGGAGAAAGGCAGCGGCTCTCTATCGCGCGGGCTATTTTAAAAAATCCTCCGATACTCATCCTTGACGAGGCCACCTCGGCCCTTGACACTGAATCCGAGAAGCTTGTCCAGGAAGCCCTTGAAAACCTTATGAAAAACAGAACTACCGTGGTGATAGCGCACCGGCTTTCCACCGTCGTCAACGCGGATAAGATAGTGGTCTTGAAAGACGGAGTCATAGAGTCCGTGGGCAGGCATTCCGAACTGCTCGGGACGAGTGCCACCTACAAAAAACTATACGAGATGCAGTTTGCAGTTGAGAGGAGTGTTTAATGGACAGAGTAGGCGTTATCGGCTGCGGTAAGATGGGCTTAAAGCATATGGACTGCTTCCGGCGTATCCCGGGAGTCAAAGTCGTGGGCGTTTATGACACGAATGCGGTAAAGTGCAAGGAATGCAGCGGCGTCAAACACTACGAGACCGTCGCCGAGCTTTTCAAGGACTGTGACATTGTAGATATCTGCACCCCCACCAACACTCATAAAGAATACATAATGGAAGGCATTAAACAGAAGAAGGCCGTCTTCGTGGAAAAACCTCTCTGCCGCACTATGGACGAGGCCAACGAGATTCTTAAGGAAGCAAAGAAGAAAAAGGCCAAGATAATGGTCGGGCATATCCTCCGCTACTTCAACCAGTACGCGAATATCAAACGGCTGGTTGATGCGAAAGCCGCCGGCAAGCCCTGCGTCGTCCGCATCTCCAGGGTTAACGGTTTCCGCAGAGGTTCAAACAACTGGTTCTCCTCGCTGGAAAAGAGCGGCGGGGTCATTCTTGACCTTATGATCCACGATATTGATTTTCTGATGTGGTGTTTCGGAGACGTTGAACGCGTTTACGCGATGAACCTTATGAGCAAGGGCGTCCAGGACACGGATTACGCGCTCGCGGTTCTGCGTTTTAAAAACGGCGTTATCGCGCACCTCGAAGCCAGCTGGGCGCATTATTCGGGCTTCCGCACTTCCGTGGAAATGGCCTGTGACAAAGGACTGATTTCCTATGACAGCAGGAATCCGAACACGCTGGCTGTGGAGTTCGCCGGCGGCAGAAATTTTAAAGACAGCCCGGTTGACGAGAACGCGACGCTCGTCGAGCTGAAAGATTTCATCAACTACACGCGGAGCGGGAAGATACCGAAACTTGATATTGACGACGCCTACGGCTGTCTTGAAGTCTCGCTCGCGGCGCTCGAATCAACAAAGACCGGCAAGGTCGTAACGATAAAGAAAGGCAAATTCTAAACTCAAATATAAATGAAATCACAAATTGCAAGCACCAAATCACAAATAAAAACAAAAGGAACACAAACTGCAAACTGACATTATAATTTAGCGTATTTTGAATTGTTATTTTTTGGTGTTTATTTGGTGCTTGGTGTCCGCCACAATCTATAATTGTGGCGAGATCTCGTCCGCTTGCGGACGGACTTGAGATTTGGTGCTTGCTCTAATTTTGTTTCGAATTTCGTGCTTTGTGCTTCGAATTTGTTCTTCCGGAGGTAATGTGGCTTCTGACGATAAAGTTAAGATCGGCATTATGAGTTTCGCCCATATGCACGCGCACTCCTACACCGCCTACCTTATGGGAATGGATTCCGTAAAGGTAATAGGCCTCGCGGATGACGACAAAAAACGCGGGCGGGCGATGTCAAAAGAGTTCAAAATCAAGGCCTTTGATAACTGCAAAAAACTCCTGAAAGAGGATATAGAAGCCGTAGTTATTTGTTCCGAGAACTCAAAACACGCCGAATTGGCAATAATGGCCGCCGAGGCCAAGAAACACATTCTCTGCGAGAAGCCCATTTCCACAAATATCAAAGACGCGCAGAAGATGATTGAGGCCTGCAAGAAGAACGGCGTCAAGCTTATGCTAGCCTTCCCCTGCAGGTATCTGACCTCGGTTACCCGCGCGAGAAGAATTATAGAAAACGGCGAGATAGGGCGCATCCTTGCCATTAAGGGCACGAATCACGGCAGTTTCCCGGGGGGCTGGTTTGTCGATGTGAAAAAATCAGGCGGCGGAGCTGTTATGGACCACACCGTCCACGTGGTTGATCTTATGCGCTGGATACTGAACAAAGAAGTTAAGCGCGTTTACGCCGAGATAGACAAGAGCATTCACAATAAAAAGATAGACGATTGCGGCACCCTGGCCTTTGAGTTTCACGGAGGGGTTATTGCCACGCTTGACCCCAGCTGGTCGAGACCGAAATCCTTTATGACCTGGGGCGATGTTACCCTGGATATCATCGGGGAGAAAGGCGTGATACAGGTTGACGCTTTTGCCCAGGCGATAAATGTTTTTGATGATACGAAGAATAAACATTACTGGGCGAACTGGGGCTCAAATGCCGACACGAAAATGCTGAGAAGCTTCGTGGATATGATCAGATACAACAAAGAACCGGCGATAAGCGGCTATGACGGCCTTAAGGCAATGGAAGTAGCCCTCGGAGCCTACGAGTCCGCGAAAAAGAAGCAGGCAGTTGAGCTGCCTCTAAAATAGAAAAGGCATAATGATTACGCTGATTAGGTCTGGTTTTAATCTGTGTAATCTGTTTATCTAATCTGCGTAATCAATGGTACAAGGAGGTCCCTTGTTTCTACTCAAACGTTTTCTCCAATACATCTCCGCGGGTTTTCTTTTCGTCCTCTCCGTCTTCTGTGTCCTGCTAGGTTTCAATGAGAATGTAAACAAAACCGTCCGCTACTTTCTGGACCAGGTCTTTACCCACATATATACGGACCTGGATGTCAGGATAATTGTGCTCACCGTTGCCACTATTTTCCTCTTGCTTTCGCTCGGGGCTATTGTTTCTGCCATAAAGTTCGGCAGGCGCGAGCAGACCCTCGGCATTGACAGTCCCTACGGGCGAGTCGGAGTTTCTGCCGGCGCGGTGGAAGACTACCTCGCGATGCTGAAGAATGACATCAAGGGCGTGAGGAACATATTCCCCAAGGTCTTTCTCAGAAAAGGGAAGGTAAAGGTCTATATGAAGGTATCCCTCTGGTCGGAGAATCCCATCGGTGATTCCGTCATAAATATACAAAATGGCGCAAAAGAGTACCTGGAAGAGATATTAGGCGTTGACAGAGTAGGTGAAATTCGCGTTTTTGTCGGAAAAATAATCCAGAAACGCTCCTCAGACAAAAAGTAGCAGGTTTATCTGCACAAGTAAAATCACCGGTGTCATCAAATAAGCCTTACGGGTACTATTGTAATTTAAATCACTTTCTTTGATGTAGACAATAATCATTTAGATGTTATAATTACTACACAACAACAAGAGCCTGCCGATTGTTAATCCGCGCGCTCATACAAGTGAACAATTAAAATTAGTAATTCTAACAGGAGGAAGCTATGAAAAAAACAGCAATAGTTCTTGTGCTGGTGCTACTTGCGGCCATCTTCTCCGGCTGCACAAAGAGCACCAACGTGCTTGCCTGGGCGGCACCTTCAGGCGGCAGCAGTGTAGCGGCTTCAAAATCAAGCGGTAATGCTGCGTTCGCAGAGGGGAATTATGCCAAAGCAATGGCGGACTTTAACGCGGCAGTCGCGGCCTCAGGCGGCGTTGCGGGAAGCCCGGATAGCGAAGCAAGATATGGCTATGTAAAAGCTTATTGCAAGAATGCAGGACTTGACCTCGCGGCCTTCCTAAAGGCCTACTCGGGTTCAATGACTCCAGGATATATGGGCGCGCCGGGGCAACCAGGAGCAGGTTCATATATGCTTATCAACAGCCAGACTCTTCCTTTCGGTATGACACTATCTCAGCTTGAGAATCTCGCAAACGTTGTAATAGTCTATCTGAAACCAATAGCCGATGGGAATTGCGACGGCGTTGTACCTAAAGACGCTGCGGGCTTGAACGTCAATCTTGCCTTCGCCTATATGCTTGACGGCATACTGGTGGTCGCTGATACAAACCAGGACGGAACTCTTGAGTATAACCTGGTAAGCGATACAACTGACCAGAAAATAAAAGCCTGCGCTGTGGATGCAAACAACATTTGGAGCAGCTGGACTGTTTCAATCGACGGATCCAATAAGACACGCGCGGTTGGCGATCTTGCAAATGCCATCAATTATCTTAATGTGGCCATAAGCAAGACCCCGAACGGCGCTTCGGGAACAATGTATCCT
>CAIOVX010000050.1 GCA_903861835.1 Candidatus Firestoneibacteriota bacterium | reverse complement strand
CGACACTTTCGTCGCCAGGCCCTTTGAGGCCATCACTGTCGTCAGCGCCGATGTCAATGTCGTTTTTCCATGGTCAACGTGACCAATCGTTCCGACGTTTACGTGCGGCTTTGTCCTTTCAAATTTTGCCTTTGCCATGACCTTGTCCTCCCGTAAAATTTAGTGTCATTTTTATGATTTCAAAAAGCCCACGATCGGGATTGAACCGATGACCTCATCCTTACCAAGGATGTGCTCTACCAACTGAGCTACATGGGCGCATAGCAGAACCCTGCGGGCAATCACCGTGGTTCATCCCAAAAAAACACAAATAAAATGTCAAAAAGCCGGCTTCAGTCATGAAGTCGGAAGTAAGATTATATAGAAAGAGTCCTTTATTGTCAACATCCTTTTTGATATTTTTGCATAATTTTGCTACATTTTTGAGGTTTTAAAACAGGCGGAAAGCGTCAATAGGCAGTCAAAATACCTGCTTAAACTACTATATATGGTGGCTTGGGGCCATTGGGGGCAAAAAACATTCCATACCGCGGGAAATAGCGGCTTTACTTGGCTCTAAAAACCTTTTTAGCCTCTTCGTAAACCAGCTTAAGCGGAACTTTTTTTGCCGCGGCGAGCTTTTTGCAATCCGCGTACTCCGGCGAGGCGGACATCAATTCACCACCAAGAAGTCCGGTCTTAATCCTTACTTTTCCATATTTTGTCTTTACCGTGAAAAACCCCCGCTCCAAAGTTATGCGCCCGGTCTTGTAGAACCTCACACCGAAAGTCGTGGTCTCGCGGAAGATTACCGCTGAAAGTTTCTTTATATCTTCCAGCCCGCAAATCACCGTGAGCTTTATGCCGGGTCGGTTCTTCTTCATCTGTATCTGGCTGAAAAAGACATCCAGCGCTCCGGCCGCGAAGAGATTCTCCATAACTGACTCAAAAGCGAGCGGAAGCATATCGTCTAGATTCGCTTCTATGACCGCGGTCTCGCTCTCACCTCCGGATTTCTCGCCGGGGACAGAGTTGACTTCTCCTATCGTGACCCTCAATACATTGGGACGGCTCTCTATCTCTTTACCGCCCGCGCCGTAGCCCGCAGATAAAGGCGCTATCGGATAAGGCATGCCGTTCTCCGCGTACTCCGCAAGGATACAGGCACCCGTCGGAGTGACGAGCTCCATAGGGATGTCGCTCTGCCTGTACTCGAAACCTTTGAGTAGTTCCACTGTCGCGGGCGCGGGATTAGGCAGCGCGCCGTGCGACGACTTGATTGTAATGTTTCCTCCGCACTCTATATTTGTAGCGAAGGCCATTTTGATTCCGAGATACTCCATGCAGACAGCAACCCCGCAGATGTCGGCAATGGTATCAACCGCGCCTATCTCGTGGAAATGCACTTCCTCAATAGAGCAGTTGTGGATTTTTGCTTCGGCTGCTCCAAGCCGCGCAAACATTGAAAGCGACCTTTTCTTCACTTCCTCGGAGAGCCCGCTTTTTTTTATAACTTTTATTATTTCGGAGTATTTGGCGTGAGAGTGTTGGTGTTTATGCTCTTCGTGTCCCGAGTGATGATGTTCGTGCTTTATCACAACATCAACTTTTGTGGCGCTTATGCCGGCGCGCGCGACTTTCTTTTTGGTGAGCGAGAACTCGTGGAGTTTCAGCTTCTTTAGCTCAGCGCACAAAAACTTAAAGGGAACTCCGGCGTCAACAAAAGCGCCAAGCGCCATATCTCCGGAAATCCCGGAAAAACATTCAAAGTTTACAACCTTAGTCATAATTCTCCTTTAGTTTTTAGGCAGGCAGTTCATTTCGAGAGTATTGAGTCGATGGTGCTCTTGAGGTCCGGCATGTAGGCGCGAGTGTTGTAGCACGGACCGTTCGGCCTGACATTGAGCAAGCCGTAGACATAGACCATATTGGAATCAATAATTCCGCTTACCAGCTCTCTCTCACAGGCAACGGCAATCACGGCCTTGGGGTGAAGCTCCGTAAGCAGCGCTCTCGCCTGCGTCCCGCCGGTGACCACAGCGGCCTTTATCCCTGTCCCGGCGATTAACTTGTTTATCTCTGCAACATCGCACTTTCCGCAGGAAGCGCATTTAAGGATATCTTTAATAACCGCGTTCTTGCAATCGGCATTCTGGATGCAGCGCGGCAGCAATACCAATATCTCGTGCCCTTTGAATTTCGCGTTCTTTGAAGAGACCACTTTGTTGCTATAGGTAATGAAGGACTTGTGAAGCACATCTTTAGAGAAGAGAGCTCGCCCAATAAGCAGCGAAGAGGGCAGTAACATATGCGTCAGCATGAAATTCGTTCTGATCGGAAAAGAGAGGTTCTTTCCGGAGACAATAGAAAGTATGTTCAGTATCAGGTTCACAGCGGCAATAAAGATAAGGGTTCCGGCCGCGGTTTCTATTATAATAACAGCCGGTGTTTGTTTTACCAAGCGTACAAAAACACACAGGATAGCCGCTAAAAGCGGTATGGAGGCAAGCTGGAAGAAAATTATCTTCCTCGCCTTCACAACTTTGACTGCATTTACCTGCTGATTTTCGTCCATAGCCGCCTCATCGCGAACTAATCCGCGTAATCTCTTTTCTAATCTGCGAAATCAAACTGCTTTTTAGTATTTTATGAATGAACTTACTTCAAATCCTTTGAGCTTTTCCTTCCCTTTCAGAAAACCGAGTTCAATGAAAAATGAGAGTCCCGCGACCTTGCCTCCGGCTTTTTCCACAAGTTTCCTGACTGCATCCGCAGTCCCGCCGGTCGCCAGCACATCGTCAACTATGAGGACCCTGTCTCCCTTTTTGATTGCGTCTTCGTGCATCTCCAGCGAATCAGTGCCGTATTCAAGCTGGTAGGTTTCCTTAAGGGTCTTTCTGGGAAGCTTGCCGGGTTTTCTGACCGGAACGAATCCAGCTTTCAAGCCGATCGCGACCGGAACTCCGAAAAGAAATCCCCTGGATTCCATCGCCACGACCTTTGTGATGCCTTTCTTTTTGTTCTGCTTGACCCATTTCTCAATCAACTCGCGCAAAACCTTCGGGCTCGCAAGCAACGGAGTAATATCTTTAAATATAATTCCTTTTTTCGGAAAATCAGGGACATCGAGAACTAAGCGCTTTGCTTTATCCATATTCCCTCCGGGGTCGTTCTTAACGTTCTTAAAGTTTATAAGCCGCACTTCGTGCGTCTTGTTCTGTAAGGAATATTATTTTTCATGTCAGACTACGCCTGAAATAGCAGAATAACGTTTGTAACGTAAACATTATTGAACGTGGTTTTTCATGGTTTGCATTACGTTATAAACGTTACGAACGTTAGTAACGTTACAAACCATTTATGATGTTTTTACTACTATGCTATTTATCACATCCCCCGCTTCGTCAATCCTGTCCGCCGCATTTGAAAGATGCCGGTAAATCTCCCTCATTTTGAGCATATAAATAACATCCTGTCCTTTAAAGAGTTCAACCAATGCGTCGCGATATATCGTCTCCATCTCATTCTCAATTTTCTTCGCGCGAACCGCGTGCTCCATCGCAACCGCCGGATTTCTTTCAAGCCGCTCAACCGCGGAGAGTATCTCTTCGGAACCTGAAGCAAGCCGGCCGGCAAGTTTGACCAAGTAGGCGTCCGGCTTCAAGCCGAAAATCTCAAGCTCCTCCACCGTTGACTTTCCATAGTCCATAATATCGTCTATTGTCTTGGACATCGCGTAGAGATCTTCCCTGTCTATCGGGGTCGCGAAAGTCTTGTTCAGTTCATCTATCAAGAGGCGGCGTTTCTCGTCAGCCTCTTTCTCAATTGCGAAGACCTTCTCGGCGTTTGCCTTTGTCTGGTTCTCAAGGTAATTCTTGAGGGCAGCTATACCGCTGTTTACGGTTCTCATGGAATCTATAAGCAGGACAAAGAAATCCGCCCTGCCCTTTCTGAAGAATTCTAGCATTTGCCCTCCTACGATATTTTACAGCGAAAATAGCCTGCTGGCAACAGCAAACCATTCTATTTCGTTATGCCGAAAAGTACCCCGCCATTTATCTGACTTGTCAGCAAAGCTGACAGAAAGATACCCCTACCTATGCAGAAAAGTTTCGCTTATGGCGGGGATGCCCGCCAGGCCGCTTAGCGGCCGGCGAGGTCTCGCCTCCGGCGGAAATTCCGGCATGAATCATATCTTTACTTACCGAAACAAAAGACTCCGGCCTTCAGGCCGCAGTCTTTTATTTTAGATTGCGAATAAGAAAATGAATCCCCGCTCCAAGCAGCGCGCAGGCCGGAAGGGTTATTACCCAGGCTTTGAGAATTTCCCGGACTAAGGACCAGTGGACCTTGCTTACCCTGTCGGCTGAACCGGAACCAAAAACTGAGGAACTTACTACGTGGGTCGTGCTGACCGGGCCGCCGACTAAAGCCGCGGCCAGTATAACCAGACTCGAAGAGAGTTGAACGGCAAAGCCATGAACCGGCCTTACTTTGAATATCTTGAAACCCATTGTTTTCATAATGCGAAAACCACCGAATGATATTCCGAGAGCCATCGCGACAGAACAGGCAATCATCACCCAGGGCGGAATGGAGGCAAAACCCTGCCACTTTCCGTACATTATAAGCCCCATAGTGATTACACCCATCGTCTTCTGGGCATCGTTGCCGCCGTGAGAAATGGCTAGAAAGGCCGAGCTGAATATCTGGGCGCGCTTAAAAACATAGTTGATTTTAGGAGTAGCATTCCGCGTGGCAAAGAAAAGAGATTTTGTAACAAAAAACCCTGCGATAAATCCGATTAGCGGAGAGGTGAAAAGAACGACCATCACTTTTATTATTCCCGCAGCCTGAAGTTTAGCCGGACCGGCCGAGATGAGCACCGCGCCGATGATGCCTCCGATCAGAGCGTGCGAGGAACTTGAAGGAATCCCGAGAACCCAGGTGCCTATGTTCCAGATAATTGCCGAAGCCATGGCCGCAAGAACAACCGTGATGGTCAGCGCCTCCGGATTGGCTATGCCTCCGCCGATGGTCTGCGCGACCGCGATACCAACGATGAATGGCCCGCAAAACTCCGCAACGGTGGCAAGGATAAGCGCGGCTCTAGCCGACATCGCCCGCGAAGAGACAATGGTCGCAACAATATTCGCGCTGTCGTGGAAGCCGTTCAGAAAATCAAACGCAAGGGAAAGGACTATGAGGATTATGAGCAGGAGAGCCATGAGCATTCCTTTTGGCCGTTGCCTTCTACAAACTTAACGACGGCTCCGCGTTCAGGGCAAGATCCGCGAATTGTTTCCGCAAAAATTTTTGGTAACCTACATAGGCGATCATCGCGCCGTTGTCGGTGCAGAGTTTGAATTCAGGAAAGAAGACTTTTACGTCCTGCTGGGCAAACTTCTTTGTGAACTCGTCCCTGAGAGTCTTGTTCGCTATGACTCCTCCCCCGAGGACCACCTCGCGGATTCCCGTGGAGACCGCGACATCCAGTGTCTTGTCGAGCAATGTCGCGGCAACCGTATTCTGGAACGAAGCGCAGAGTTCCGCCTTAGCCGTCTCGGGATGCTCCTTCATATGCGTCATTACTGCGGTCTTAAGACCAGAAAAAGAGAAATCGTTGCTGCCGTCCTTCATAACGGCCTTTGGAAGTTTGAAAGTTTTTTTCGCGGACTTCGCGAGTTCTTCCACCTTCGGCCCGCCGGGGTATCCGAGTTCAAGGAGTTTCGCGACTTTATCAAAGGCCTCGCCGCACGCGTCATCCCTTGTCCGCCCTATTATCTCGTAGCGCCCGAACTCACGGACAAGCACCAGTTCGGTATGCCCGCCGGAAACGATAAGTGAAAGAAAAGGGAAGCCGATTTTGTGCTCAAGAAAGGCGGCAAAAAGATGGGCCTCAAGGTGATTTACCCCGATTAGCGGAATTCCCTTTGCCATTGATATGGCTTTCGCGGTTTCAATGCCAACCAGAAGGGAGCCGGCGAGCCCGGGGCCGTAAGTAACAGCCACACCGTCAATATCGCCAAGCGACACTTTTGCCTCTTTCAGCGCGGAGTCTATAATATAGTAGATGTTTTCAAGATGGTGCCTGGAAGCAAGTTCCGGAACCACACCGCCATACTTCTCGTGAATCTTGACCTGAGAACCAACGACATTTGAGAACACCTCCGCGCCGTTCTTTACAACGGACGCACCAGTATCGTCGCAGGAAGATTCAATTCCAAGTATCAACACATCTTCAGCCACGCGTAATCTTCTCCATTCCGTTCATATAGGGACGGAGTACCTCGGGAACGACAACATCTCCGGTATCCGTCTGATAATTCTCCATAACAGCGGCGAGAGTCCTGCCGACCGCGAGGGCGGAACCGTTCAGCGTGTGTACAAACTCAGCGCCCTTGCCGCCTTTACGCTTGAACTTGATGTTAGCCCTTCTCGCCTGGAAATCCGTGCAGTTGCTGCAGGAGGAAATCTCTTTATAGCAATTGAGGCCGGGCATCCAGACCTCTATGTCATAGGTTTTGGCGGAGGCAAAGCCCATATCCGCGGTACAAAGCTGTATTACCCTGTAGGGCAAATTGAGCAGTTTTAATATTTCTTCCGCGTCAAGGAGCATTGACTCAAGCTCATTGAACGAAGTCTCGGGCGCGGTGAATTTGAAGAGTTCAACTTTGTCAAACTGGTGAACCCTGATCATTCCCTTCATATCCTTGCCGTAGGTGCCTGCCTCGCGGCGGAAACAGGCGGAATAGCCCGTATATTTGAACGGCAGCGCTGCTTCGTCAATGGTTTCATCGCGGTGCATATTTGTCAGAGGAACTTCCGAGGTAGGAATAAGGTAAAGATCGTCCTCTGCGCATTTGTAGGCCTGCTCGGCAAATTTAGGAAGTTGTCCCGACGCGGTCATGCTCTT
>CAIOVX010000049.1 GCA_903861835.1 Candidatus Firestoneibacteriota bacterium | reverse complement strand
GCCTTGATGCAGGAGTATTTCAGATGAACGAAGAGTCAAGCGAGCAAGTCAAATATCTCATTCATGATAAAGTTCACACAATCAAAAGGGGACAGACACCTTTATTTGTCCGTTTCTCTTTGGCTTGTTCTTTGGAAAGCGCTACAACCATTTATCGAGTTTAATAGTTTAAAGGGGACAGACACCTTTATTCTTGACAAAACGAAGAAATGTTGATAAAAAAACTGGATGCCGAGAACAAGAAGAGTAATAGTAGAAGGAATGCCCTACCATATAACCCAGAGAGGGAATTACAGGCAAGCTATATTTGAAACAGACAAAGACCGCGAGCAGTATTTAGCCTGGATAGAAGAATATAGCGTGAAGTGCAAGGTGTCTATCCTGGCATATTGTCTGATGTCAAATCACGTCCATTTTGTAGCCATCCCAAAGGAACAAGAGAGCCTCGCGAAACTATTCAGCGCAACTCACATGAGGTACTCGCATTATTTCAACAAGAAGAAGAAGGCAAAGGGACATTTGTGGCAGGGGAGATTCTATTCCTGCATCTTAGGCGATGAGCATATTAAGGAAGCGGCAAGATATGTTGAACTAAATCCGGTAAGGGCCAAGCTGGTAAAGAAAGCAGAAGATTGGAAATGGTCAAGCGCGAAATTCAATATGGATGACGGTGCCGGGAAGATTAAGATAACGGGAATGACGGGGTATTATGAGATAACCGGGAAGGAATGGAAGGAGTATGTCAGGGAGAAGGAATCGAAGGAGTTTGTCGGAGAGATCAGAAAAGCGACAAATATGAGCAGGGCTATGGGAAGTGAAAGTTTTATCGCGAAACTTGAGAAGAAGTTTGGTTTGAATCTGCGCTTAACCAAGCAGGGGCGTCCGAGAAATCCAAGTAGGACTGAGGAAGTAGGATAATTAAAGGTGTCTGTCCCCTTTAATATGTCCCCTTTAATAGGGAGATGGGTCCTTCGCCTCCGGCTCAGGACTGCGCCTTCGGCGCAGCTCTGCGCATTGTAATTGCTGCTTGCCTTCCCGGTTGACAATAAGGGTAATAGCGTTGAAAGAGACAATATTTTAAAGTATTATTATACTTAAGGCGGTTTCCTTCGGCATTAGAATTCCGCTTGTTCCAAAAGTTGCTATTTCCCTGGAGGTTCAATGAAAAAAATAATATTTGCTTTGGGGTTGTGCCTGCTAATTGGAGCCGGCAATTACGCCTACTCCGGGGTTCAATGGGTGAATAACGGCGCGGCAGTCTGTACTGTTGCCGGATCGCGGGACACACCGATTACGGTGAGCGACGGCGCGGGCGGAGCGATTATTGTATGGCAGGACCAGAGAGACGGGGGTTCCGGCCAATATACTATATACGCGCAGAGAGTAGACGCCGGCGGTACTTCAAAATGGGCTGCAACGGGTGTGACAATCAATGCTGCGATCGCATCTTCAGCGGCACCCGGTATTTGCATTGCAAGCGACGGGGACGGCGGAGCGATTATTGCCTGGCGGGATTTTAGGGCCGCAGCCGCCAGGGTTTATGCCCAGCGGGTTGATAAAAACGGAAATATTCCTGCAGGGTGGACTGCTAATGGCAATTCAATTTGCATTAACGGCTTTGACTGCTCAGGCCCATCTATAGCAAGTGACGGGTCCGGCGGAGCGCTTATTGCGTGGGCGCTCAGCGGTTTCATATTCGCCCAGCGCGTAGATACGAACGGAAGCGTGCACTCAGGCTGGACAACAAACGGGATTAAGATCTGCTCCGGTGGCAGCTCCCAGGGAGATCCGGTCGTTACTAATGATGGGGCAGGCGGGGCGATTATTGCCTTTTATGATGGGAGGGGAAGCGACTCCGACATTTATGCCCAGCGGTTAAACGCGTCGGGAATAGCGCAATGGAATGGAAATAACGGGACGGCAATCTGCACTGCTGCCGGCGACCAGTACTATCCGGTCATATTAACCGACGGTTCGGGTGGAGCTTTTATTACCTGGGCTGATTATAGGGCTGATCTGACTAATACCGATGCTGACATATACGCCCAGCGGGTAGGATCGGCGGGAGCGGTGCAATGGGCAGCAAATGGCGCGGTAATATGTACTGCTGCCGGTGATCAAGCCACTGCGCGTCAGTATTCATCGAGCGGATATATTGCGCTGTCTGTTCTGATAAGTGACGGTTCCGGCGGAGCGATATTTGCGTGGAAAGATAAAAGGAATGGTGTCGAATATAATATCTATGCCCACAGAGTGGACTCCAATGGAAACGCGCATTCAGGCTGGACGGCGAACGGGACGGTAATCTGCACTGCGACAGGAGACAAAGACTATGCCGTCATGACGGGCGACGGAGCAGGCGGGGCTGTTATTACCTGGCAGGATAACAGGAATGGAAGCGATTATGATATTTATGCCCAGAGGGTGGATGCGAATGGAAGCATCCATTCAGGCTGGATGGCAAACGGAACTGCAATCTGCACGGCTGTTCAGGATCAGACCTTACCGTGTATTGCAAGTGACGGTTCGAGCGGGGCGATTATTGCCTGGACTGATTATAGGGACGGAAGCGATAATAAAATTTACGCTCAGCGGGTAAGCGAGGGGGCGCCTTCCACACCCATAAACGCCGGATCGGATTCCACCGTTACCGCGACCTCTTCAGGCGGCAATATAACAACGCTTACCATCGCGGCAAATACTTTTTCCGCGAATGTGACCGTCACCCTGAATCCGAATCCGACTCTTCCCGGCGTTCCTGCCGGCCAGACCGGCTTCACCGGGACGACTGTCGGCGTGGAGATTACTTTATCGGATGCGACGCTTGCGTTAAACAAACCGGTGACGCTGACCATAGGCTACCTTCCCGGCGATATAGCCGGTTTAACCTCAAGTCAACTGGTGCTTTGCTACTACAACACCACAAGCGGAAAGTGGATAGCTCTGGCTTCTACGGTTGATCCGGTAACCGGGACCGTGAGCGCCAAGATAACGCATTTCTCGATCTACCGGATAATGCAGGTGACGGCTGCTGCAACGCTTGATAACGCGAAAGCTTACCCCAATCCTTTTTTAGGAGGGGTGCATACGCTGGTTAACTTCATCAACCTTACATCGGCTGCGGATGTTTCAATATATACGCTTCGCGGGCAGAAAGTGGCGGAAGTGCTCGCGAACAGCTCAGGGGTTGCGGCCTGGGACGGGAAAGCCGCAAGCGGGAGCTTAGTCGGCCCAGGAGTCTATCTTGTGCTGATAAATGACGGAAAGAACAAAAAAACCATTAAACTCGCAGTAGAGCGCTAGGAGGATAAAATGAGAATATTTCTAAGTTCACTTATTATTTGCGCCTTGATTTCGCCTTGCGCGGCTCTGCTGAATACTAATGACGCGGGAACAACTGCGGGGCAGTTTTTGAAACTTGGAATGGGGGGAAAAGCCGCTTCCATGGGCGACGCCGCGGTTGCCGGCGTGAATGATTCCACGAGCATAGCCTGGAACCCGGCAGGACTTACGGGCGTGAAAGGAAGCCAGCTCTCGCTTATGCACTCGCTTTACGCCGGAGATGTGTTTTATGACTACCTGGCCTTTGCGAAAGAACTGCCAGGCATAGGGGCCGTAGGAATCGCGGTGCAGTATGTAAATTACGGGAGCATAATAGAGACGGACAACCTGGGCACGGAACTCGCAGGGTTTACGCCTTACGATCTGGCGATAAATGCGGCCTATGCGTTGAACTATAACGGGCTGAGAGCCGGCATCAATGTGAAATATGTATCCTCTGCCATAAAGAATACGGCAACTGCTTTCGCTGCGGATGTTGGCTTTCAGTATACTGTGTCGGATGTAAAGCTGGGAGTCGCGGTTTACAACTTCGGAACAGGAATGAAGTTTGTAAACACTGCGGTGGGGTTGCCCGTTTATCTTAGAGCCGGCGCAGCTTACAGCCCGATGGCGAACCTGATGGTTGAGGCAGACGGAGAGTTCCCGGCGGACGGCGCGGCAGGTTTTGGCGTCGGAGCGGAATATTTTTACGCTCTTTCGCCGGATATGGCGGTATTGCCGAGAGCGGGGTATAACAGCGTAAACGAAGTGAGCGGTTTTAAGGGTTTTACCTTTGGCCTGGGTTTCAATTGGACCACCTACACTCTGGATTACGCGCTGGTGCCTTTCGGAGATATGGGCTTGGTGCATAAGATTTCCGTAGGCGTGAAACTCTAGAACTAGAGAAAACAAAGGGGACAGAGCCTGGTTATTGAGGGTTAGAGGGTTAGAGGGTTGGATGGTTAGAGGGTTAGAGGGTTGGATGGTTAGATGGTTGGAGGGTTAGAGGGTTGGATGGTTAGAGGGTTGGAGGGTTAGAGGCTTAAAGGCTTAAAGGCTATCGAAGGGAGCACGGTTTGCTCAACAATTCGTGAGTTTTTAATTAGCAATCAGAAATTAGCAATCAGTAATCGGTTTTAGCGCGGAGCGGCAGCGGAGCCGGCGGACAGACACCTTTATTCTTCAAGGCTTATGGAGTGCATCGTCAATGACGATGCACCCTGGCGCGACGACTTAGTCGTCGCAATCTAAAAGTTCTTGCGAGGCACCTTGGCGCAACGACATTGTCGTTGCACTCCATACCCTAACTCAAAATTGTCAAGGCCATTGTGCCTCGCTAGGAGCGATTACTAATTGATAATTACTGATTAACGGCTCAAGGATTAAAGATTAGAGTTTTATTGAGCAGAGATAGGTCCTTCGCTTCGCTCAGGACTGCGCCTTCGGCGCAGGATGACGCTTTTATCTTTCAGATGCCGGAGAAAACCTCACCCTTTAGGGTGAGGATGAATCCGGCATGAATAATATTAACACACCTATAAAGAGAAACTCCGGCCTTCAGGCCGCAGAGTTTCATTTAGACAGAATTTCCGGAGGGTTTATGCAAAGCTACAATTGGTACTCACAGCTGATTAGGCCCTCGTGGGCGCCGCCATCGTGGCTCTTTGGGCCGGTATGGTCGATTCTCTACATTATGATAGCGATTTCGTTTATCCAGGTTTTCGCAATGGCAGGGAAGAAAGAAATTACATTCCTCGTGGCGCTGCCCTTCATCCTCAACCTTCTATTTAACTTCGCTTTTACTCCGCTTCAATTTGGACTGAAGAACAACCTGCTTGCCGCGGCGGACATACTTTTGATTCTTTCCACGCTCGTCTGGGCTATGATTGCTGTCTGGCCGCACGCCCGCTGGATAACCTATATGCAGATTCCGTATCTGCTCTGGGTCGCGTTCGCGACGGTGTTGCAGCTGACGATTACTTGGATTAACAGGTAGTTTGGAGGATTGGAAGGTTGGAAAGAACGGTGGACAGTGGACTGTAGGCAGTATAAAGCCGTGGCAGTCAAAGTTAAAGAAGGAGAAAACGATGATATTCGGATGCAAAAAGGACAAAACAGACAATTGGGATCACCTAATGCGGGCTTATTTGCCGTAAATAACTGTGGAAAGTGGGCGGTACAAAAAAGTGGCGGTCTAGGTTTTAATAGGTGTGCAGACAGGATGACATTTCAATTGACGAGGTACAATTTACGACTGACGATTGAGAGGACGGAAAGGCAGATGGTTGGAAGACGGAAAAGATGTGGACAGTAGAAAGTGGGCGGTACAAAAAGTGGCGGTCTAGATTTTAATAGGTGTGCAGACAGGATGACATTTCAATTGACGAGGTACAATTTACGACTGACGATTGAGAGGACGGAGGTCGGAAGGCAGAAGGCGGAAGGCAGAGGTCAGAAAGCGGAAGTCAATTTAAGGAACTAAGAGGGGAAAATGGCAAAAGACAAGAAGAATGAACCGCAGGCTGAAAATAAATCCTCAATAGTTATGTATCAATCAGAGGATGGGAGGACAAAGCTTCAAGTCCATTTTCAAGATGAAACAGTATGGCTTACCCAGAAACTTATGGCTGAGTTATTTCAGATTACTGTTCCAACTTTGAATGAGCATATCAAAAACATATACAAGGAAGGAGAATTAGTAGCAGGGGCAACTATTAGGAAATTCCGAATAGTTCAAAAAGAAGGAAGCAGAAGTGTTTCCAGAGATGTTGAGTTTTACAATCTTGATATGATTTTGTCCGTGGGCTACCGGGTAAGCAGCCTGCGCGGAACTCAGTTTCGCATCTGGGCGACAGAGCACCTTAAGGAATACATCGTAAAAGGTTTTGTTATGAATGACGAGCGCCTTAAGCAGGTAACGAGTGAGGGTTCGGATTATTTTGATGAATTGCTGGCCCGCATAAGAGATATTAGAGCCAGCGAAAAAAGGTTCTACCAGAAAATAAGGGATATTTACAGGCTTGCGGTTGACTACGATCCCAAAGCTGAGAAAACGCAGGAGTTTTTCAGCATAGTTCAGAACAAATTGCATTTTGCCATTTCCGGCAAAACAGCGGCGGAAATAATCGCACAAAGGTCGGATGTTTCAAAGCCCAATATGGGCCTGACAACATGGAAAGGCTCGAGAGTCAGGCCTGTTGATGTGACAATCGCCAAGAACTATCTTAACAAAGAAGAGTTAGACGCTCTTGACAGGATAGTTTCAATGTATCTGGATTTTGCTGAAAGTCAGGCGAAAAGGCACAAACAAATATTTATGAAGGATTGGCGCGAGAAATTGGATGCTTTCCTGAAACTCAATGAGAGAGATATACTAAAAAGCGCAGGTAAGATATCAAAAGAACTTGCGGATAAACTTGCATTGGAGAAGTACGAGGTTTTTAATGCCAATAGGCTGAAACTTGAGGCAGAATCAGAAGTGATAGCCGATGATAATAGGCTCAAGGAAATAGAAGAAAAAGGCCTTAAATTGCGCCTCCTTAAGGGGAAGAAGCTGCACGGGAGAAAGAAAAATATCAAATAAATCCGGGACAATGGTCAGAGGGCAGAGGACGGAAGACGTAAAGGAAGATGGTCGGAAGGTTGGAAGGCGGTGGGCAGCAAAAGATGTGGACAGTAGACAGTGGGCGGTACAAAAAGTGGCGGTCTAGGTTTTAATAGGTGTGCAGACAGGATGACATTTCAATAATCTCGTGGTCTAAATGTCCGCTCCGAAGGGTGCAGTCCACCAAGGACCTATTTGTTTTAGAAGTATTTATTGAAGCTGCTTCGGCAATTCCCGGAAATACTCCGGATGCTCAAAAGCAAGTTTTCTTCTTTTAGCCACCAGGTCTTCGGTCTTGCAGAGAACTTTCGCAGGATTACCGCCGACCACACTGCCCGCCGGAACATCTCTTGTTACCACTGCGCCTGCGCCCACTATAGAATTTTCGCCTATCTTAACGCCCATAAGCACTATCGCCTGGAGCCCGATAAAGCAATTATCCCCGATAAATACGGGTTTCCGCATAGACGGTTTAATACCCAAAAATTTATTTGTGGAGGCGTCATGCCCCAGCACACTGCAACCCGTAAGCACGCAGTTCTTTCCTATGATTATGGGGTCGGGACCGTCCGCGCCAAAACCAATTATCACATTATTATAAATTACCGTGCCTTCACCGATTTTCATGCCTAAATTACGGTATGCCTGGGCTACTTCAAGAGCGTCTTCACTTTTTACACTGGGCTTCTTTTCTGCGTCGTTCATGTCTTTTACCTCCAATTTCAGATAAAATATTATAACATACAAAGTCCGCACGGCAAAACAAAGAACTGCTTATTAAATAAGAGGCTTTACCTTAGGGGCAGAGCCTGGGCCGCTCCGCGTGTGAAACGATTACTAATTACTTGTTGCTAATTGCAAACCTATAATGAACGCAGTGCGTTCACTATTCTGTAGACAAATCTAATATAAACTCATATAAACCAATATTGGTTGTGTATTAGTAAATAATGGGAACAGAACACGGTTTCCATCAACAAATATTGGTCCTTCGGCTCTACATTCACATCAATATGCCGCAAATATGACACAAAAGCAGTTATAGCAGAAACCTTCTAATTAACGATTTACAAAAAGTCTGGTTTTTGCTATAATTCCGAGAGCTGCGGGAGCCCTGAACCACTCGCTTCGCGCTCGGGTTCAAGACTCGAAGTGGTTGTTAAAAAGGTTTTTGGGTATTTACTGTTGGTAGACGGTTCTACTGTTACTGTATATGCGGGAGTAACTCAGGTGGTAGAGTGTCAGCCTTCCAAGCTGAATGTCGCGGGTTCGAACCCCGTCTCCCGCTTATATATGTTTACATTAAGGTAGCGGTTCGACGGGGCAGGCCCCTTACCGTCATACACGCCTCGGGCCACTGGCCCTCGGCATGACGGTACGCTTTCCGTAAGGTAACGTATATG
>CAIOVX010000048.1 GCA_903861835.1 Candidatus Firestoneibacteriota bacterium | reverse complement strand
TGGTGACAATATATGACAGCAACGGGACAAGGATCAGGGAGCTAAGGGAAGCAGATCAACCCGCCCCAAACGCGGGGCAGGTAGAGTGGGACGGAAAGAATGAGAACGGGGAAACGGTCAGCAGGGGAATGTATATGTATGTGGCAACAAGCCCGTCGGGAAGCAAGAAAACGAAGAAGATAGCGATTCTTAAATAATAAAAGTTTATAAGGTTAATAAGGTTTGTAAGGTTTATAAGGTAAGGGCAGAACATAGAACAACAAAAAACCCTCCCGAAAACAAGGAGGGTTTTTATTTGTTTTTATCTTGCTCCTACTTTATAAACCTTATGAACCTTAAAAACCTTACAAACTTTTTTTAATTAAACCTAAACCCGCAAGTGTCTTTGGTCAACAATTCCTTTCCGGTTCTTGGATACTTCCTGCAGTTTAAAGGGCGTATTGAATGGATGGTGCAATAGGCGTTTCCGTCTTTTTGAACGCCGAGAAAGAAGCATTTATTTGGCAGGCTGCAGCACTTCCCGCACCTCGCGCACCCGCCCGCCCTGCTCTTGGAGACCGGCAGCACGCTCGTAAAGGTCCTTATGGTTTTCGCCCAATAATTATTCTTCATATTTTATCCTGCCAGCCTCTGGACCGCTGTAAACAAAAGAGCATTCTCACTCCTGTTTACGTTATGAAACTCTGCGGCCTGAAGGCCGGAGTTTCTCTTTATAGGGGTGTTAATATTATTCATGCCGGATTTCCGCCGGAGGCGGATCCGCCTTTGGCGGACATCCCTCTTCGCCATGAATGGCGGGGTTTTCTCCGGCATCTGAAAGATAAACGTTACGAACGTTATCATGTTATGCCGGACGGAGTCCGGCATGAATAATATCTTACCTCTCAGAACAAGACGCACGAAGTGCGGCTTATTCTGCTATGCCGGACGGAGTCCGGCATGAAATATATCTTACCTCTCAGAACAAGCCACAGCAAAGCTGTGGCTTATAAACTTTTTGTTGTCTTACTTTTGTCTTTGCACATACTTCATCAGCCCGCCCGCATTAATCAGCTCCTGCATAAATTTCGGATAGGGCGCAACTTTGTAGGCCTTGTCCGTGGTTTTGTTGTTTATCACGCCGTTCCCGAGGTCAACCTCAACAGTGTCGCCTTCCTTTATATCTTCGGCGGCCTCCTGAGATTCCACTATTGAAAACCCCATGTTAAAAGAGTTCCTGTAGAAGATCCTGGCGAAGCTCTTTGCTATAACGCAGGCAACGCCCGCCTCTTTAAGGCATATTGGAGCGTGCTCCCTGGAGGAACCGCAGCCGAAGTTCTTGCCGCCGACGATGATATCTCCCGGCTTCATCTTTTTCATGAAGTCCTTGTCTATATCCTCCATCGTATGTTTGGCAAGTTCCTTTGGGTCTGAAGTGTTCATATATCTTGCCGGGATTATCTCGTCCGTGTTAACATCATCTCTGAATTTCCATACTTTTCCCGTAAATTTCATACTCTTATCCTCCATTTCAATATATTTCTCTCTCCTTTTAAGGAGAGAGACAGAGAGAGGTTAAAATTGCTTTTTAAACCTGATAAAACCAATTATCGCATCAACAACATCTTCCGGGTAGTTCAAAACATCGTCGCTGCTGAATCTTATCAGATCTATTCCCTCTTTTTTTATAATGCTCTCTTTAAAACCGTCTCTACGAAGAACTCCGGGCAATTTGTGAATACCACCGTCTATCTCAATTCCAAGCTGCTCTTCGGGACAGTAGAAATCCAGAACAAAACCTTTCAAAAAGTGCTGCCGCCGGAACTTCAGATGTGCAACTTTGCGGTTACGCAGTATTCCCCAAAGTGTTTTTTCGGCATCCGTTGCATAACGCCTCAAAGCTCTGCACAAATTGTTCTTCTTGCTGTACGGCGTGTTACCCTCACCTTATTCCTCTCCCTGAAGGGAGAGGAGATTTTAATGTAATTCCTCCGGTCCTGAAATCTTTCCCGTTACCGCCGAAGCCGCTGCTATAGCCGGGCTTGCGAGATAAACTTCAGATTTCGGATCGCCCATTCTGCCGACAAAGTTCCTATTGGTGGTAGCCACTGCGCGCTCACCCGCGGCAAGGATACCCATATGGCCTCCAAGACACGGCCCGCAGGTCGGGGTGGAAACCGCTGCCCCTGCGTTCACGAATATTTCAGTGAGCCCTTCCTTGAACATCTGCATGAATACAGCCTGAGTCGCCGGTATAACCAACATCCTGACAGTTGAATGAACTTTTTTGCCTTTTATTATTTTCGCTGCAAGGCGCATATCTTCTATCCTGCCGTTGGTGCAGGAACCTACTACCACCTGATCTATCTTTACATTGCCCACTTTGCTGAGCGGCCTTGCGTTAGACGGCAGATGCGGAAAGGAAACGGTCGGCTCTATCTTTGCCGCGTTGTATTCCCTGACATCTACATACTTCGCGTCCTTGTCGGAAGCGAAAAACACCGGCTTCCTCTCGGACCTGCCTTTTAGGAATTCTTTGGTAATCTTATCCGGGGCAATTATCCCGTTCTTGCCTCCCGCTTCAATGGCCATATTGCACATTGAGAGGCGCCCTTCCATGGAAAGGTTTTCTATGGTGTCGCCGCAGAACTCCATCGAGCGGTAAAGCGCGCCGTCAACGCCTATATCCCCGATTACATGCAGGATAAGGTCTTTTCCGGTTACCCATTTTGAAAGCTTGCCTTTGAAGACAAACTTCATGGCTTCCGGAACCTTAAGCCAGGTCTTGCCGGAAATCATTGCCGCCGCGAGGTCGGTGCTGCCTACGCCCGTTGAAAACGCGCCGAGCGCGCCGTAGGTGCAGGTATGCGAGTCCGCGCCGATTATCGCGTCGCCCGCGGTGACTATTCCCTGCTCCGGAAGGAGCGCGTGTTCCACTCCCATCTTTCCGACTTCAAAGTAGTTTTTAAGTTTCTGCTCCCTGGCGAATTCGCGGAGGACCTTCGCCTGCTCCGCCGACTTGATGTCCTTGTTCGGAGTGAAATGATCCGGTATCAGGCACACACGGTCCTTGTCAAAAACTTTCTTCGCGCCCGCGTTCTTAAATTCGCTGATGGCTATAGGGGCAGTGATGTCGTTGCCGAGGACTATATCCAGTTTTGCCCAGATAAGTTCCCCCGGTTTGACCTCTTTTTTCCCGGCGTGCGCCGCAAGTATCTTTTCCGTTATCGTCATCCCCATTGTTCTTCTCCTGTTATTTTGCGTTTTTACTTTACTAACTTTACTAACCTTACAAACCTTAAAAACCTTATAAACCTAATGAACTTTTAGATTTTAACCTTTTTAGCCCTCTCTATCTTCGAAAGCGCATCTAAATAAGCTTTTACTGAGGCCTCTATAACATCCGTTGATATGCCCCTGCCGTTTACTTCGGTTCCGCCCTTCCGTAGCCTGACGCTTACTTCTCCCATTGCTTCCTTTCCCGAGGTTACCGAACGGATCTGATAGTCCAGCAGTTTGACATCCTTTTCACCAAGTATCTCGTTTACGGCATTGTAAGCCGCGTCGACCGGTCCGTCGCCGATGGCCGCCGCCTGCTCAAGCTTGCCTTTTATCTTTATCCTGACGGTCGCTGTCGGAACCATCTTGTTGCCGGTCGCGACATAGATGTAGTCAAGGTGATAGATCGCTTCAGTGCCTTTCTTTCCGACGGATTCCATGAGCGCCATAAGGTCATCATCAAAAACCTCTTTCTTTTTGTCGGCGATTTCCAGGAATTTACCGTAGAGTTCCAGTATCTCGGCGTCGCCAAACTTAAAACCAAGTTCCTCGAGGCGGTGCTTCAGCGCGTGCTTGCCCGACCTGGCGGTGAGCACTATCTCGTGTCCGAGAATGCCGATGCTCTTTGGCGTCATTATCCCAAAAGTTGAATTATTCTTGAGTATCGCGTCCTGGTGAATGCCGGAAGCGTGGGCAAAAGCGTTCTGCCCGACAATTGCCTTGTTAACCTGAACCGGAATTCCCGTAAAACGCGTCACCATCTTGGAGGTTTTGTAAATCTCCTCGGTCTTAATATTGGTGTCTATCTTGTAGATGTCCTTCCTGACCTTGAGGGTCATTACAATCTCTTCAAGTGAGGCGTTTCCTGCGCGTTCCCCGAGCCCGTTAATGGTGCACTCTATCTGTCTTGCTCCCGCCTGTATCGCGGCAAGCGAGTTCGCGGTAGCGAGCCCCAGGTCGTTGTGACAGTGAACGGCTATTATCGCCTTGTTCACGTTCGGCACAGTATTCATCAGTCTTTTTATGAGGTTCCCATACTCTCCCGGCTCGGAATAGCCCACTGAATCCGGTATATTTATGGTGGATGCGCCCGCCCGAATGGTTTCTTCAACTATCTTGCAGAGATAGTCAAAGTCTGTCCTGGTTGCGTCCATCGCCGAATATTCCACATCGGGGCAAAGGTTTCTCGCAAGCTTGACCGCTTCAATGGAGCGCCTGAGCACCTCTTCGCGGGTCGTGTTGGTGATAAACTTTACGTGAATGTCCGAAGTCCCGATGAAGGTGTGTATCCTCGGGTGCTTTGCGGGTTTGACCCCTTCCGCGCAGGCCTCAATGTCTTTCTTCACGGCACGGGCAAGGCCGGCTATGATCGGCTTCTTAAGCGCCTTAGATATTTCCTTTACTGATTCAAGATCCCCCGGGGAAGAGATGGGAAAACCGGCCTCTATCACATCTACATTCAGCCGCTCCAGCTGTTTTGCTATTTCAAGTTTTTCCACTCTGGTAAGCGAAGCTCCCGGGACCTGTTCACCGTCGCGGAGCGTAGTATCAAATATGAGAATTTTGTCTGCCATTTTATTTTCTCCTTTGTAGCTTCTGCTTTCTTGCCTTGAATAATCCGTAGCCGGCTCTGACAAGGTTCCACAAAACATAGCCGGTGCACAAGAGAAAAGCCGATACTTCAAATTTTACGAAAAGAATAAAGAGCCCGCACATCAGGGCTGCGAGCATAGCAAATCTTATCCGTTCTCTGACCAGGAAATATTTGAGCGAGCTGAACTTGACGTTGCTTATCATAAGAACCGCGAGGAGTATCATAAGGGCCGGTATCGCATAATGCTGGAACTGCGAGATGTTCTCCGAGTACCAGTCCAGCGCTTTGTCGTAGAAGAGTCTCGGCCCGTTCGCATAATAGACGTCGAACCACTGCGAAAATATCACATAAGAGACCAGCACGGACGCGGCAGCCGGTATGGGAAGACCTTTGAATATTTTAGGGTCTCCCGCGCCGGAATTAGCCACCACATTGAACCTTGCAAGGCGAAACGCGCCGGCGAAAATGAAGATCGCGGCAAGCGCTATGCCGACAGGTCCCTGATAGCGCAGAACTACTAGGTACATCAGTATCGCCGGGGCAGCACCGAACGAGATCACGTCAGCGAGAGAATCGTATTCTATGCCGAACTTTCCCGCGGTATTGGTTAGGCGCGCAGCCATGCCGTCGAGAATGTCAAACATCATAGCCAGCAGTATTAGGTAGCAGGATGTCACATACGGAATGAACGCGTGCTGGCTGCTTCCGGTCGGAGGAAGGACAAGTTTGAACGCGTCAGAGATCGCGAGAATTATCGCTAGAACTCCGCAGACCAGGTTGCCCGTTGTGAGCAGCGTGGGAAGCAGAGGTATTTTTTCAGTTTTAACACCCGTTCTTGCCACCTTATCCGTCCTTTAGTACTTCGCTATTTTTGTAAGCCCGCCCTTGACCTTTGAATCTACATCCACCAGCAGTTCGCATTTTGCCGGCAGGTAAATATCTACACGGGAGCCGAATTTTATGAGGCCTAAACGCTCGCCTATTCCAAGCTGCTTACCTGCTTTTACCCAGGAAACCGGCCTCTGGGCAATAATCCCCGATATCTGCTTTATTATAACCGGTATTTCCCCTTCTATATAATAAACATTATGCCTGTTCTTTTCTGAGGACTCCCCGAGAAAAGCAGGCAGGACTTTGCCTTTCACGTGCTCTACTTTCACAAGTTTTCCTGCTACCGGAGACCTCTGCACGTGAACATTAAAGAGTGAAAGGAAGATGCTTATCCTCTTCGCTTTCCCGGGTATTCCGGGTATCTCCGCTGCCTCATCGACAAGATCAACCACGCCGTCAGCGGGAGAAAGCACATCGCCTTTGCTGAGTTCCGCGCTCCTTTCCGGATCGCGGAAGAAACTCAAAACGATGATCATTAACAGCAGCGCGAGCCCCAGAAGCGAACCTGTAATCCACTGCTGGCTGTACTTTAAGAATGCCGCCCCGCAAACCAGGGAGAGCAGGCCAAAGGCAAAAATGAACAGCACCGCGCCCAGGGCTTCCTTGAACGCTATCCTCGGCTTAAGAAAACTTATAAGCCACGCAAGGAGCAGTCCGCCGAAGGCGGTTACTCCGATGCCGAGGACTATCTTTAGTCCTGTAACTGCGAGTATTTTCGTTAGCATGCTTTCCCCATTAAAAAAGGCGCGGACCCTGATGGACCCGCGCCTTCGATTGAACCTTCTTACTTTTTAAGCCAGTCCATCATTGCGCGCAGGTCCTTCCCCACTTTCTCTATCAAGTGGGCGTCGTCTTTACGCATCAAAGCGTTGAAGACCGGGCGGTTGACCATATTCTCAACCAGCCATTTGTTCGCGAACTCGCCTTCCTGTATCTCGGTGAGCATTTTTTTCATTTCTTTCTTGGTCTCGGCAGTCACGATTCTCGGGCCGCAGACCAGGTCGCCGTACCTTGCGGTCGTGCTTACATTCCTTCTCATACCCTGTATACCGTGCTCGACCATAAGATCGCAGATGAGCTTGAGCTCGTGCAGGCATTCAAAGTACGCTATCTCGGGCTGGTATCCCGCTTCAACAAGCGTTTCAAATCCGGCTTTAACAAGCGCAGAAGCGCCGCCGCAGAGAACTGCCTGCTCGCCGAACAGATCCGTTTCGGTCTCTTCTTTAAAGGTGGTCTCAAGAACTCCGGCCCTGGTGGCGCCGATGCCCTTCGCGTATGCGAGAGCAGTATTCTTCGCCTTGCCCGAAGCGTCCTGGTAAATCGCTATAAGCGCCGGAACACCCCTGCCTTCCTCATACTGGGTGCGGACAAGGTGGCCCGGGCCCTTGGGGGCGATCATGATGACATCAACATCTTTGTTCGGAACTATCTGGTTGAAATGGATATTGAAGCCGTGCGAGAAAACAAGGGTTTTACCTTTCTTCATATATTTCTCAAAAGAGGTCTTGTAGATCTTCGCCTGGAGGTCGTCCTGGGTGAGGATCTGGATAAGGTCGGCCTTCTGGGCCATCTCTTCCGCGGTTACTATCTTAAACTTTGCTTTCTTTGCCGCATCGTAAGCCTCAGTTCCCGGGAGTTCGCATATGATTACATCAATTCCTGAATCCCTGAGATTTAGCGCCTGGGCGTGCCCCTGATTGCCATAGCCGATGATGCCGACTGTCTTTCCCTTCAGAAGCTTAATGTCTGCGTCTTTCTCGTAATACGCTTTCACCATGATAATTCTCCTCCTAAAATTGAAAAGGGCCTTTACCGGCCCCTTTTATTAGCGCCAATAGCCAAATGCCTAAGTATTATATAGCAATAAGACGTTCGTAGTCAAGCAAGAAAACCCCTCATAACGCATTGCTTTTAAGGCCTTTTGACTGCTATTACTTCCTAAGGCAAACCGGAAGGCTACCCTTCTGCTTATGGTGCAGCACACACTCACAGCATTTGCCCTTCCGCTCGCACTCGCCCTTGCAGGTGCAATTCTTCAGGTTTTCTTCTTTCTTACATTCCATATTGTCCGCCTGACGTTATAAACGTTAAGACCGTAATTCTGTTCTACCTGATGAGTCTGGCATAAATAACTATGCGTCTTACGTTACAAACGTTAAGAACGTTAGTAACGTTGTAAACCTTTTATGTCAATTTTGTTAGGTAATGGACATGTCCTATGCGCCCACTTATCCTCAAGATACTTCGACCTTCCCGAGCCCGCCTCATACATCTTGTAATGCACCGGGTTCTTGTCCGCGTAATCCTGGTGGTACTCTTCCGCCGGATAGAACTCTTTTGCCTTAAGTATCTGCGTGACGACCGGCTTATCGAACATCCTGCTGGCGTCGATGGCCTTCTTTGAAGCTTCGGCGATTCTTTTCTGTTCTTCGCTTGTATACAAAACAGCCGCGTGGTACTGGCTGCCCCTGTCGGCAAACTGCCCGCCCGCGTCAGTCGGGTCTATCTGCTGCCAGAATTTATTCAGGACTTCCAGGTAGGAAACTTTTGAGGGGTCAAAGGTAACCTCGACTGCCTCATAATGGCCGGTGGCGCCTGTACAAACTTCTTCATAGGTCGGATTTGCTTTTGCTCCGCCCGTGTAACCTGAAACGGCTTTGATAACTCCCTGCATGTGCGAGAATGCTGATTCCACGCACCAGAAACACCCGCCGGCAAAAACAGCTTTCTCCGTAGTTTTTGGCATAGCCTGCTCCTTCTCCGCTTTCGGCGCTTCCGCAGAGCAACCGGAGATAAACATCAAAATCATAATCAAGACAGAAACGTTCTTCATTTAGACTTCTCCGTTAAACCCTTCCTGACGCTGTCCCCTCTTCCCTTTCCGACTGTCCGGCCGACAGACTCAATTCGCCTGGTCAGGCAGGGATAGCAATCTCTCGTTCCTTCGTTGGTGCATATCTTGTCAGGGTAAATTTCGTAAAGTTTTCTGAATTCAGCCGGAGAGACATTCGGCATAATGACATTCGCGCCGCACTGAAGCGCTTTCTCTCTTCCAAGCGGATCCATGGTTCCGGCGGCGGTCGTCGCCGGCATGTGGGTATTAAGCGTTACTATCCTGGCAAGCGCCAGGGTCTTCAGCATTTTTTCCAGCGCAGGTTTTTTCACGCCCTTAAGCGGAGTTTCGGGGTGGGGAAGAAAAACGCTGATGCTGACCATATCAAGTTCAAGCTCTTTGCAAAGCAGGATGTCGTCCGCGAGGTCTTCGTCCGTCTGCCCGGGGAAGCCCACAAGATTTCCCGAACCCGCCTGGAATCCAAGTTTCTTAAGGTTCTCAATGCATTCAAGGCGGTCCTTAAGTTCGCTCCACGGGCGGAACTTCTTATAGAGCTTTTCGTTGGAAGTTTCAAATTTGAGGAGGTACCTGTCTGCGCCCGCTTCCCGGAGGGCTTTGTAATCGTCAAAGGGAAGTTCTCCCGCGGAAAGAGTAACAGCCATTCCCATTCCGCTTATTTCCGTAACGATTGAGCAGAGTTCCTTTATGGGAACAGGGCTCCCCTCTCCCGCTTGAAGAACAACTGTACCTATCTCAAATTCCTTTGCTACGGCAACGGATTCCATTATTTCTTTGCGGCTTAGCGTGTACCTGGAAAGCTTTGCATTTGAAGCCCTAAGCCCGCAATAATGGCAGTCCCGGGCGCAGATATTGGAAAATTCTATGATTCCCCGCAAATAGACACAATCTCCCATATATTCACGCCTCACCGCGTCTGCCTCGGCGAAAAGAGCGGAGACTTTTGCCGGGTCATTTTCCTTTAGCCTTTGGACCAGTATGTTTTTTGTGTCATTTTTCATATTTTATTATCTCAGAATCCCAGGACGGCTTCCATGATATATACCCTATTTTGAAAGCGCCTTAAGTTTCACTATCTCCCCGGCTATCTGCCTTCTCCAGGCTATCGCGTCATATTCATTCCTATCCGCGGTTCCGCCCATATCGGTCGCTCCGCAATAGCTGTCCGTTTTCTCTTTTATTGCCGAAAGCAGGGACGCCGCCTTTTTGGCCGCGGACTTTTGCGCCGCAGTTCCTTCCTGCGCTTTCCGTATCTCCTGTTCCAGCGTATATATGTAAGCGTGGTCGTCTATTCCCTCGGAACACCATTCATAGTTAGGGCTCGGAATCAGCTCTCCTTTCAGAGGATAAACTATTCCGGCATAAGGATCTCCCGCCCTGCAAGTGCTCCAGGTCGTCGGCTCCCTTGAAGAATTTTCGTCCCAGCAGGTGTAGGCCCACTCGATTCTTCCGCGCGAGCCGTTCTTCCACATTACAAACCCGAATGACGCGCGCGATCTTCCGCTGTTGTAGAACCAGAGAGGCTTGTGCAGTTCCCGAGTTCTGGCCATAATTCTCGCGTTATTAGGCCCGCAGTGAGGGGCAAGGATATCAAACATATCGGCAATGGAAATGTAATCAACATTACCGTCGCTGTCGCGCATCGGATCATTCCACAGCACTGCGTCAGGCACCTGCCTCGCAAGTTTCACCAATTTCGAGGCTGACGTGAGGTTCCGGCTCGGATCTTCTTCTCTTATCTCGTCCGCGAGGTGGAAGTAGATCTTTATGCCTTTCTTTTTTGCCCAGTCGTTGAGCTGTTTTATTCCGTCAACATAAGCAGAATTGAACTCGTCAGAGAACTGCTCGACATTTCCCAGGTGCGGGGCGCTCATAAGGTTTAAGTGTCCGGCAAAGCCGTATTTTTTCACCAGCGCGGCGGCTTCATCTAACTCCGAGAAATCTATCTTGCATTTGCCTCCGGACACCTCAGGCACTACTCCGGGAAACCCGTGAATGGAATTATTTCCGTGTTTGGCGTAATCCGCAAAAGCCGCATCGGTAAAGTTCATTGCGAACCAGCCAAACTGCATCCCGGGATCGCGGAGAAGTTTAAAGGGCAGGACCTCTATGGCCAGCGGAAGCTTTAGCGCCTGCCTGTCGGCGGCCTTAAGCGTTATTTCCGCGCTGTATTTTCCGGGTAATGCGTCTTCCGGGGTTTCAAGAGTTATCCAGAGCTGTCTGGTAACGCCCTTGTAAAGTTTAACAGGATTCTGTTTTATTATCATCTCGGGGCGAAGCTGCGAGACCCCGAAATCAACTGCCTTAATAAGATGCTTCACGGCGCGAATGTCAAAAGCCGCCGCCGGGATAAGCGCGCCGCCGCATTTCGCGTCGCTCACGCTCACCGTCACATCCAGATCTTCAAGCGGAACAAGTCCGACAGTTACCGGCTCTCTCTCGCCCGGGGTCGTCTGCAGCTCAAAACCGCTCAGGTCTAGTTCCGGCTTTTTGGGGTTTGAGTTGAAATAGACGGGATACATATAATGCCTGTTAAAGGCGATAAATCCGCGCGCTTTGTCGTCCGCGGAAGGTTCAACGGCAGGATTGTCCTGTTTAACCTCGCTGAGATAGAATTTATCTATGCGAAGGCTTAGCCTAAGTGTGCTTCTTAAACCTTCTGAAAGCATTTCGTTCGCTTCATTTTTACAGCCCGGTTCCAGCTCTGTGGCTGCCGAAGCAAAAACAGGAAGCAGCAGTAATATCGCGCACGCAAGTTTTCTTATTGCGGTCATCTTACCTCCGTCTTGCTGAAAAACATCCTTCGCCGCGCTATTTTGCTTGTCGATTGAACCGAAAAACCGGACTGAAGGCGAATATCTTCGGAAGAACTTCCTATCAGAACCGTGTATTTACCCTCTTCAACCACAAGATTCATTTTATCGTCGTAGAACGCGAGCTGCTCCGGATTCAAAGTTATCTTTACTGACTTCGTCTGTCCCGGCGCTAGCTTCACTTTGGCAAAACCTTTAAGTTCCTTAACGGGGCGGACTACGCTTCCCACTTCGTCTGCGATATAGAGCTGAGCTGTTTCCGAGCCGGCCTGCTTGCCTGTATTTTTCACCTTAAACGAGGCTGAAAACTCCTCTCTTCCCTTGATGCCCTTTGCGCTAAGTTTCAAACCTGAATACGCAAAAGATGTATAGGAGAGGCCGTGCCCGAAAGGATAAAGAGGCAGGGCGTCGTTATCAATATATTTAATCAGGCAGGAGCGCTTTCTGCTGTAATGCACGGGAGCCTGCCCGCCCGCTTTCGGGAGCGATACCGTGAGCTTCCCTGAGGGGTTTATATCCCCGAACAGGACCTCCGCTACCGCCCGCGCGCCTTCGTCCGCCGGATACCAGGCGGAAAGAATCGCGTCGCATTTTTTTTCAACATTTCCCAGGGCCAGCTGCCGTCCCGAGAGATACACAAGGATAAGCGGCTTTCCGAATTTTTTTAATTCCGCTATAAGCTCCGCCTGCACGCCGGGAAGCCCGATCTCAGTCCGATCGCAGCCCTCGCCGGAAATACCCCTAAAGGCGTTGCTCGAGTACTCGCCCATCACGGCAATAATTACGTCGGCCAGTCCGCCAGCCCGCATTGCTTCGGCGAAACCTTCTTTGTCGGTCTCCAGGAATCCGCAGCCTCTCGCAAAGAGCAGCTCCGTGCCGCGGGAAACTTTTTCCTTAACCGCCTGCAGGATGCTCTTCGTCCATTTCTTGGCCGGCCCTTCGCCGAGATTGTAGTGGGCAAAGTAGTGGTAGTCGCCGTAAAGGTTGCGCGCCGAATCGGCGTTTGGCCCGATAACCGCTATTCTCTTTGTTTTCTTTGAGAGCGGAAGCGCGTTCTTTTCATTCTTCAGGAGCACCAAAGATTCGCGGGCAGCCCGCAGCGCCAACTTTCTGTCTTTTTTCACGTTTAGTTTATTCAGGCCTTTTGTCCTTACATACGGGTTTTCAAAAAGGCCGAGTAAAAACTTCGCCCTGAGATGCGCTGCCACTGAAACATCAATGTCTGCTTCTTTTACGCGGCCGTCAAATACGCCGGCTTCAAGCCCTTTGTAGAATTTGAGCAGGGGAAATTCCAGGTCAAGGCCGGCATTAAAGGCCTTTATTCCGGCTTCGTTTTCGTCCTTTGCGGTATATTGAAAATTCCAGAGTTGGTCAATCGCACAGTAGTCCGAAACCACAAAACCTTTGAAACCCCATTCGCCGCGGAGGACCTCGGTCAGCAGCCAGCGCGACTGCGCGCAGGGAATGCCGTCAATATCGGAGTAGGAGTTCATAATAGACCGCGCGCCGGCTTCCTTCACGGCTGCCTCAAAAGGGAAGAGGTAGTCCTCGCGGAACTCCCGCGCCGGGATCATGGTCGTGCCGACATTCCTTCCCCCCTGTGAAGCGCCGTAACCCGCGAAATGCTTCGGCGTGGCAATGAGCCCGTCCTTCAGGCTTTTTCCCTGAAGGCCCCTGATAACCTCTACTCCGAGTTTCGCGGTAAGATAGGGGTCTTCTCCGAAGGATTCTTCGACACGTCCCCATCTCGGCTCTCTGGAGATATCCAGCATGGGAGATAATCCCTGGTGCACCCCGTTCGCGCGGGCAACTTTTCGCACTGAATCTCCCACGGCGCGCAGGAGTTCCGGATTGAAGGAGCAGGAAAGACCTATCGCCTGCGGGAAGCTGACGGAATTATAGGTCAGGTACCCTGCCAGAGTTTCTTCGTGCATTATGGCCGGTATTTTCAATCTTGTTTTTGTAAGCAGCAGTTTCTGAAGGCGGTTGCGGATTTTCGCGGCTTCGTCCGGAAGAGTCCAAAGGTTGGTGCGCCCCACCGTGCCTATCTGCCCTATTCCTACTTTGCACCTCTTCAGGAATTCCTTGTCTACCACAGCGTTCTTAGCGATGAAACGCTTCGGTTCCATTGCCCCAAGCTGGGCTATTTTTTCCTTGAGCGTCATGCGGGACAACAGGTCTTTTACGCGCGCTTCAACATCCAGCTTCGGGTTCTGATAAGGAAACCTTCTCATACATTCTCCTTTCTTTAGCTTGCGTTAGCGGCTTTTCGGGGGTTTGATGGAACAGGAAACTATTCTTCGAGTTTTTCGGTGAGTTCTCTGACATTCTTTTCTATGAGGTCGGCGGCTTCTTTTCCAAGCCGGTTGAACTCTTCGTTTTTTGTTTTAAGTATAGAGTCTATCTTGAGACCTTCCATCCAGGTTGAAATATTGAATGCGAGCCGGTTGAACTTGTCCTGGGTCACTGACTCCAGCAGCACAAGCTCTGTTTTTCCCTCTATGCCCGAGGCCACTTCCTCCAGTTCAAGGCGGGGAGGCAGTCTTATCATTTCGAAGTCCTTCTTCCTCTTTCTAAAAATATCTTTCATACTGTCAATGCTCTTTTCAAGGTCAAGCATAAGCCCGGACATAATTTCCCAGTAATCCATCTCCTCGTCGCGCGAGTGTTCGGCGCACGCGACAAAGAGTTCGGAAGCGGCGGCAAAAACCGCCCTCATCCGGATAAATACCGCAACTGTTTCCTGCTCATCTTCCCATTTCATACAAATAGGTTATAGCAAACAGGAATAATAGTCAAGTAAAGACAGGCAGGGTATTCCAAAAAAAAAGGGGCCCGAAACCGGGCCCCGAAAACTTTTCAGCAAGGCGTGATTACTATTCTTCTTCGTTAACCAGGTAAAGGTTGCCGAAATAATACTCGTGCTTAGCATCGCCGGTAAAGAACTGAAGAACCTGCATATTTTTCATATCAAGCGGCCTGCTGGCATAGGAACAATACAGCCCCTCAATATTTATGTGAACATCCTTGTTTTCACCGGGTTTAAGCGTGGTGTTGGCTTCTACATAATTCCTGGACCATTTCGCGTAAGATTCTTTGTCTCCGATAAGCACTCCCAGCTTAACCGGCTTATCTTCGGCAAGAAAAACATTGAATACCACATAATTGAACGGCGTCCAGTCAACATTCTTGCTCAAGCCGTTTATGCCCCCCGCGCTTGCCACCATCTTCATCCTCATCTTTTCTTTGCCGGTCAGGTGTTCTTCGCTGAGAGACTGTTCCCCGTAAACATTATTGAACTGGTCCCCTTTCGCAAAATTCACCAGAACAACTTTTTTTGCTTTATCTCCGCCTTTTGCCTCTTCTTTCTTGGGCGCTGCGGCACCTTCTGCCAAAACCAGCCCGCAGCCGAACATTACCAACAGGACAGCAAGCAGTATCTTTTTCATAGTTCCTCCTTTTGAGGTCATTTTCCCGTTCCTTGACCCTTTGGGGTATAAATGCTATAATCCTTTTGGTTTTTTAGTTCCTACTGGCGGGTAGTCTAATGGTGGGACGCCTGCCTCTGGAGCAGGAAGTTGAAGGTTCGAGTCCTTCC
>CAIOVX010000047.1 GCA_903861835.1 Candidatus Firestoneibacteriota bacterium | reverse complement strand
TACCGGGCTCGATCGGCAAGGCGCCCAGGAATTTGATTCCCATTTTTTTTGCTGCCGCCTCACCGGTCCCGGATTTAAAAATATCAGTTTTCTTCCCGCATCCCGGACAGACAAAACCACTCATATTCTCTATCAGGCCCAAAACTGGCATATCCAGTGTTTTGCAAAAATTAACGGATTTCCTGACGTCAGACATTGAGACTTCCTGCGGAGTTGTTATAATAAGCGCTTCCGCTCCGGGAATTTCCTGGGCAACCGTAAGCGGCTCATCTCCTGTTCCTGGAGGAGAATCGATAATAATAAAATCAAGAGGGCCCCAGTCAACATCGGCAATAAACTGCCTTATTACGCCTATCTTCATCGGACCGCGCCAGATAAGCGCATCATCTGTATCTTTAAGCAGGCCTTCCACTGAGACGGCTTTAAGATTCTCGGAGTAATTCACGGGCATTATGCTGTTATTGCCCATATCCAGAGGAAAACCTTTTATTCCGAGTATTGTCGGAACACTTGGCCCGTGAAGATCAACATCCAAGAGCCCGACTTTAAATCCTTTTTCGGCTAGATAAACAGCAAGATTCACGGCTATTGTGCTTTTACCCACACCGCCCTTCCCGCTCAAAACAGCAATTTTTCTTTTTATCCTGGAAAGGTTTTCTATAATTTTCTTATTCTGCTGCACCCTTATTTCATCTTTATTCTGATTACCGGAACATTCCATATATTCCTTCCTTTCTTTCTTATTATTCTCTCACCATCTTTGTCCCGCATTTTGGACAGGAAATTGAAAAACAGGGGGTTCCTCTTTTGTGAGGGGTTTTTTCTCCGCAGGAAGGGCATACACAGTTACCGCCGGCCCCGGCACCATTACCGCCGCCAATACCGCGACCATTTCTTCCACCACCACCCATTCCTCTGCCACGGCCTTTTCCCTTTCCTCCAGGGCCTGTTCCATCAAATAGCGGCATATTCGTACCCTCCTACTTGTTAAGGTTTGTCATTCCGGATTTTGAACTTGCTGTCGCATTCAATGTTGCTTTGAGTTTTCCTGTCTTGTAGAGTGCCAGCGCTTCTTTTACGCTTCCTGAAATCCCGGTGTAAATCCCTATTTTTCCGGCGTTGAGAGCCTGAAACGCGTTTGGCCCTACATTTCCGGTGAGCACAGCTTTTACACCCTGAGAGATTATCAACTGAGCCGCCTGAATTCCCGCGCCGCCGGACTGATTGATGCCGGTATTTTCTACTGCTTCATAATTACCGGTATCCGTATCAAGAAAAATAAAGTATCTGCATCTGCCGAACCTGGGATCGACATTTGAATCCAGGTTGTTTCCTTCTGACGTTATGCATATTTTCACAATTTTTCTCCTTTTAAACTGATATCAAAGGAATATGTAAAATTTAATGTTTGCAATCCGAATGATCGCAGGCGCCAAGGTCTCCCAAGGTGTTTTTTATAAACGCGTCTACAGCCTCTTTAACGTTCCCTTCGAACGCGAATACTTTAATGCCGGCCTGCGCGAATTTTTGCTGCGCTCCCATCCCCATTCCTCCGGAGATAACAGCATTGACCTTGTGCTGTTTTATCTCGTCAACTGCAAGGCAGCCGCCCCCGCCATGTACCGCGGTATTCTTTACAACGCTTGTCTTGTTTACCTTCCCGTTCTCTATTTCTGCCAGGAAAAAGAATTTGCACTGGCCGAAATGAGAAGAAACATTCCCCTTAAGCCCTAATTCGTCGTTTACAGTGATTCCCAGTATCATATTTTTCTCCTTTAGTCCGTATTTTCAAACCGGCAGGTAAAACGCGCGCTTTTGCCTGTCCGCTTTAATACTGCGGATTTACCGGCCCTTTTCAAGCGAGTCTAACCGCTCGCTAAGGTTATTGAGCTGTTCTTCAATAGATCTCGCCTGTCCTTTCAAAACTTCTGCTTCTTCCTTCCTGGAAGAAAAGTCAGCTCCGTTCCTCAGCCATCCGGTTAAACCGGTCGCAAAAAACCTGTTTCTGCGTCCAAATCCCCCAACTCTGCAAAAAAACCCGCGTCCAGCATTCAAGGGTCTTGCGCCTGTCAGAACTCCGGTGCAAAAACCCTTTCTGCCGCCCATGGCCGGTCCCGCTCCCGCAGGCCCTGTTCCGTCAAATCCCGGCATTTTTGTCACCTCCTTGCAAATGATAATCGTTCTCATCAAAGGGCAAAAAAAATTGCCCCCTATTTGCATTTATCGCATAAACCGTAAAACTGTATCAAATGGTCCGTGATCTTGAAATTATATTTTTGTGAGAGCCCTTTTTCGGTTTTTTGAAGAAGTTCCACTTCCTTATCAATAAAGTCATTATAATCAATGACTCTGCTGCACTTTTTACAGACCAAATGATGATGATGGTTCTTCCCTTTTTCATCACTTATTATTTCATAGCGCGCCCTGCCGTCTCCGAAATCAAATTTGTATACCAAATTCCTTTTTACCAGCAATTCTAATGTTCTATAGACCGTGGCGAGACCTATGCCGGGATAATCCTTTCGTAATTTAATATGGATATCATCTGCGCTTAAGTGCTCCTTCGCGACGGATAATATGCTCATTATCCCCTCCCTTCCGGGAGTTAATTTGCATCCGCAACCTCTTATTCTTCCCGCCAACCACGGCGGGCCCATCCCATCTCTACACGGCATGCCCTCTCCTACCTTAATGTGACCTGCCCCCAGATGTTGTACCAGTTTCTAGTTGAGACTGAAACATAAATCTCCTCTGCTAAAAATCCTTGGCATTACAGCCTCCGGCGCCGGCGGCCTATAACCCAAAGAACTGTGCGGCCTTATCGTATTGTAGAAATTTACCCAATCTTTTACTACGTATTCAGCTTCAAGAACTGTACTGCACACATTAATATCCAGACATTCATAGCGCATCTTGCCATTGAAGGACTCGCAGTACCCATTCTGCCACGGGCTTCCGGGTTCGATAAATATCGGCCTGACGTTAAGCTTGCTTAGCCATTTCATCAAATCCCTTGCCGTAAACTCTGCCCCATTGTCAGACCTGAGATATTCAGGCCGGCCTCTTTCAATGAACAGCCTTGCGAGCAGGCCTTCAACATCAGAAGCTTTGATGCTTCTTTTCACCAGAACACCTATGCACTCTCTTGAAAACTCGTCAATCACATTCAGGATTCTTATCTTTCCGCCGCGGAGAAGTTTCCAGCTGACCATATCATAGCTCCAGACCTGGTTTCTTCTTTCAGGCTTTATCCTTACGACCTCTCCAAGAATGCTCCTGTACTTTTTCTTTTTCCTGCGGAGCTTTAAGCCCATTGAACCCCAGAGCCGTTCTACTTTCTTGTGATTCACGAGGATTTCATCGTATCCTCTGAGTATCCCTGTTATCTCCCTGTATCCAAGCTTGATATGCTCTGTCGCCCAAAACTGTATTCTTGCTTCAAGAAAACTATCGTCTTTTGCTGTGCTTTTGTATCTTAAGCTTGACCTTGCTACGCCAAGAGCCCTGCAAATCCTTCTTTCCGGCCTCCTGAGCTCAGAAACCATTTCGCCGGCAATTACTTTCAGTCTTTCTAGACCGATTCTACTTTTTTTTTAAACTCGCGGAGTATCTGAATATCTATGGCTTGTTCTGACACGATGTTCTTGAGTCGCAAATTCTCCTGCTCAAGATCGCGAAGTCGCTTTGCCTCCGAGATATCCAAACCACCGTAGTTTTGCTTCCATTTGTAGTAGGTGTTTACGCAAATTCCAACGGTTTTTGCTATTTCTTCTACCTTTTTACCCGAAGCCATTTCAACTTCAAACTGCCTCAAAATTGATACAATCTGCTCTGTCGAATGCCTTTTCGTTCCCATAGGAACCCCCTTGAATTTGGTCTCTTCCTATTATACACTAACAAAGGGAAGTGGACCAGTTTCCGGGGGCTAGGTCACTATTCGTCGCGGGTGGAGCTTTTGCGGGAATGGAAGATCTTAGAAAGGATAAAATAGTTTCTAGTATTGGATTTGTTAGCTCAAATAAAAAGACTGATGTTACCCCGCTCTCAAGCGCTTTGGCAGAGTATGGTTTCTCGCCTGAGTTAATAGGCCGCTTTGAGACTGTAATCGAAATGAAAAAGCTTAACAAAGATGAACTTATTGAAATAATAAGAAATCCTAACACAGGCCTGATTGCTGAATTCCAGGAGGCCTTCAGAAGACAAGGAATAAAACTTATTTTTGATGACGCGGTATGTCAGGTCATTGCTCAAAAAGCTTTAGAGAGAAATACTGGGGCAAGAGGGCTTAAAGGGGTTATCTCAGAGCTTCTGACCATGCAAATGTATGATTCTTTTGGCAATCCGGATGCGCCAAAAGAAGTACTGATTACTGAAAAAGATATTCCGGCTGTAGAGAACATCTGATTACGCTGAAAAATCATGAAATAAAAGTCAGGCTCACAGATATCAAAGCTGTTGTGGCTTTGATTAAGCGTTCCGGGGCGGATTACAAAGGAGTACTCAGGCAGACTGATTACTACCTTGAAAAAGGGAGGAGGAAAGTTAAGGTTAGAGTAATAAACGGGAAGAAGTTTCAGTTGGTTTCCTATTTGCGGGTTGAGAAAGCCGGAAGAAAGGAATCGGCCTACACAATAAAGGAGCTAACACAGGCAGAGAAGACTGCTTTGTTGAGCAAACAAGTCATTTGCTGTGTGAAGAAAACTAGAAAGCTCTGGATCAACAAAAATACTCGGATTCACCTTGATAGAGTTGACGGATTGGGTAATTTCCTGGAGCTCGAAACTGTTGTCCAGGGCAAGGCCGTCAAGAAAGGCCTAAATGAGTTCAATAAGGTAGCGCAAC
>CAIOVX010000046.1 GCA_903861835.1 Candidatus Firestoneibacteriota bacterium | reverse complement strand
TGCCCGATATTATTGTCTATTATTGGCAGAGGTTTCTATCACTGAGAAGATATTTTCTAAATTAATGAAGAATATACGAGACTTATGTCCAGCAAGCGGTTAATAGAATCGAAGCAATAACATACCGGCAGGGGAATAAAAAATATGAACGGGCGGGCTTGTCTAAAAACAGGAAATTTGAGTAAATTCGGCTTGAAATTGGTCTATCGCAACAGTTCAGAGCAAAATATTTCGATAAAATCAAAAAATAAATATTTCTCTGTTGATTTAACCTTTTTTTGGGGTATAATTAAGGACAGAAATAGGTTGGGAGCTTTGATATGACGGATACCAGTTATAGAAACCGCATTACGAACGATATTGGAGGATATATGAAAAGAATCTCAAAAGTTTTTGCCGCTATTTTGGTCATGCTGTCGTTTAGCCACTCAACGGCGCTTGCCCAGACTGCCACTGCAGGTACGGATGTTTCCGCTGCAGGCAAGCACAAACATCACCAGCAAGTGAATGCATGCCCCGAATGCCAGGGAGCCGCCGAAAAAGTTACTGCGGTTGAAGCGGAATTGAAAGCGGTCAAGGAAAAAATAGAGTCTGTTCGGGCGGCCATTCTGGCAAAGCATCACAAGGCAGGAGCGCCACAGGGGCAGGTAACGGATGAAAGAAAAGCCGGTCAGCACAAGAAACAGGTGATGACACCAGAGGAGAAAAAGGCCAGGCTGGAAAAGTTGGAGAAAAATAATCCGGCGTTGTATAAACTGGTGGTTCAGCTTGAGCAGCTTAAGACCGAAAAGAAGGAACTGGCAGAAGAGTTGAAGGAATGCATCAAGAAATATAAAAAGTAGTATTCCCAAATGAAAATAGTTTTCTTCGCCGGCCGCGGCCTAAATTGAAGCGGTCGGCTTTTTCATGCCACAATTTCCCGGTCATTGACTTTATCCGGCGCATTATGTATGCTTATTCAAAGACGCGGCTGTTCTTGCGCGTAAATATTTGTAACTAATTTTAAAAGGCCGGATATGAAATAATATTTATTCCAAATTATTCCTCCTGCTTATAAAAGACTGGAGAACGCGGTGGGGCAGGGACGACCTGCCGTTCCTTTTCGTGCAGCTTGCCAATTTCGGAAATCCTTCGTCTTTGACCGGGGACTCGAGCTGGGCCAATATGCGGGAAGCCCAGGCCCAGGCACTCTCGCTTCCAAATACGGGAATGGCTGTCGCGATAGACGCGGGAGCGGTGGACTATTTCCCGCCGGATAAAAAAGCCGTGGGCGAGCGGCTCGCGCTTGCAGCCCGCGGGGTGGCATACGGGGAGAAGGTTGAATACTCCGGGCCGGTATTCGAACGGATGAAAGTGAACGGAAACTCCGCGGAGATATCTTTTCAGCACGCCGGGAAAGGTTTGAAAATAGGGGACGGAAAGCAGGAGGCGCTGAAAGGTTTTGCGGTCGCGGGCAGTGACGGGAAATTTTACGGCGCGGACGCGGTCATTAAAGGCAATACCGTTGTTGTCTCAAGCAGCAAGGTGTCCGGCCCTGCGGCAGTCCGCTACGGCTGGGCTGACAATCCTGAATGCAACCTGTACAACTCGGAAGGCCTGCCTGCGGTACCGTTCAGGTCGGACAGTAAATAGGTAAAAGGAGACTTAATGTCCTCAAATTTTAAGAAAATTCTAAAGTTTGTCGTGCTTGCCTGTATTCTCAGCGCGCCGCTCTTCTCCCAGGAAATCCCCGTGGGAAATCCCGTTGTTGAGACCGGGGCGTGGGCCAAGGACCTCGGGAAGCACCCGATACTTTATGGCTCGCAGGAGCGTTTGAAAGCGCTCGCAAAGGAAAACCCGGCTGTTTACGGCGAGTTTAAGAACGCAAAAGAACTTGAATTCCGGTGTATCACGCAGGCGGTAGAGGGGCTGGACGATGCAAAGATAAACAAAATCATTGCCGGCACGATGAACACGGTGAACAAAGGCGCGTCCAACAAGCATCAAGACACATGGATAGAGCTCACCAACGCGGCCTTCACCTATGATTTCTTTTACAAGGAACTTGGCGAGTCAAACCGCAGGAAAATAGTCGACTGGATGAACGCCACCTATGACATTTACCGCGACGACGAGAACGCTTTTCATAACTCCACGATGTCAAAGATACTCACTTATCTTCGGATCGCCTACGCGACCTGGAATGACAACCCGAAAGCAAAAACTTTCAGGGACAAAGCGCTTTTGGACCTTTACGAGAGCAAGCTCATACCAGTCCTTGATAAATACGGGGCGGGAGGCGGCTGGACGGAGTGCGGCTGGTACCAGAGGCATTCGATCTGGCATCTGACGCAGGCGCTTGAACTCGCGCGGATGGTAGAGGGTTATGACGGGTTCAAGAAATGCCCAAAATTCTTTTACCAGCGCCTTGCTTATGAGATACTCCAGCCCTACCCGGGTTTTGCTGATTACGGCGCCGAAAATTACGCTATGGAAGGAGACGGGGCAAATATCTACAGCGCCGCCAGGGAATTCCCGCGCCATATGAGAAATGTGATCGCGAGATACTTTTCCGGTTCGGAACTTTCTAAGTATATTGTGGGCAAGAACCGCCCCGGCTCAAATCTGATGTCCCGGGCCTTTGATCTCCTCTACGGGGCGCCGGCCGAAACACCAAAGGATCTGGCTGATTTTCCAATGGCGCATATCGCAAAGGACGCCGGAAAAGTATACGCGCGGGACAGCTGGGCTGATGACGCGACCTGGTTCAGGTTTGAGTGTTCCGATTACTGGAACCAGCACCAGCACCTTGAGGCGGGAAACTTTGAGATCTTCAGGAAAGAACAACTCGCCACCGAGAGCGGGGAATATATAACCTGGAGTTCTCCTCACGCGGTAAACTGGCTCACGCGAACCATCGCGCATAACTGCATGCTGGTGAATATGCCGGGCGAGGAATGGAAGAATTACCGCGGAGTGAAGGAACTTGAGAATGACGGCGGTCAGGCCAAGAAATGGGAGAAGGTGGTCGGGACACTGCCTGAATGGGAAGCCAAAAAGGAAACTTTCGAGCGCGGCAAGATAATCGCTTATGAAAACACCCCCGGTTATATGTATGTTTCCGGAGACTGTACTAAGGCTTACAGCCAGCGCAAAGTGGGCAAGTATATCAGGCGGATTGTCTTCCTGCGTCCGGGCGTTTTTGTGATTTTCGACAGAGTGGAAGCGTTGAGCAGGGATTACGCGAAGACTTGGCTGTTGCACTGCAAAAATGAGCCTGAAATAAGAAGCGCGGAATTCGTGGTAAAGAACGGAGAAGGGACGCTGAACTGCTACGCATTGCTGCCTGAAAAAGCGGTTATAAGCAAGGTGGAAGGGTACACTTACGGCGGCAAGAATTATCCGGAGAAGGAAAGCAAGCTGACTTCCGCGGCGGACTTGTGGAGGGTGGAGATAAAACCCGGGATAGAAAGTGCCGAGGATGTCTTTTTGAATGTGCTCTCAACCGCGGGAGAGAAGAAACCTGTCCTTATACAAAAGGGCAAGGGCATAGGCGTGAGTATTGACGGCAGCGAAGTGGTCTTTGAAGGCGACACCGGCGGGTATATTCTCGTGAACGGTGTTAAGAGTGCAATGAAGGATGAGGTGGTGGCGGGAAGGTTTGAAAGATGAGGGTCGGATGCTCGGATGGTTGGAGGGTCGGCAAAACATGAGGACGAAAGAGCTGACGCGCAGATGCGCAGTAAGGCAGAGGACAGAGGGTCTGAGGCTCAGCGGGTCAGATGCTCGGATGCTTAAGAGCCTGCATGGATGGCTGGAGAGGGCGGAGGACAGAAGACAGATGGTCAGATGCTTGGATGGTTGGAGGTTTAAGGGCTTGCACGGATGGAGGAAGAGAACAGTGAACAGCAGACAGATACGCTCTTAATACTCTCGACAATAATCTCGACATACAACTATACATAAAGCTTATCTGATAAAGTTGGATATCCGGGTAGTATAAATGAATACCTAAAAGGGGCAGTTGAGAGGGCCGAGAGAGGCCTCTTTTTGAGAATTGGGGTGCCGGAAAGGTAAAAATAATAGAAAAGGAAGGGTTTCAATCGTGACAAGGTGCCGGATTCAATCTTAATATGTAACAGATGAAACTAATGCGAAAGTAGGGTCAAAGATATATCAAACATGGTGAAACTATTACGCAACATACACGAAATTCAGTCAACTTTTTTGTGAAATTGAATCAACCATTATAGGCAGATGAAAGGCGAGGATATCACTGCCTAATTAAATGTTCAATAAACATAAGGTTAATTGTAATTGTGCGATATAGCCGGGTAGTCCAGTAGAAGGCCTGAAATCGCCTAGTTGAGAGGGCCGAGAGGTCATTGCCGAAGATGGGGGGG
>CAIOVX010000045.1 GCA_903861835.1 Candidatus Firestoneibacteriota bacterium | reverse complement strand
TAACGTTATAAACAGATTTTATTCAACCGCAATCTTTTCAAGCCGCCATTCGTAAGTTCTATTATTGAAACTAATCTCATACAGTGAACTGCCGTCCGTCACCGAAAAATGCATTATTCTTGCCGAGCCGTCGTAGCTCTTCCAGACCATTGCGACTTTCTTTATCTCGAATTTTTTATTGACCCAGGTAAACCATTTGGGTTTTATGGAAGGGCCGTCGAAGACTGCCGCGACTTTAATGGGCTGATTAACACGGGTAACATTCATAGGGGTCCTAAAAAAAAGTTTGTAACGTTTGTAGGCCACACTTCGTGTGTCCTGTTTTGTTAGGTAAGATATTGTTTATGCCGTACTCCGTCCGGCATGGCAAAATAACGTTCATAACGTAAAAATTTTCAAAATGCGTGGAGCTGGTTTTGTATTACGTTACAAACGTTATGAACAGATTCTGTTTTTTTTAGTACTTCCTTAATATCCCCACCACTTTACCTTCTATCTTCACTTCGTCGGAGATTATCGGGGCGTACTTGGGATTTTCCGAGATAAGCTGGACAGCAGTCGCGGTCTTCTTGAACCGCTTGACGACGGCTTCATCGTTGATGGTGGCGGCTACTATATCTCCGTTGGTCGCCGTGGCCTGCTTCTTTACAAATACAAGGTCTCCCTCAAAAATGCCGGCGCCTGTCATACTGTCTCCCTTGACTTTAAGGGCAAAAATCTCGTCTATGCCGGAGAACATATCTTTCAGATCCACGCTGCTTTCTATGTTTTCTATTGCGTCAATGGGCCTGCCGGCGCTTATTCTGCCGACCAGCGGCACGCCTGAGAAGCCCTGGAGGAGTTCTATCCCGCGCGAGAGACTGTCTTTTATTTTTATATATCCGGCCGTCTCAAGTTTCTTAAGGTGGTGCCTTATGGTCCAGGTAGAGCTCAAGCCGGTCTCTTTACAGAGCTCGCGGAGAGTGGGAGGGGCGTTATGTTCCCTGAACCAATCGCGTATGGCGGTCAGCACTCTTTTCTGGGCTTCAGAGATAATTTCCATCTTTCCTCCGGTAGAATATGGCGGCTATAGCGCAATGAAACCGGTAATTTGCGTTACAGCAGCTGCTTTAATCTTTACCTATTGACAATATAGCACATATGTGCTACTATGTCAATAGCCAACCGGAATATTTGTAAAGATTTTATGGCAAACAAATTTGTCAGGAGGGACTATGCAGTCAATCACACGCAAGACCTTACTCTACCGCGGAGGGTTTAAGAGTACAGATTATTGCTTGAACCATGTCGAGGGTTGTTCCCACGGCTGCAAGTATCCGTGTTACGCGTTCCTGATAAAACAGCGCCACGGCGCCGTCAAAGATTACGCGGACTGGATAAAGCCAAAACTTGTAAGCAACGCGCTTGATCTTCTTGATTCTGAGATGAACCGCCTCGGCAACCGGCTCGGCCGCGTGTATATGTCCTTCGCCACTGATATATTTATGTACGGCAACGCGGAAGTCCGCGAGCTGACGCTCCGCATTATGGCGAAACTCAATTCCCGAGGGGTTCCGTGCACGACGCTTACCAAGGGGCTCTATCCTAAGGAAGTGGCGGAGAAGCAGGGCGCCGGAAGAGAGAATCATTACGGTATAACGCTGGTCTCGCTTGACGAGGATTTTAGGAAAAAGTATGAGCCGGGAGCCGCTCCTCTCGCGGAAAGACTCGCCGCGCTTAAATACCTGCACGACAAAGGCTGCAAGACCTGGGTCAGTTTAGAACCCTACCCGCCTGAATTTATGGTGAAGCAGGATATTACAAAACTTCTTGACGCCGTCTCCTTTGTTGATGAGATAGCCGTGGGAAAATTGAATTACAATAACGAGCTTTACCGCCACAAAGGCATCAATGAATTTTATAAGCACGTTTATTTCAGCATCTGGAGATACTGCGACAAGAACAAGATCTCTTATGCCATCCCTATCGTCCCTGAAAAGAAGCCGGCGGAAGAGCCGGTGGCAAAGGCCGCTCCTCAGCAGCTCGCATTCAATTTGCCTGAACCGGTCGGGTGTGGTGTGTAAGAGGCGGATGGTTGGAGGGTTAGAGGGTTGGAGGGTTAAAGACTAGCAGGGAATGTAGCACGGTTTGCTCAATAATTCGTGAGTTTTTAATTATCAATTAGTAATCAGTAATTAGTAATCCGGCGGAGCCGGTGGACAGAGGACGGAGGGCAGTTGACGGAGGGCAGTGGACGGCCGATGCACAATGGATTTAGTAAATTTGCTTAATCTTATGGAGTTGCGCCGAAGGCGCACCCTGAACCCGACCTATAAGGTAAAATGCACGGGGAGTGGTTCAGGGGCCATCTAAGTTGCTTCGCCCCGGTGCATCGGCATCGCCTATCCGTGAGTTTTTAATTATCAATTAGTAATCAGTAATTAGCAATCCGGCGGAGCCGGTGGACAGAGGACAGAAGACAGAAGGCTGTTTGGTTCATAATCCGTGAGTCTTTTATTTGTTGCCGGTAAGTGGTATAATCTCCCTATGCGCAGGAAATTCCAAATCGTATATTTTCCGGACAGGAAGTTCCCTTTTCTCATCAGTATGAGCAGGGATGTAAACCCCTACCGCTACACACACTCACACGCGGGCGAGCTCGAACTCCAGTATGTGCTTACCGGCGAAGGATCCTACATAGTAAACAACAAGATTTACAATATCCGCGAAGGCTCACTGCTTCTTATTCACCGCAATGAGTTCCACCGGGTCGCCTCCATCAACAAGAGAAAACCTTTCCGCAAATCCGGGCTGCTGCTGTCGGCCTCCGTTCTCAATGATTTCGGGGCGCTGAAGGGTTACGCGCTGAATACTATCTTTAAATGCGGGAAAGGAGCCAGACACCTCATTCAGTTCGACGCAACCGAGGCGGTTGAAGCCGAAATTACGGTAAAGACGCTTTACAAGGATTTCCAGGAGAAACTACCCGGCTGGCGTGAATCTATCGCCGCAGGCATTGCCCGCCTCTGCGTGCTGACGGAACGCCACAAGGCCTCTGAAATCAACAGGGAACACAAGCATATCAGCGATCCTGTGATCCAGAGCTGCCTTGATTATATGGAAAGCAATATCGCGGGGGATTTAAATCTAAACAAACTTGCGAAAGTAGTCGGCCTTACTCCGAATTACCTCAGCTCAAAGTTCTCCAAAGTAGTGGGGACGAATATCAAGGATTATATAATAGAAAAGAGAATAGGCGAGGCAAAGCGCAAGCTGAAAGAGAACCTCCAGAAGAAAGTCATCGCCGTCTCAATGGAAGTCGGCTATAACGATCTCTCGCATTTTAACCACACCTTCAAGAAGATAGTGGGTTTTACTCCTTCGGAATACAGGAAGTTCTCGAGAAGCTAGAGGACGGAAGCCGGAGGACTGTGGACAGAGGACAGAGGACGGAAGACAGAGGACAGAAGGCGGTGGACAGTTTGATCCTTAATCCGTGAGTTTTTAATTTGTAATAAGCAATCAGTAATCCGCGGAGCGGCGGAAACCAGGCTCTGTCCCGTTTGTTTTCCTTTGGTTCGCTTTCTTTTGCGTTTTTTGGATGCCTGTGATATAATACCGTCCATGGGAATTCTCTCTCTTATAATACTGAACGCCTGGCGAAAATTCACGGCTCCGCGAAATCTCCGTGTTTTTACCATGGCCGCGGTTATTCTTCTGGCGGCAACCCAGCTTTTGATACTTATGGCGGTCATCCCCGGTTTCGGCAAAATCCCTGTTTCTCTGAGGGGCAGCGCAAAGGAATTGCTGGATCCCGCAGGCAGGGGTTTCATTGATATCTGGCTTATTCTGGTCAACACGCTTACGCTTGCGGCGCTGAGATTTAAATTCCTGACGCTTGCGGCAGGGGCGCTCTTTGCTCTCTTTGGAACTCTTAGCATAGGCGCTTTCGGCGACAGGGTGATAGAGGAAAAGCGTCTTGCTTTTGTCTTTGTTGCCTTGACTTTGCTGGGCGCGGTTTTCGCCCTCGCGATTTTTGAACTCGGACCCTATGTGATCCTGGCACTGTCAAAACCGGCAGGAACAGTTTAGTTGAAGCGGGAGGAATTATGGCAAAATCAATAACTGTATGGATAGACAAAATAACCGAGAACCTCGGCTCACCCGACGCGCTTAAAGCAGGGCTGGCGTTCTGGGTAATTACCTTCGCGGTCAGCCAGCTCGCGATATTTTTCGGCTTCTTGTCTCCGCTGATAGATACCAGCCAGACAATCGCTTCTGCCATTCAACAGATAACGGGTTTTCAGGGGACGGGCTTGCTTGCTTTCGGTAAGGTCCTCGTTACCGCCGTGGCTCTTGTAGTAATAAAACTGAAAACTCTTTCCCTGCTTGCATTTGCTTTGCTGGCCATAGTGATGGTTCCGGTCACGGCGCTGCTTCCTGACGCCTGGCTCGAGCCGGTCAATGAGCTGGTGCTTTTAGGAGAGATAATTCTTGCTGCCGTAGTTATTATTATCGCGGCGCTTGAAGTTCTTCCTTTCGTCCTGTAAACAGGTCCTGCTTTCTTAACGCCCAAAAGGCCCGTCCGGTTTTTCCCCGCGGGAACAGGTAATCATTGCCGATGGTAGACATAGAAGTACTGCTAAATACGCTTAAGAAATATTGGGGTTATTCCTCCTTCCGTGAATTCCAGCTTGAAGCCATAAACTCCATACTGGATGAGCACGACACGCTCACAATTCTTCCCACAGGCGGCGGCAAGTCGCTCTGTTTTCAGCTGCCCGCTATGATCAAAGAGGGAGTCGCGGTTGTGATTTCCCCGCTTATCTCGCTGATGAAAGACCAGGTTGACAGTCTAAAAGAATGCGGCATACAAGGCGAATGCCTAAACTCTTCTATGAACAAGAAAGAGCAGCAGTTGGCCGAGCTGAATGTTGAAGCCGGCAGGACAAAACTTCTATATATCTCTCCGGAACGCCTGCTTACGGACAGCCTCCGCGCGCTGCTGCGCCGCGTAAAAGTCGCCTATTTTGTGATTGATGAAGCGCATTGCATCAGCCACTGGGGGCACGATTTTAGAAGGGAATACCGCGCGCTCGGAGTGCTCAAGGAAGAGTTTCCGGGTGTTTCCGTTCACGCTTTTACCGCGACAGCAACTCCCGAGGTGAAAGACGATGTACTGCTCCAGCTCAAACTGGATACTCCTCATATATATTCAGGCAAAGTTGACCGCCCCAATCTTACTTACAGAATAATAGGCCGGAAGGCTGACGGGATGCGTCAGATAGTCTCCATCATTGAACGCCATGCCGGAGAAGCCGGCATAATTTATTGCGTGCGCCGGGCCGATGTGGAAGCCATTTCTTCGCGCCTCAATTTCCAGGGCTTTACAAACCTTCCCTATCATGCCGGTCTGGCCGACAAAGTAAGGAAAGAGAACCAGAACGCGTTCTCCAAGGGGAAGGTGAACATAGTTGTTGCCACCATAGCGTTCGGCATGGGCATAGACCGTTCAAATATCCGTTTTGTCATCCACGCCGCAATGCCCAAATCCATAGAACACTACCAGCAGGAGACCGGGCGCGCGGGCAGGGACAGCCTGCCGTCCGAATGCGTGATGCTCTATTCCGGTGAAGATGCTTCCCTCTGGGAGTGGATAATGGAGCAGGGACCGGAGATAGCGGGGAGCCGGGATAAACTTAATAAACTCAGGGAGTTCTGCGAGGCGCCGTCCTGCAGGCATGCGGCGCTCTCGGGGTATTTCGGACAGAATTATCCGGAAGGGAAATGCGGCGCCTGCGACCATTGCCTCGGCGAGGCGGTTCCTCTTCAGGATACGGACAATACTTCCGAAGCGATAATTGAAGGCGTTCTTGCGGTTGAGGAAAAATTCGGGGCCGATCACATTTCCAGCCTGCTGTCGGGAGAACTCACGGAAGGAATCAGGAAATGGGGGCACGACAGCCTGCCGGTTTTCGGTTCTCTCGGGAATGCAACAAAACGCAGGATACGGGGAAAGATAGAAGGCCTGATTAAGGCAGGAAAGCTTTCAAGAGAAGGCGCTTACAGGACCCTCCAGGTGACGACCGAAGGTTTTACCGCGGCAGGGCTGCGCCCGGGCGCGAGGAAACTTGTTCTTTCAAGTTCACGCCCATCCGGGCCGTCAAAATTCTCTCCCGCGCGCACAGCCGTGAAAATCGGTGCGGAAAGATTATTCAATATGCTTCGCCTCAAAAGAGATATGCTCGCGGCTTCTTCGGGAGTTGCGCCTGACGCTATTTTCAATGACGCGACCCTTAAGGAAATGGCAACTAAGCGGCCGCTGATGATGGATGAAATGTCCGAAATCTCGGGCGTGGGGGAAGAGAAGCTGGAAAAATACGGAAGGATCTTTCTGGATGCCATCAAAGCCGGCCTCAATCTCGAATGAGGATGATTACACGGATTAGATAAACAGATTACGCAGATTAAATATGAGTGTCCCCGCTTCCGATACGCCCTAATCAGCGTAATCGCTTTTCCGGAATCCGCGTAATCAATATTTACTTAATTTTATCCAGCACGTCCTTCACATTCTTGTTATTTGGGTCTATCCTCAGCACTTCTTTCCATTCGGCAACAGCCTTTTCCTTCATACCTGAATTGTAATAGCAGAGGCCCAGGTTATTATGCGTATCGGCGCTGTTCGCCTGAATCCGCGCGAGCGTTTCAAATGTCGCGGTGGCCGAGGCAAGATCCTTGAGATTTATGTAGGCTACTCCGAGATTGTTGAGTATTCCCGTGTGAGCCGGGTTCAGTTTTAGTCCTGACCTATAGGCGCTGACCGCATCCTGCAGTTTGCCCTGTGAGAGATAGAGGTTCCCGAGCCCGAAATAAAGTTCCGGAGAGACTCCGAGTTCAAGCCCTCTCTTTAAATATTTCTCAGCATTTGCGGTGTCTTTCAGGCGGCCATAGGTCATTCCCAGTCCGTAATAATTGACGGCTCTCTCGTTCATTGAAAGCGCTTTACTGTAATATTCAAGCGCCTTAGCCGGCTGGTCCATGTTCGTGAGGGCCGCCGCGAGATTATTATAAAAAGTAACCTGCGCCGGATTTATCTTTATGGCCTTTCTGTAGGCCTCCGCGGCTCCGGCATGATCCGCTATTCTTGAAAGCGCGGCTCCGTAATTATTCCAGAGATCAGGATCATTGGGGTCGAGTTCCACGGCCCGTTTGGTATTATCAATGGCGGCCTGGACATTTCCGGAGTTTTGCTGAATAACGCCGAGCGCGTCCAGCATGGTCTGGTCGTCCTTTCCGCTTTTCCCGGCTTTCTCAAAATAGACGGCTGCCTCGCCTTTTTTCCCTGTAAGTTCCAGATACTGTGCCGTGAAGAAGTAGTGCGCCGCGGTTATGGATCTGACGAAGAAGTCGCTCTGAGCTTTCGGGTCCTCGCTGTTTCTAAGTTTAAACGCGGTAACATCCTTTAATTTCGGTTTTTCATTGTCTTTGCAGACCATATAGAGAATGCCGCAGGGCACAACTTTTATCCCGAGCCCCTTTATTTCCGCAAGGTACTTGTGTATGCCGCTGCCCATAGTAAAGTAGGACGGCAGCCCGGCAAGCGTCACGGACTTCACGTAATTCAATCTTTCGGTATATTCGGCAGGCGGTATCTTCTTAAGCCCGGGGTCGTCATTGCCGAAGATGAGCCCGTAGTCGTCATAAATTCTGTAGCCCGCGCCCTTTTTTTCAACCATCGTAAGATAAGCCGTGGTAAAGGCCATATGATCGCCGACGACTACCAGCACCCTGCCCGGATCGGCAGATTTCAGGAGGTTGATGCCGTTGTCGTAGCAGGTCCAGTCCTTGCTGCGGTCGCAGTATTTGAAGTTTAAAAATATTGTTCCGGCCAGCAGCAGCGCCATTCCCGCAATCACCGCCTTTCTTATTTTCAGCCCTGCAGCATAAAAAGCGAAGAAGATTATCAGCGCGAGGTAAGAGGGAAGGTAAAATACATTCACCATGTAAATATTGTTGGCGTTCAAAGAAAAGTTAGTGAAAATTATGAAACCTACGCTGGTTAAGAGAAACATCAAGGCTATGAGCAGCGTGAAGTATTTTGCCCTCTTAAAGAGGAGCACGGCTCCGGGAATTGCAAGCAGCGCGGGGATTATCAGAAATTGCGAGGCGAGCGCTTTCAGATAAACTAACGACTGTCCAAGGAAGAGAGTGAAGGTGCGCTCGTGTCCCGGAATGGTACCGTACTGGGTCCTTGCGAGATGCCGGAAGAGTCCCGTTAAAGTTTCCGGGTCGCCCCAGTTCATTGCGGGATGGGTTCCCGCCCTAAACATCATAAAGAGATAGAAAGCCGCCGCCGTTATAAGCGCTATAAAACCGGCCTTGAGCAGTCCCGAAAAAGTTCCTCTTTCGCGTTTTCTAAGCAAAGCAAAGAGAGCAATGAGCAGGAGCAGGGGGATGGCCGTGTTGTGGTTCGCGAGAGCCAAACCCGCCAGTATTCCTGTCAGCCACAAAGGCAGCCCGTCAATTATTGAGAGCAGGACGGCGAGCAGCAGCGCGAGGTTGAGCGGATAAATTGCGCCCTTGGCCTGCGTGCACTGCTGCCAGAAGGTAAGGGAAAAGGCGAAAAGGAGAGTTGCAAGCGCCGGAATCGCGAAACCCTTCTCTCCGGAAATACGGGAATTTACTCTTTTTAGCAGGACAAAAAGCAGGAAGGCCGCAAGAGCGCCGAGCACCGCGGCGAGAATATTTACCCGAAACGCAATGCTTCCCGCGGGTATATAGGTAAAGAACTTGCCCAGTATGGTGAAGAGAGGATAGCCCGGCGGGTGTGGGACGCCTAAGGAATACGCCGCAGAAACAACTTCACCGCTGTCGCCGACAAAGATGGTCGGGCAGGAGGTAAACAGGTAGAAAGCTAATGCCGTAAGGCCTATTAAAGCGCCGGCTCGTCTCTTCATCATACAATTCTAATCTCATCAACGTTTCAAGTCAAACAAAATCAATTGAGATGTCTGCAATTTATGGGTATAATAATTGAACTATGAAACGACTTCTCGGGTCTTACTTGAAAATGTTGCTTCTCGTGTTCTTTTCTTTTTCTGTGTTTCTCTGCCCGCCCTTCTCAAGGGCAATAGCTCGAGCTGAAGACTGGGCCAAAATGACCCTTTCCCTTAAAGACGCGAAACTCAAAGTTGAAATTGCCGATTCCCCTCTCAAAAGGGCGGCCGGGCTTATGTACCGAGACAGTCTTTCCGAAGATGAGGGTATGCTCTTTGTCTTCTTTTCGCCGGAGAAACTAAGTTTCTGGATGAAAGATACCAAAATTCCTCTTTCCATTGCCTTTATAGACGCCGACGGGGTTATAAGCGAGATCGCTGATATGCAGCCGAATGATCTTACCCCGATAACCTCCAAAGCTAAAGTGAGCTACGCGCTGGAAACCAATCAGGGCTGGTTCAAGGAACACAAAATAAAGGCCGGAGATATTATCCCCGGTTTAGGCAAAAAATAAGAGAATATCCGGAAGCCCCGCGCAGCGCGGGAAAAAGGAGGCTTTAATGGAAAGCGTAGGAGTCATACAGTCGATAGTCAAAAACACCTGGGCGATGATAACCATCCTCGTGCTCATCTTCTTCTCTGTCATGTCGGTTTATTTTATCGTTGAGCGGGCCCTGGTTTACAGGTTCTCCGTTATTAATGTCCGCTCTTTTATGGCCAAGCTTAAAAGCATGCTAAGGAAAGGCAGCAAACTTAGCACTGACGGCGTCAGGCAGGCCATAGTTCTTTGCGCGGAAACTCCGGGTCCTGTCGCGGTTGTCCTTAAAGAGGGTTTGAAGAGGGTCAATCATACCGGGAAGGAAATGGAAGATGCAATGGAAAGGGCCGCGCTGCTGGAGACGGACAAACTTGAAAAGAACCTCTCGTTTCTCGGCAGTATCGGCAGTTCTGCTCCCTTCATAGGACTGCTCGGCACGGTAATCGGAGTCTATGAATCCTTCTCGTCCATAGCCGAAGTCGGCGGCGGCGGGCTCCAGACGGTCGGAGCAGGCATCGGAACCGCGCTTATCGCGACTGTCGTCGGACTCTTTGTCGCCATACCGGCGGTCATCGGCTACAACCTGCTTATTAACCGCGTGAACAAGTTCGGGACGGAAATGAAGGTCGCGGCTTCCGATTTGTTGGAACTGGTGGCAGGGAAGGAAGTGGTGGAGGCGGAACACGATGATTAATACCACCAGAAACAAGAGAAAACAATTTTTCGAGATAAACATCACGCCCCTTACGGACGTGGCGCTGGTGCTGCTCATTATATTTATGATAGCGGCGCCGCTTATTGTGCAGTCGGGTATGAAGGTCAACCGCCCGGGCGCGGTTTCTTCGGATGTCCAGCCTGAAAAGAACATCATTGTCAGCGTTACCGCCGAAGGCAAAGTTTACCTGGCAAATACCGAGATAGCCCCGCAAAGACTTATGGAGCCGCTCTCCGTATTGCTGGTTGAGAGCAAGAGCAAGATCGTGGTAATAAACGCTGATAAAAAGGCCGAGCACGGCACGGTGGTCTCGGTAATGGACGCGGCAAGAAGAGCCGGAGCGGAAAAACTTTTCGTTTCCACTACCCAGATAAAGCCGGAGAAAAAGTAGCTTGGCAAAACGCAGGAAGACAAAACTCAGAAACCCTGAGACCATCGCTTTTATAGTATCTCTCGTTGAGCATACCCTGCTTGCCGCGGTAGTCATTTTAACTTTGTCTGAAACAGGGTATCTTCCCTCAAAACTGATCCAGATAGACCTTATGAGCCTGCCGGATAATCTTTCGGCGGGAGTAAACCTACCCTCTGCAGCTTCCGTTCCAAAGCCGGCGGCGGCGGATAAGAACCCTAAACCAGAGGACTTGAAAGCCAAGACTGAAGGCGTTCCGCAGCCCTCTGGCAGTTCTTTAGCGCCCTCCGAGATAGGCGTTAACATTGAATCCAGCCTCTTAAATACGCTGGATGTGATTGGTACCGGAGTGGCCAAAGATCTGAAGATAACCGGCGGCAAGGTGTCCGGGTTTTCCTTCAGCGGCACGGGAATAGCTACAGGCAAGCCTGATAATGTGTTCATCCAGCTTACGGTAAAGTCCGACATGAAAGATTCCATGCAGTTCGCGTCAAAGGATTTAGAAAAGAAACTGGATATAATTATCTGGCGTCTCACCAGCTTGTTTCGTCTCAAGAAGGAACAGTTCAAGTCCTTCGGGGTCACGCCGGATGTAATCAATTACACGGAGAAGGACTCTTTTTCCCTTGGCGGAAAACCGGCGGCGGGCTTTAAAAAGACCAAATATACCATCTCAACAACACTGACCTTGAACGATCTCGGCAAGATGAAGATGGACGAGATTTTCGAGATATTGGACCGCGCTAAACAGTACGGCGCGACGGTTGTAGCCGAGGGACCGGTCACGCTTCCTTCGGAAGTTTTCAGCGCCACCTCGGCGGGAACCGGCAAATCAAAAACACAGCAGACCAAGGGTGTTTCAAAAGTTAAAGTCCTGGACGAATCCACGGCTGACAAGAGCGAATTCATCAACTTCCATTTCAATGAAGACACTCTGAAAAAACTTATAGAGCAGGCAAAGGGCGCTGCTTACAAAGAAGCCAAGGAAAAGGTGGCGGCGGTAAAGAAGGTCATCAAGTTTAAGGATTCCGATATGGATGTTGATTTTGCCGAGAACATTTCTTCCACGCAGACTGACGAGGGCGAGGTAACAATAAGAGTTGATGTTACGGCGGTGCTGAAGAAAACAGCGCAGGCTCCCGCTTCCCAGGCAAATGCCTCTCCCGCGCCCGCGAAATCCCAGGGAAAGTAGCAGCCGACTAACCGTTTAAAAACCCGGAGGTAAAATATGCCTGAAAATCCAGTGTACAATGCCATTATAGCAAGAAGGACCATCCGAAAGTTCCTGCAGAAGCCTGTCCCGAAAGAGACTCTCTCAAAACTCATCAATGCCGCGAGGCTCGCCCCGAGCGGAGGAAACCGCCAGCCGCTTGACTATATGCTGATTGACGACGCCGCCCTTGGCGCCGAACTCTTTAAACACGTCAGATGGGCCGGCTACATAACCCCGAAAGGCATACCAAAATCAAACGAAATGCCGACTGCTTATATTGTGGTGCTGGAAGAAAAGTCGGTCAAATCCACTTCCGTCGCCTACGATGTAGGCGCCGCGGTGCAAAACATTATGCTTGCCGCCTGGGAAGAGAATATCGGCTGCTGCTGGCAGGGAGCCATTGACCGCCCGAAGATACGCGAATTCTTCAGAATTCCGGCAGATTTTGAAATAGATTCGGTGGTCTCTCTCGGCTACAAGGCGGAAGCCCCGGTTGTTGAAGACTACAAGGGTTCGGTCAAATACTGGCTGGATGAGGCGGGAGTCCTTCACGTTCCGAAACTGAAACTGGACGAAGTGCTCCGCTGGAATAAATTCTAACTGTGAGCAAAAGGGCTGTCATAGCCGGCGCCGGTCTTACGGGACTGTCCGCGGCCTTCCACCTGAAAAAAGCCGGCATAGAGCCGGTAACCTTTGAGCGGAATAAATATCCGGGCGGGCTTTGCGCCAGTCTGGCTAAGAACGGCTTTATCTTTGATTTCGCCGGACATTATTTTCATTTCAAGAATTCCTATGCGAAAGACCTTGCCTTCGGCCTGCTCGGCGGAAAATTAAACGAGATAAAACGAAAGGCTGCTGTCCGTGTGGGCGAAGAACAGATAGACTATCCTTTTCAGAATAACTTCGCGCAGCTCAAAGACAAGTCCCTGGTTTCAGAGTGCGAGCAGGGTTTGAAAGAGCGCAAGCCCAGAGAGAACTACGGAAGTTTTAAGGAATGGATACTCGGGGAGTACGGCAAAGGCATCGCGGAACATTTTATGCTTCCCTATAACGAGAAACTCTGGCAGCACGACCTTGACGCTATGCTTTATCTTGGCACTACCTCCTATACGCCTTCCGCGAAAACAGCTCAAAAGAAAGACGGCTATAACGCCTCCTTCTTTTATCCTTCGGAAGGCGGGGCGGGGGAAGCCGCGAAAGCCCTGGCTGCCCTGGCCGGAGAGATCCGCTATGGAAACAGGATTTGTTCGGTAAATGTCTCTACGCGCTCGGTAACGGTCGAGGATAATATAGTTTTTGAATACGGGCGCCTGATTTCCACTCTGCCGCTTCCCGAACTCATTGAAATGATTCCTGCCGCTCCGGTTGCCGTGAAGAAGGCGGCCGCTTCGCTCAGGTACAGTTCGGTATTCGCCTTAAATCTCGGCATCAAGAGGACCGGTATCTCCGATAAGCACTGGATCTATTTCCCGGATAAATCCCTGCCTTTTTACAGAGTGGGCTTTTATTCCAATGTCGCTAAACACCTCGCGCCCGAAGGAACAACCTCGCTTTACGCTGAAACCGCGTATCCGGGCGGCGCCGTTATTGACAGGGAAGCGCTCACGGCGCGTATAAAAGCAGGGCTTATCAAGGCAGGCATACTAAAACAGGACGACATTATTCTCGCGGAACTTCCTATGAACATCCCCTGCGCCTATGTGGTTTATGACCTTGAATACAAAACGCACACCGGGCTTATCTTTGATTATCTTTGCTCGCAGGGGATAGTTTCAACAGGGCGCTATGGCGGCTGGGCCTATTCGGCGATGGAAGACGCCCTGCTTGACGGGAAAAACGCTGCGGAGGATGTCCTTGACGCCTAAGAAAAACCTCCTGCACATAATTACAAAACTTGAACTCGGCGGAGCGCAGCAGAATACTCTCTATTCCGTAGAGCGCCATGACCGTTCAAAATACAATGTTTTTCTGGCCGCCGGGGCGGAAGGGCTGCTTGTAGAGGACGCAAAGAAAATAAAGGACGCGAAAATAATACTTCTGCCTGAACTAAAACACCCTATCTCTCCGCTTTGGGATTTCCGGTGTTTCAAAAAGCTCAAGGCTCTGATGAAAGCGGAGAAGATAGATATAGTTCATACGCACAGTTCCAAAGCCGGCATTCTCGGCAGATACGCCGCGCGAGCGGCCCGGGTGCCTGTCATAATTCATACCATCCACGGTTTCTCTTTTAATGATTTCCAGAATAAAGTGAAAAAACATATCTTTGTCGCGCTTGAACGGGGCGCGGCTAAGTTTACCGACGCGCTCATAGCCGTCACCTCTGCCGATATAGAGAAAGGTTTGAAGCGCGGCATCGGGAAAAAAGAGCAGTATGCGGTGATTCACAGCAGTATAGACCTGGACGAATTCTCGCGGGTCTATGACACGGCTAAAATCAGAAGCGGGTTTGGCATTGCGCCTGAGGAAAAGGTTGCGGGAATGATTGCCTGTTTCAAAGAGCAGAAAGATCCTGTCACCTTTGTGCGGGTTGCCGCGGAAGTTCTTAAAGCAGTGCCGGACTCGAAGTTCGTGCTGGTAGGCGACGGCGAGCTTCGCGGAAATGTTGAGGCGGAAATAGAACGGCTAGGACTTTCGGGCAGGGTCATTTTGACGGGCTGGAAAAAAGAGGTTGCTCCCCTGCTCTCTTGTTTTGACGCGCTGGTCCTGACTTCTCTCTGGGAAGGGCTTCCTAGGGTCTTCCCTCAGGCAATGGCGGCGAAGAAGCCGATAGTAGCCACGCTGGTTGACGGCGCTAAGGAAGCAATTCTTGACGGCGTGAACGGTTTTGTCTGCGCGCCCAAAGACATAAAAGGACTGGCGGAGAAAGTGATATATCTCTTTAAAAATTCTTCCGAAGCAGTTAAAATGGGACTCGCCGGAAGTAAGAGGGCAGGGGAGTGGGATGTGAGGGAAATGGTACCGGCGATTGAAAGGGTATATGAGAAAGTAATCAGGTTCAAAAGTTTATAAGCCGCACTCCGTGCGTCTTGTTCTGTAAGGTAGGATATTATTAATGCCGGACTCCGTCCGGCAAAGCAGAATAAGCCGCACTCCGTGCGTCTTGTTCTGTAAGGTGGGATATTATTAATGCCGGACTCCGTCCGGCATAGCAGAATAACGTTCTTAACGTTTATAACGTAAAGCGCAGCGACGCACAACGGATTTAATAAACTTGCTTAAGCCTATGGAGTGCAACGACAATGAGCCTGTGTCGCAATGAATGTTCATATATACAAAGGCCTGCAATGATGATATAATTTTGCTCAGAAAACATCAAGGAGCAAAATATGGCATACAGAATGGGAGATCGAAACCAACAGAACTTGCTGCCGGAG
>CAIOVX010000044.1 GCA_903861835.1 Candidatus Firestoneibacteriota bacterium | reverse complement strand
TGGGGCCCTCTTGATTTTATTATTATCGATTCTCCTCCAGGAACAGGAGATGAGCCGCTTACGGTTGCCCAGGAAATTCCCGGAGCGGAAGCGCTTATTATAACAACTCCGCAGGAAGTTTCAATGTCTGACGTCAGGAAATCCGTTAATTTTTGTAAAACACTGGATATGCCAATTTTGGGCCTGATAGAGAATATGAGCGGTTTTGTCTGTCCGGGATGTGGGAAGAAAACTGATATCTTTAAATCCGGGACCGGTGAGGCGGCAGCAAAAAAAATGGGAATCAAATTCCTGGGCGCCTTGCCGATCGAGCCCGGTATTATGGGTTCCAGCGATAAAGGGGCTCCCTTTGTAAAGGAAAGTGCGTCCGAGAGCGCAAAAATATTCGGCAGTATAGCGGATAAAATATTATGATAATATCGGTTGCAAGCGGAAAAGGCGGGACGGGAAAGACGACAATAGCCGTTAACCTTGCGCTTTCGCTTGAGAATGTTCAGCTTCTTGATTGCGATGTTGAGGAGCCAAATGCTCATTTCTTCATAGAACCGGTCATAGAGAAAACCGAGAAATCCTGTATTTTGATCCCTGAAATTGACGAATTCAAATGCAATTACTGTGGAAAATGCAGGGAGGTCTGTGAATATAATGCCCTTCTCGCAATAAAAACAGGTGAAAAGACCGGAACAATAATGATCTTCCCTAACCTTTGTCACGGGTGCGGGGCTTGCAGCTATTTTTGCCCTGAAAAGGCGATAAAGGAAGTAAGAAAAGAAATCGGGGTTGTTGAGTCCGGGTATAAAGACAACCTTTCTTTTGTTCAGGGAACGCTTAATATTGGCGAAGCAATGTCGCCGCCGCTTATTAGAGATGTAAAAAGGAATATCTATTTAAAGAGAACCGTGATCATTGACGCCCCTCCGGGAACTTCCTGCCCTGTTATAACGGCAGTCAAAGACAGCGATTACTGCATTCTTGTAACCGAGCCTACTCCTTTTGGACTGAATGACCTTGAGCTTGCAGTGCAAGTCCTCGAAAAGCTTAAAACTCCGCACGGAGTTGTAATAAACAAGGCAGATTTAGGCGACGATAATGTGGAAAAATACTGTAAAGGGAAACATATCCCAATTCTTATGAAGATACCTTTTGACAGAGAGATGGCCCTGTTGTATTCGAAAGGAATTCCTCTGGTAAAAGAAAAAAAGGAATATATTCAAAAATTCAGGGATATGTTCGGAGAAATATTGAGCAGGTTGAAATAATAAAAATGGAAAGATTAAGAGAGGGAGAATTAGTGTGACGTTGAAACAAGTTGTGGTTATAAGCGGCAAAGGCGGTACCGGAAAAACCGTGGTCACGGGAGCTCTCGCGGCGCTCGCAAAAAACAAAATTATGGTTGACTGTGATGTTGACGCGGCCGATCTGCATCTTCTTCTTCAACCTGTAATTAAAGAGAGCCATGAATTTAAAAGCGGAAAAACAGCAGTGATTGATAAAAAATTATGCACAGAATGCGGCAAATGTATTTCAGCTTGCAGGTTTAACGCGATAAAGCCGGATTTTGTTGTGGAATCATTTTCCTGCGAAGGCTGTTCTTTTTGTACCCGCATATGTCCTGCCGAAGCAATAAGAATGCAGGAAAACATAGCGGGCGAATGGTTCGTTTCTGATACAAGGTACGGGACTCTGGTGCATGCTAAACTCGGTATTGCCGAAGAAAATTCAGGCAAACTTGTGGCAAAAATAAGACAGGTCGCAAAAGAACAGGCAACAGCTCAAAAAGCAGACTACATTATCATAGACGGGCCCCCGGGTATCGGCTGTCCTGTAATTTCCTCGCTCACGGGAGTTGACCTTGCTGTTATTGTGACAGAGCCGACTCTTTCCGGACTTCACGATGCCCAAAGGGTTATAGAAACGGCAAGCCACTTTAAAGTAGCTGTAATGCTTGTAGTAAATAAATATGACCTGAATTCTGAAATGACCTTAAATATTGAGGTTTTTTGCAAAGAGCAAGGCATACCTTTAATCGGCAGGATCCCGTTTGATAAGGAAATTGTAAATTCTATGGTTGCGGGAAAAACGATAATCGAGTATGTGAAAGGAAAGACAAAAGAAGAGCTGGTAAGTATTTGGGAACAAATAAAACAGTGAAGCTATGACGGAGAAAACCTGTGGAATATAAAAACAACTGGAAGCAAGCCATAGAAAGGCAAGACCTCTTTTGGAAGAGAAAACTGAAGGATCGTATTTTAGCCAGGATATTTGTCAGGAACACTCCTTTTGAAGAATGGCTTACTGTGTTAAAGAACAAAATGCCTGTCACAGGCAATGTCTTTCCGCAAAAAGAGCTTGTTTTAAAGACATGGGAGCTTAAACTTGCGGTCTTCAAGGAATTGCAGGATGACAGCCTGCCGGTGATGACTCCTACTGAATTTGATGAAGGACTTTATGGCGGCATCTTTGGAGCGGAAGCGTATTTCAATTATGACCCTGAATCCGGATGGCTGGGGTCAATGGCAAATCATTTTCTTGAAAATTCTCCGGATACGGATAAGCTGGAGATTAAAGAGACCGGTATATGGATGAAAGAGCTTAAGGAAAGATTTAGCTGGTATTCAGAGCGCGCAGAAGGCAGGTTCGGATTAAGCCCGGTAGTCTCGATTGACGCTCTTAATTTTGCGGTCCTGGCTCGTGGCGCAACACAGGCAATGCTGGATACCTGTGATAATAGGAATAAAATGAAAGAAATGTGTGAATTCGCCCTGAAGTTGAATATTGGAATAGGTAGGTTGCAGAAGACGTTCATCAAACCATTTAACAATGGCACTTTTGACGGATATCCTGCTTCCGGGGCCTGGTTTCCGGGAGATGAAATAAATATAAGCATTGATGCTTTTGGCCAGTGTAACAGGGAGACCTATCTTGATCTGGGTTTCAAGTACAACCAAAAGCTGATCGAAGCTTTTGGTTCTGCTGCTCTGCACATCCATAGTAATGCCGAGCATCTGCTTCCTGAGGCGGTTAAATTAAAAGGATTAAAATGTATCACGCTTTTTGATGAAACACCACGTTATTTTCCTAGACTAAAAGAGATAAAAAAAATAACAGGTGATATGCCATTAATAACCGACTGCACGTTGAATGAGTTTTTAGAGCAGATGGAAAAGGGAACTTTGCCCGGAGGGGTTTTTTACGTTATAAAAGGACATGCAGGTGGACGCGGTTCTTTAATGTCTCCGGCAGTTGAAACCGTGAAAGAAGCAAATGAATTAATGAAGAAGATACACGCATACAAAGCGGTAAATTAGTTGTAGAAAGATTATAACGAGGAGGCAATATGAAGGACTTGATAGACGAATTCATGGCTCAAAAAATTTTTGCGGTGGCAGGTTCTTTCAGAAATGAAGAAAAGGTTGCATATAAAATACTGAAAGACCTTAAAGCTCGAGGATATAAAGTTTATCCTGTCAATCCGCAGTCAAAAGAGGTTGATGGGCTCAAATGCTATCCTTCTATTATAGATATTCCGGAAGTTGTGGATGTTGTTGACCTGGTTACGCCTTCTTCTGCAACTGAGCAGATTGTGAAGCAGTGCCTTGAAAAAGGCATTAAGCGTGTATGGATCCAGCCGGGCGCAGAAAGCGAGACCGCGATAAAGTATTGCAACGAAAACAATATTAAGGTGGTCTATAATGCTTGCATAATGAAGGATAAATAGTGAAAAAAGAGAAAAACAGGCCTAGAAGTGTTCTCGATCGTGCCGGAGACAAGGAATTGTTTGGTAGGATGAACGACCCGTCGGGCGCGTCCTGCCTTAGGGGGCCTTGCGGGGATGAGAT
>CAIOVX010000043.1 GCA_903861835.1 Candidatus Firestoneibacteriota bacterium | reverse complement strand
TGAACGAAGACGAGAAGAAGGCCCTGGACAAGAAAAAACAGCAGCAGATGAAGGGTTACAACTGGGGCGGCGTAAAGGAAGACTGGTAAAGAATGAAGAAGCTCATACTGGCTCTCATATTATTCTCCGGCGCGGCTGTCTCCGATGACATTACGGTGACCGCTGTTGTTGACAAGAATCTCGTGAATTCCGGAGAGCGCATTGCCTTGCAGGTAACCGTGTCCGGCAGTTCTACGCCGGCCCTGAAAGTCCCGCAGATGAATGATTTCAATCTTTACGCGGGCGGGCAGCGGACGCAGTCAAGTTTTTCTTTTGTAAACGGCAAGATGTCCAATTCAAGTTCCGTAATATATGACTACACGCTAAATCCAAAAGGGCCGGGCAAGTTCACCATACCTTCTTTTACCGTGGAAGCCGGCGGTAAGGTCTTTAAGTCCGCGCCGATTCAAGTTGAAGTTGTAAAAGGCGCCCAGCCGCCGCCGCAGGCAGCGCGCCCGGACGGCCAAGCGCAGAGTACCGGCGGCAATGACCTCTTCGTTCAGGTGAATCTGGACAAATACAGGGTCTATGTTAATGAGCCGGTAATAATGACCTTCGGGTTTTACAACCGGGTAAACCTCGCGGGACAGCCGCAGTATACTCCTCCCGATACCACGGGTTTCTGGAAAGAAGATCTCCCTCCGCAGATAAACTCAAGCAGGAACGGGTACAATGTCGTCGAACTGAAAACCGCGCTCTTTCCCGCCTCGCCCGGGCAATACACGATTGGCACCGCCTCGCTTATCTGCCCTGTGCCGGTAAGGGGACAGGGGGAGGATTTCTTCGGAGGTATTTTCGGAGGCGCGAAGAATGTGCGCCTTGACAGCAAGCCAGTTTTAGTCACGGTACTGCCGCTGCCCGAAGAGGGGAGACCCGCTGATTTTTCAGGCACAGTGGGGAGGTTTGGTATCTCGGCCACCGTTGATAAACGGGAGGTAAAGACGAATGACGCCGTTACGCTAACCATAGGCATTTCCGGCACGGGAAATATAAAGACGATAGCCGAGCCGAAACTCCTGCTCTCCGACGAGTTCAAGAAGTACGAGACAGTCTCCGAGCTGAACATCAACAAGGACAATTACGAGGTAAAAGGATCTAAGGTTTATAAGACCGTGCTGGTGCCGAGGAAAGCGGGAAAACTCGCGATACCTTCCATAAAGTACACCTACTTTGACCCGGGTGATAAAAAATACCACACGATTTCAGCAAACCCTATTATCCTGAATGTCGCGCAGGGGCCGAAAGAGGAATCAAATTACGCAAACCTGCCTTCGCTGCCGCAGGCGGAAGGCGTAAAAGTTTTTGGCAGCGATATCCGGTTTATCAAGCCCGCCGGTAAGTATACGTTCGCGCGCGCGCTGCTTTACAAATCTACGGTCTTCCTTCTTGTTTCACTCCTTCCGTTCTTTGCCTGGATTTCAATCCTCGGCGGGAGGAAACTAAAGAGCAGCCGTGACGAGAATGCGGTTTACTTTAAGGCCTCAAGGGCCTATTCAAAGGCCGCTAAAAGTCTCAAAGCTCTCGGCGGAGGGGGACAGAAGCCCGGGCGGGAAGAGTACCTCGGTAAGCTTGAGGCGGTTTATGCGGAATATATTGGAAATAAAATAAACCGTCCGGCGGCAGGTCTTTCCCTCGGAGAGATAAAAGAAATACTTTCGAAAAGATTGAAAGATCCGGAACTTATTGACGGCGCGGTGAAACTATTTGAAGAACTCCACTTTCAGCGCTACGCGCCTGCCGGGAACGCGAGCAAAGAGCAAGGCTCCCTTCTCTCAGCGGTAAGAGACTTGATAGGCCGGCTTGATAAGGCGGGTTTATGAGATCATTGGCTAAAATAATAATACTGGCGCTGCTTCCCGTGACCATGCTATCCGCTGACTCCGGGCTTGATGCGGCTAACAAACTCTATGAGTCGGGAAAGTACACCGAAGCGGCAGCTGCTTACGGCGCGGCAATAAATGCGGGCAACGCCGGCGCGGAGGCTTACTATAACCTGGGCAATGCCTGTTTTAAGGATAAGAAAATAGGGTTCGCGATACTCAATTACGAGAAAGCGCTCGCGATATCCCCCAGGGATGCGGATATAAAATATAACCTTGAATTCGCAAGAAACTTCGTCAAGGACAACGCCGTGGAAGACTCCGCGGGGAGGTTCCTCAACGCCGTATACAGATTCCTGACTTTAAACGAACTCTGCGCCCTGCTGGCTGCGGCATTTTACCTGCTGATGGGCGGCTTGATCTTTAGGCTTTACAGAAAAGACGAACTTTCCTACTGGCTTGTTTCTGGGGCCTCGGTTCTATTCCTTCTCATTCTGCTCTTTTCCGGAGCGCGCGTTCTTGAGTACGAAACTAACAACCCGGCGATTGTAGTTTTGCTTTCCGTTGAAGCAAAATCGGCGCCGATAGATGCTACTCCTGCGGCCTTCACTCTGCCGGAAGGAAAGAAGGTCTACATTCTGAACACGCGCCAGGGTTGGGCCGAGGTCCTGCTTAAAGGCGAGAATATAAAGGGCTGGGTCAAACAGGACAGCATAGCAGAGATAAGGTAGCAGTCCTTCAAGCCGGTTTCCCCGCAATATAATCATTGACTACAAACCTCCCGATAGTAAAATAGAACAAACTTCTTCAAAACCACTTGTTTCAGAGAGGAGTATGCTGAAGAACCTCACAATAATCGGAATAGCTCTCATAACCGCCGGATGCGCCGTAAACGGTCCTGTGATAAAGAGAGTTACGAGTGTTGACTCCTACGGGTCTCCCAATGAATTGACATTTTACAGGGGTGAAAGAGAACTCGCAGTTACAAGTCTGGACAAATACGGAAGAATCACGGAGATTAAGGGCAGTATCCCCGACGGGAAAGTCCTTGCCTATTTTCAGGAAGGCAGAATTTGTGAAGCCGCCGATTATAAATTCAGCAAGCCTGACGGAATTGTTACTATGTTTAATGAAGACGGCAGCATTGCCGAGGAAGCCGGCTACCTTTTCGGCAAGAGAGAGGGAGTTGATATTATTTACAAGGACGGCAAAGCAGTGCGGAAGAACCTCTATTCGGAGGGCCTGCTCGACGGAGTCTGCAAATCTTACTATTTAAACGGCAAGTTAAAGGAAGAGGATCCGTACGTGGACGGCAGAAGGCACGGGCTCTTCCGGAGTTATTATCAGAACGGCAACATTGAGAGCGAGGCGATATACAGGAACGATCAACTTGTCGGTAAAATAAAGTATTTTGATGAATACGGCATCCCCTCGGAACAGATAAATAAAGACGCGCGTTAACCCGCCCCGGGTTCCATGCTAATCATTGTCTGAACAGCGCCAATGGGCGGGGAGCAGAATTACTGCCGTCCGAAAATCCTGAAAACAAATACCTGGGTGATATTTAATTGTTTATATTGTATAATACTTTCTCCGGAATTCCGGAGAGAAGAAGCGCTTTAGCATGCGAAGGAAGCCAAAATGAAAAGAATATTATTCATTGTTCCGCCCGTAATACAGTACGAGGACTTTATTTCCCCGGCTGAAAACGTAAAAACAATTATTAAAAAGGATAAAGCTTTTGGAGTCGTTATTACGGATTTGCCGCTTGGTATTATCTCCCTAAGCGCATATGTAAAACAAAATCCTGAAGTCAGCTCGGAAGTAATAGATTTTAACGTTCTTCTAAATCAGGCGGAAAGTTTTGATTACTCAACGTTCTCGGGATTTTTCCGCGGAGTTCTTGACGGCAAGAAATTTAAGGATTATGCTCCGGATATAATAGGTGTTTCATCGCTTTTTTCGTCTTCCTATGCCAGTTTACTTGACATCGGTAAAATATGCAAAGAGATATTCCCTGAAGCCGTTCTCGTTGCGGGCGGCGGTATACCTACAAACATGTATAAGGAGATTTTTCGTGAATCAGATTGCTTTGACGGCCTTTGTTACGGTGAAGGGGAGCGGCCTCTTGCGGGCCTTATAAGTTCAGCGAATATTCCGGAATATTTGGAGAAAACGCCCTCCTGGATTACGCCAAAGAAAGCAGAGGCAAAAACTTTGTTCCATTACGATTTTATAGAAAACCTTGACGAGATACCTTTTTATGACTATCAGATGCTGGACATCCGAGGGTACGGCCTGAGCCCTACCATTGCGGCCTATACTTCCATTGACAGTGAATTGAAGAGCATTCCGGTGATGACCTCCAGAGGCTGTGTGTTTCACTGCAGTTTTTGCGCGGCTCACACTGTTCATGGAAGGAGTATGAGGTACCACAGTTTAAAAAGAGTGAAAGAAGACTTGCTCAGGCTTAAGAAGGATTTCAAGGCCGGTATGATAATTTTCCAGGATGACCATTTCCTTGCTGACAGAAAAAGGGCCTTCAGCATCATCGGGCTTATGAGGGAACTTAACCTTAAAGCTTTCTTTCCGAATTCTTTGGCCTTGTACGCTCTTGACCGGAGCATGCTGGAAGCACTGAAAAGTATCGGAGTCAACCAGCTTATCCTTTCCATAGAATCAGGTAGCGAGAGGGTCTTGAAAGAGATAATGCACAAGCCTCTCAAGCTGTCAGATTCGGCAAGAGTGGTCGCTGACTGCCGCGAGCTCGGTATTTACACTGACGTCAATATACTAATAGGCCTGCCCGGAGAAACAAAGCGTGATATTGAGGATGCCAGGGCTTTTCTAAAGTCAATAAACGCAAATTGGTTCAGAATAAATTCCGCCACACCGCTTCCCGGAAGCGAAATGCTGGAAATCTGCACGGCCAATAATTGGCTGAGCGGAAATATCATAGACGGGAATTATAAAAGAGCCGTGATAGATACGCCTTTTATGTCTGCCGAATACGTTCAAGAGACCAGTTATCAAATGAACTTGGAGCTGAACTTTGTTTGCAACAGTGATATAAAGCTTGGAGAATATGCCGCGGCTCTTAAGGGTATGGAGAACGCGATTAGCGCCAGAAAAAATCATGCAATTGCGTATTATTACGCAGCCATATGCTATGAAAAACTAGGGGACGCTTCAAAGTCTGCCGAATACCGTAAACGCGCAAAAGAAACGGCCCTTGAAAATCCGTTCTGGGGCAAATACATGAAATTGTTCGGGATTCCGTTAGGCGGTTGAGGCCTGCGATACGTGCTGTCCTCATTAGGGATTCGCGCAAACAGGGCAGAGGTGTAAGTTTAGACATGCTCAGTTTCCTGTATTGAATTCCTGAATAATGATATACTCGAAGCAGGGGAAAGGAGCGAAAATGGAATATCCGAAAAAGCAGGGTAAATCTTTTCAGTCCGGAATCAGGCGTCACCTGCTGCCATTTATGCTTTTTGTGTTGATAGGCCTTTCTTTTGTTGTTTTCATCCAGCAGCAGAACGGAAGACAGCTGTTCGGGCACGATGTTACGCTTCAAGGTTACGGCGAAATATTCATGGAAGATGTTCTTGCAAGAGGCGGCATACCGTATTGGAATCCATATATATTTGCGGGTATGCCTCATATGGCCACCATGAACGGAGCAACGATTCTCTTCCCGACCGCGTTTGCTCTGCTTTTAATGAAATTGCCTTTACCCCTGTATTTCCTTTTTGGTGTTTCAATCAGCATTACTTTAGCCGGTTTCTTTATGTATCTTTTTATTCAAGGCCTTGGTCTCTCCAGGCTCACCTCAACCATAGCCGGAGTTTTTTTCGCGTTGTGCGGAAGTTTAGTATCCTACATAAATCCCGGTCACGACACTATGATTTTCGCGTACTCAATGATACCGATAATCTTCTTCTTTGTCACCCTGGGAGCAAGAGAAGGGAAATTGGTTTTTTATGTCCTTGCGGGGCTGATGCTTGGCATTCAGGCTTTGTCCACAATGTTTCAGGTGGTTTTTTATACTTCTATCTTTCTGACCGCATATTTTCTCTTCCTCATTATTTCGCAAAAAAAAGGCATAAAACATATACTATATTTCGCGGTCACAGGTGTAATGTCAGGTTTGATAGCCGCTATCCAAATGGTGCAATCCTTCTACTATATCAAGCATTCATTTAGGGCTGCAGTGGACTATGCGTTCTTCACTTCCTGGTCTTTTCATCCTCTTGAAACTATTTCCTATGTTTGTCCCAAGTTCTTTGGTTTCCTTGAATCAACTTATTGGGGCAGAAGTCCGTTTGTCTTGCATTCGGATTATATCGGTATTTTGCCTTTGTTGCTTGCTGTTGCCGGAGTTGTTTTTGTTTTCAAAGACAGGCGGGTTAAATTCTTCATAGCGGCTTCAATTTGCCTGCTCATCCTCTCTTTCGGAGGATACACTCCTCTTTACAAACTTCTGTTTAAAATACCGGTAATCAACGGTTTCAGGAATTCAATGAGGTGGCTGGGACTACTATCCTTCACGGTCATTGCCCTTTCCGCTTTTGGGGTTGAGTTTATTACGAACTGTTTTAAAGCAAATGAAAAGGCCCCGGCAAAAGAGAGGAATTTCATTTATGCCTGTATTGCCGCGGGCGGGATATTTATCCTTGCGTTTATTGTGTTTACTATCGGAGAAACCGGTTTTGTCGCCAAGTTGAAAGGGCTGGAGCTGATAACCAAGAGGTTTCCGGCGCAAAGCCTTGATTTTATCACTCAGGTGCTTTATCAGATGATCCGCGATGACATGCTGCTGCTTGTTGTGTATTTTTCTCTCGGGTTTGGACTCGTATATTTGGTTTTAAAGGGCAAAATCGGAAAGGGGGTTTTCTTTGCGGGCTGTCTGCTGCTGGTATTTGCCGATAACGGCGCCAGATTTTTCCTGCCAAGAACCTTTGAAGCCGGAGGAACCCAGATAGTAGTGCAGGCCGTGAAAACCGAGCCGGCCGGGCAGGAAGATCCACGGAGGACCGAGATAAGGAATGCTTTGAACGCTGACAAGTCCCTGTATAGGGTACTTCCGATGGGAGACCTGTTCAACAAGAACTGGTTCGTGGAGGATAGGATACAAAGCTGCGGGGGGTATCACAGCGCTCCGCTTGAGGTCTATAACGCGATGCAATCCAACGGCGGCCTTAATGATTTTAGGTTTATTGACCTGCTGAATGTGAAATACTTCCTGTCGGAAAGCGCAATTGAGCATCCTTACCTAAAACTTATGTATGACGGGAAGGTAAAGGTTTATCAGAATATTACGGCTTTTCCGCGAGCTTTTCTGGTTCCGGCTGTAGAAACAGTCCCGAAAGCGCAGACATTTTTGAAGTTGAAAGAGCCAAGCTTTGACCCAAGGATGAAACTAATACTGAATGAAGCGATGAAAGAGACGCTTGAACCCGCAACTTTTCTGGGAAATGAAGTCAAACTCTGGAGTTTTGAAGAGAATGAGATAAAGATGCAGTCGGAATCCAAGAGCAACGCGATGCTTTTCCTGAGCGAGACCTATTACCCCGAGTGGAAGGCGTATGTGGACGGCGTGGAGACGAAGATTTATCTTGCCGACGGTTTCTTCAGGGCAATATATCTGCCCAAAGGCAAACACGCAGTGACCTTCAGTTGGAGCCCTAAGATATTTTATGCCGGCGCAGGGATTACGCTGCTCGGGCTTTTCCTGGTCTTGCTCTCAATCGGGCTTGAGTTGCTGAGCGGGATAAGAAAGCGTAAAATCGCGCTCTCTGAACCTAAGGTATAGCAGAGCTGTCGCCTGTTTTAAAACAAATGGGAAACAAACAAAAGGGGACAGGTAACGTGCAAGCTCCTAATGCAACACTCGAGTCTGCTGTGTTAGTATAACACGGCAGCACGGAGGTTGCAAATGAGGGAGTATCAACGGTTAAGTTTGCAGGATCGAGAGGAAATTAGCAGGAATATAGCCGCTGGAATAGGCATCAGGGCAATAGGCCGTAAATTAGGGCGGCATTGCAGTACAATAACAAGAGAAATTAAACGGAACAGTTTAGCTAAACTGGATTATCGGGCTATAGATGCTCAACAAAAAGCTCAAGCTGGAGCAGAAACTCACGGCCACGAAAGAAAACTTGTCGCCAACAAGAAGCTAGAGCGCATAGTCGTGAAGTGCCTAAAACGACATTGGTCCCCGGAACAGATTGAAAATAGGCTCAAGATGCTATATCCTAAAGATACAAATATGCGAATAACACATGAGCCGATATATGCATATATCTATATGCATCCAAGAAACCATCTTAAGCGTCAATTGCTTAAGCATTTAAGACGCAAGCATATTTACCGCAGAGAAAACAAACCTAAGGCAAAGAGCTGTCCAATACAGGATTATATAAGCATTGAAGAAAGACCGCAAGCTGTTGAAGGCCGCAAGATTGCCGGGCACTGGGAAGGTGATTTAATAATGGGATCTAAAAACCTTTCAGCAGCTGGCATGATGGTTGAGCGGACAACTAGATTAACATTAATAATAAAACTCAAGGATAAAGACACCAGGTCAGTGTGTATGGCTTTTAACAGAAAGTTCAATAAATTGCCAAGATCACTAAAGAAGTCACTGACCTACGACCATGGCAGTGAGATGGCAGATCATGCAGTATTGTCTGAGAAGGCAAAGATAAAGGTGTACTTTGCGCATCCGCATTCTCCGTGGGAAAGAGGAACTAGCGAGAACACAAACTCGCTGATTAGGGAGTTTTTTCCGTCAGGCATAGATTTTTCAAAGATTCCAACATCCAGGTTAAAGAAGGTCGAAGACATGCTGAATGACAGGCCAAGAAAAGTACTAAATTGGCAAACGCCAAGAGAAGTCTTTACTAAAACTGTTGCGTTGGGAGCAAGAATCTAAGCAG
>CAIOVX010000042.1 GCA_903861835.1 Candidatus Firestoneibacteriota bacterium | reverse complement strand
AAGAGCTACGACGGCTCGGCAAGAATAATGCATTTTTCGGTGACGGACGGCAGTTCACTGTATGAGATTAGTTTCAATAATAGAACTTACGAATGGCGGCTTGAAAAGATTGCGGTTGAATAAAATCTGTTTATAACGTTACTAACGTTTATAACGTTCTTAACGTTTATAACGTTCTTAACGTTTATAACGAAAACATAAAAGCGAAAGGAGTTATATGAAGATAAATATGTTTGAGGATTTTGAAGTCTATAAGGCCGCAAGGATATTAACCGGGAAGATTTACACCATCTCAAAACAAACTGAATTTAACAGAGACTTTGGATTACGCGACCAGGCAAGAAGATCTGCTATTTCAATAATGGCAAACATCGCAGAAGGCTTTGAACGCAAGACCAATCCTGATTTTGTGCGGTTCCTTTTTATAGCCAAAGGGTCATGCGGAGAATTAAGAGCGCATCTGACAATAGCATTAGACCAGAAGTACATAAACAGCGAAGACTATGAGGCACTATACGACAACTGCAAAAAAATAAGTTCCATGCTAAGCAATCCAATAAAACACCTATCTAAAAATTAACAATTTACACAAACTGGCAATTATTCCGCCTTACGTTACGAACGTTATTCTGCTATGCCGGACGGAGTCCGGCATGACTTATATCTTACTTCACAGAACAAGCCGTACGAAGTACGGCTTATAAACTTTTAACACCTACTCCAGAACAACCTTTATTATTATGAAAACACCAATTATCTTACACATAGATATGAACTCCTTCTTCGCCTCCGTTGAACAGGCGTCAAACCCTTTTCTTAAAGGAAAACCGATAGTTGTCGCCGGAGACGCTGATCCCGAGACCAATTACGCGAGGACCATCGTCACCACCGCATCTTACGAAGCCAGGGCGTACGGGGTAAAGACCGGCATGACCATCCCCGAGGCAAAGCGGCTCTGTCCTCCGGTTCTTGTGGTGGTTGCCGATCCCGAGAAGTACATAGATGTTTCAATTAAGATGCACAACATACTGCTGCGCTTCACCGACCTCGTGGAAGCCTATTCCATAGACGAATGCTTTGTGGACATCTCCCAGCTTAATAAAACTCCCGAAGAGACCGCGATGGAGATGAAGCGGATGATACGCGAAGAGCTTGATCTTACCTGCTCCGTAGGCATTGCCACGAATAAACTTGTTGCAAAACTCGCCTCCGATATGAAAAAACCGGACGGACTTACGGTAATTTGGGACAAGGACATTCCCCCTCTCTTTGAGAAACTTGAGGCGAAGGAACTTTGGGGCATAGGAAGCAAGACCTCGGAACGCCTCGCTAAGTTCAACATAAAAACGGCAAAGCAGCTGGGCGAGGCCTCGGAAGACCTGCTCAAAGCAGAGTTCGGCATAAACGGCATAAAACTCAAATTGATGGGTCAGGGAAAATACGAGAGCATTATTGGCTCGTATTACCTGGACAGGGTGGTAAAATCCGTCGGGCACTCGCACACTCTTCCCCGCGATACCTACGACCTCACCGTAATAAAAGGATTTTTGCGCATGCTCTGCGAGAAGACCTCAAAAAGACTCACGAAATACGGGCAGAAAGGGCGGACGGTCCATTTCTATGTCCGCTGGGAGGATTTTACGGGTTTCGGAAAACAGGTCTCGGTAAATGATCCGACGAACGCGGGGGCGGAGATTTTCCGGCTTGCCGCAGGCATCTTTGATTTGCTGATGCCTCTTACAAAGAAAGTCCGGATGGTCGGGGTAAGCGTCTCGCAACTCTCTCCCGAGAACGGCCAGGCGTTCGTGCTGGACGAATACGAGAAAGCGCGAATATTGAAGGACACTATGTTCGCGATAAACGAGAAGTTCGGAGATTTCTCGGTGAAACCCGCGAGCGTGCTGGTAGCCGAGAAGTTCGGGATAAAAGAACGGGCGGGAATGATTGGGACTTACCTCTTTGATAACAAGAAAAAACTTTAAAGCTTTGCGTGATTACGCGGATTAGGAAAGAGATTGCGCAGATTAAACCTGCCAGACGAAACCGCAGGGAAGCTACTGCAGCAGCGTGCCGGGATCTACCGGAGCCTCGCCCGGGAGGGATTCTACATCCGAAAGTTTCTTATCCATCTTCTTCGTGCTCTTTGCAACCTGCTCTATGGTCTCGCCCGCTTCCTGGAGTTTCTTCTGTGTTTTGTCAAGCAGGTCTCCGAACTTTGAGAACTCGTTTTTTATAACGCTAAGCAGCTGCCAGACTTCCTGCGAGCGCTTCTGTATGGTGATAGTGCGAAAGCCCATCTGAAGACTGTTTAAAAAAGCCAGTATGGTTGTCGGGCCGCAAACCGCCACCTTGAATTCGGTATGGAGCGTCTCGTAGAGCCCCGGCCTTCTTAAAACCTCGGCGTAAAGACCTTCAAAAGGCAGAAAGAGTATGCCGAAATCCGTGGTAATCGGAGGATTGAGGTATTTTTCCTTTATATCCTTTGCCTCCCCCTTTATCCTCTTCTCCAGGGCCTTAGCCGCTTCCTCAACCATTACCGCGTCGCCCCGGTCCTGCGCTTCCATAAGGCGCTGGTAATCTTCGATAGGGAATTTGGAGTCTATCGGCAGATAAACCGGCTCCCCGTCCCGCCCGGGATATTTTATGGCGTATTCAACATGATCGCGGCTGTCTTTTCGCGGCTCAAAGTCCTTCACATACTGGGTGGGTGCGAATACTTGCTCTAAAATATTGCCAAGCTGAACTTCGCCGAGCGTTCCTCTTGATTTGACGTTTGAAAGCACCTTCTTTAGGTCTCCTACTCCGATGGCAAGCGACTGCATCTCGCCGAGCCCCCGGTGCACCTGTTCCAGCCGGTCGCTTACCTGCTTGAAGGATTCCCCGAGCCGCTTTTCAAGCGTCTCGTGAAGTTTCTCGTCTACAGTCTGGCGCATCTTTTCCAGCTTTTGGCTGTTGTCGTCCTGCAGAGATTTGATACGCTCTTCCATAGAACGCCTCATATTCTCAAGTTTTTCTTCGTTCAAGCGTGCTAGCCCGGTAAGAGAACTGCTTATCTCTTCCCGAAGAGCCCTTGAATTTGAAGCAGATTCCTGACGACCCGCGGCAAGCTCCTCACGGACACCGGAATCCTTTTCTTTTCCCCCGCGGAATACCAGCACAACCGCCAGAACCGCAAGGTTTAAAAGCAATAATACTACCAGGAGTGTGATTGTCATAGGATTACTATAGACTTTTAGGCAATTTTGTCAAGTTTTTTGGACTAAAAATACCTGTCGAGGTTCCTGTACTGGATGGCTTCCGAGAGATGGACTGACTTTATGGAGACGCTGCCTTCAAGGTCGGCGATGGTTCTGGCAATTTTCAGAATTTTGTCATTTGCTCTGCCTGTAAGGCCGAATCTGTCTATCGCGAGTTTCAGCAGGGATAAGCAGTCCTCATCCAGTTTGCAGTATTTCTTAAGCAGCCTTGAGGGCATGGCGGCATTGTAGTAGATCCCGGAACCTTTAAACCTTTCAGTCTGGAGTTTTCTTGCCGTTTTTACTCTTTTCTTCACGCTCTCCGAGCTTTCTCCCGCCGTGTCAGAGATAAGCTCGGTGTTTCTCACGGCAGGCACATCTATATGTATGTCTATCCTGTCAAGCAGCGGCCCAGAAATCTTCTTCAGATACTTCACAATAGCGCCGGAGCCGCATTTGCATTCTTTCCTGGCGTCTCCGGAGAATCCGCACGGACAGGGATTCATAGCAGCAACCAGCATAAATCTTGCAGGATAAACCACCGAAGCGTTAGCACGGGTAACCGTGACAAAGCCGTCTTCAAGCGGCTGCCTTAAGACCTCAAGCACGCTCTTTTTAAACTCCGGCAGTTCATCAAGGAAGAGCACGCCGTTGTGGGCTAAGCTGACCTCTCCCGGCCTTGGATTTACACCGCCGCCAACCAGGGAGACATCGCTTGCGGTATGGTGCGGAGACCTGAACGGCCGCGTGGTGACAACCGGTTTTTTCCCCGGGAGTCTCCCCGCTACGCTGTGTATCTTGGTTGCCTCAATTGCTTCTTCAAGTTCCATATCGGGAAGAATTGTCGGCAGTCTTCTGGCAAGCATAGTTTTCCCTGAACCGGGCGCGCCTACCATTATTATGTTATGGCCGCCGGCCGCCGCGACTTCCATAGCGCGCTTAGCGTGTTCCTGCCCTTTAATCTCGCTGAAATCACAGTCGGGCTCCGCAGAGGGAGCAAACCAATCGGATAGTTCCGCCATATGGGCTTTGATTGTAAGCTCGCCGTTCAGAAAAGCTGCCGCTTCCACAAGATTTTTTACGGGGAAAATATCTATTCCCGAAACTATGCCGGCTTCATCGGCGTTCTCCGGTGAAACCAGAAGACCCTTAGCTTTCGCCTCCCTGGCTGCGTAAGCGATGGAGACCATTCCTTTTACGGGCTTTATGTCGCCGTTTAAGGAAAGCTCACCAACACAGACATAGCCGTCTGGAGAACGCTTAAGCTGCTCAGACGAGCAGAGCACTCCAAGAGCTATAGGCAGGTCAAAATTCACGCCTTCTTTTTTGATTTCCGCCGGGGCGAGATTGACGGTCAGACGCTTGAACGGATACTCCTGACCGGAATTCCTTACTGCAAGTTTCACCCTGTCGCGGCTCTCTTTCACTGAAGCATTGGGAAGACCCACAATGGAAGATTGACTGGGAAGACCGGAGGAGAGATCTACCTCTACATTTACAATATAAGCGTCGACGCCTATGGTTGTTGCGCTGAGTATTCTGGAGAGCATGGAAGATTTTACTTTTAGGGCGGGCACTTTTCAAGCGGAAAGCATTGCAAATAAAAGATTTATTTCAGATATGAAAAACAGAAAAAAAAGATGCCGGCGGAAAACCGCCGGCATCTGACACTTTTTTCTTACTGAACAACCAGTGTGGCAGTGCCGCAAGTGGCGACTGCAGGAGATGAAACCGTAAAATCCGGAGCCGTCTCTACCTTAATCTTATAGCAGCCTGTCCCGAGTACTTTCTTGGCGGTAACTACTGTGCCGCCTGACGGGGTGGTTCCGTAGGTAACCTGGGTCAGCGCGGCCAGCGGGCAATAAACCTGCCAGTACACCGTTGAGACACCCGAAACAACCAGGGTTACCGTAACTCTAAGCTTCGTCGCAGCCAGGCCGGTGCTGTCCGTCCAGGCAATTACCGGATTCTTTGCCGGGAGTACAGCCAGAGAAGTAAGCGGCACCGGGTCAGAGCCTGTAGCAGCGCTCATCGCGATAGTCACGCTGTTTAACGCTCCGGCTCCGTAATCAGGAATCATTGTGAAGAGGGGGTTGGTTCCGCATCCGGAAAGCAGCGCGCAAATTGCAAGCAGGACAAAAAGTGTTTTCTTCATTTCCTTTTACCTCCCCCAAATTGGAATTCGTAATTTAGTCCCAAGCCCAAGCTCAGGAACGCGCCGTCTCTAATCGCCCCTGCGGTACCGCTCTCGGAGACATACGTATAGCTTACGACAGCCTGAAAGTTAAGACCGTCAAGAAGCTGGGTTTCATAGCCTATGCCTCCCTGATAAAGAGGATCGTTGTTCGTGTAGGCAGTGCCAAGGAGATTCAGAGTCTCCATTGAGACGCCGCCGCCCGCTTCAACAAAGAGCAGGCCGGGTAACTCGTTCATCCTGATATCATACCTCAGGAGCAATTTTGGATTTAAAACTGTCAGATTGTTTCCTGTCCCCGCCTTCGCGGTGTAGACGATGTAGTCGGCGGAAAGTTCCAGACTGAGATTCAACGAAATAAAATTAAGCGTATTGTGTTCGGAAAGAGTTGCGTTTACGCCTAATGCGGAATTCAAACCATTCCCTATAAGCCCGGAAGGCATGCTGTAAAGCGCTCTGACAGCAAAGCCCAAATCGCCCTGCTTGGTGCTGTCTCCGTCGGACTGCCTGACTTGCCTGTTTCCGAGAACAGTGTTGGCCCCAAAACAGGATACTGCCGCAAGCAGCAAAATACTGAAGCAAAAACCTAGTCGTCTTTTCATCTTATTGAACCTCCTTTGTGTACAAATGTGTTATCTTTTGAAACGAGAAACAAAAGGCTAGAAAAGCACATATTGTAATAAGTAAATATATCGAACTTAACAGGGATTGTCTATTGCCAATACGCCTGCACATTAAATAACTTTCAAGGAGCACCATTGAACTGTTAGAGCAGGTTAATTATCCGATCACCTGTAATATCTTCTTTGCACTTCCCTTACGCCGAACAATTTTCCAAGGCGCTTAAGCAGAGGATGCAGGAATACTCTGATGGCCCGAGCCCAACCGGGCGTTTTGCTTAGTTTTGAAATATCATAATTCCAGCCAGCTTTCATTACCCGATCCTTCATTACATTAGGATGCGTACCCTTGAAGAGAGCAAGGTCTGTGGTGTCAAGGTAGATGTTGTCATCGGTAATAACTTCCTTTTCCCTGCTTATTACTTCATCCGGCAAATATAGTTTGTCCGTCTCTATCTTTTTCAATTTCATAGTTGACGGCGGCTTGACCCAGCCGTAGTGAAACATTACCGCGCCGGAATTTACCGCGCGCAGTTTATGCCACTCTCCCGACTGATCTTTTCTGCGGAAGCCCATAGCGTCGCCGAAGGAAAAGATATCAGGACGGCGCCGGACAATACGGATCTCGTGAGCGTACCATTCCCTGCGGTTGTCCTGAAAGGTCCTGTAGCTCGCGTAAAAATGCTTATAGTTCACTTCTATGCCTTCCACACGAGGGTTGCCGATATTTTTTTCCATGGCAGTTTTAACTTTAGGAAGCTCGCTCTCGTGCAGAACTTCATCGGCCTGGATATAAAAGCACCAGTCGCCTGAGCAGGCAGAAAGCGCCTTGTTGGTTTCAACAGCCATCACTTTCCCGTCCTTGCGCAGCCTTTCATCCCAGACGGTCTCAACTATTTTTAATTTGTCAGAACGGATATTTTTTATGAGCCCGAGCGTGTCATCATCGGAGGCACCGACCGCTACAATAAATTCGTCGCAAGCCGGGAGTACGGAAGAGATAGATTCTACAACGGGAAAATCATACAGGAGGGCGTTCTTTATTATGGTGAAACCGGATACTCTCATATTGGGGATACCGCTATTTATTCTGGTCCAGCCGCGCCGCTTCGTTAGCTTCCGACATCAGCTCGGCAATGAGGTCATTTACGTGATACATTTTTTTGCACCTGTAAGCGTTCGCTCCGGCAAAGGCAAAACCCTTGTCCATATTGCCTTTCGCGGCGTTAAGAAGCGATTCCGCTATGCAATAAGGCGCGTTAACAACATCGCAGGTAATTATGCACTTGTACGGGCACTTGAACGGCTGTTTTTCGCCGCGGTTAACTTCATTTATGAACTCATTCCGTATAACGCGCCCGGGCATGCCGACCGGACTCTTGATTATAAGGATATCTTCTTCCTTTGAATTGATGTACATCTGCTTAAACTCTTCGGAAGCGTCGCACTCATAGGTAGTCACGAACCTGGAAGCCATCTGGACTCCGGCCGCGCCGAGTTTAAGGAATTTATAGATGTCCGCGCCCGTAAAAACTCCGCCGCCCACTATTACGGGAATCTTCACTTTGTAAAGTTCTTCGAATTTCTTTACCTCATTGATAACTTTCACTGTGAGACTTTCAAGGGAGAATTCAGGATCGGTTATCTCTTCAAGACGGAAACCCACATGCCCGCCCGCTCTCGGGCCTTCAACCACAAAAGCATCAGGTATATAATTAAAGCGCTCCTTCCATCTTTTAAGGATAATACGCGCGGCTCTTTCCGAGGAAATTATAGGCACGAGTTTGGTCTGAGTTGAGCCTTTGAGATATCCCGGAAGGTCCATAGGAAGTCCGGCGCCGGAGAAAATAACATCAATGCCTTCTTCTATGGAGACTTTGGCAAGCTCACCAAAATTAGAAAGGGCCACCATTATATTGACGCCGATTACACCCTTGGTTAGCTGTCTGGCTTTTTGGATTTCCTTGCGGAGAATCCTGTTATTGGCATTGGTAAAATCGTGGTCCAGGTCAGCTTCGTGCATAGCGATTCCGGGCGTGGCAATTACACCTATCCCGCCTTCATTTGCCACAGCCGCAGCAAGCCCTGAGAGAGAAATACAGACACCCATTCCCCCCTGGATTATCGGTACTCTCGCAACCTTACCACCTATGTTCAAAGCTTTAATTAATTCTGTTCTCATTTTACCTTTAGCCGGCGACCTAACTGCCGAACACACTAAAAAGCCCGGCACCTAGCAGCAAACACCAGTAACTAATTATACATTATTTGCGGTAGAAATGATACTTTCTTTTCTCTCCGCTGTTATCCCTGTCGCCGCTTCTTTTGGGCCTCCAGGCACGCCCATCCTTGTTGACCTTTACATTTTGCCCGGGCGCGAAACTTCTATGCTCGCTCCTTTCAAATTCGGCGGCAGGAAGCCCCGGAAGTTTTGAGCGGGCAATACTTGTCTTTATCAGCCTTTCTATATCTGCAATATCTTTCTTCTGGTCAGGGGTCGCGAAAGATATTGCGTGACCAGCCTGTCCGGCCCTGCCGGTGCGCCCTATTCTGTGGACATAGCTTTCGGGATCATCAGGAATATCGTAGTTAATTACAAGCTCAATGCCCACTACATCTATTCCCCTGGCCGCTATATCAGTCGCGGCAAGTATCCTGTATTTCCCTGATTTAAAGCCTGCAAGCGCTTCCTTTCTCTGGGAGAGCGACCTGTCAGAATGTATCTCGGCCGCGGAATGACCTTTTTCCCGAAGCTGTACCGCAATCTTTTTTGCCCCGCGTTTAGTCCGAGAGAAGAGCAGGACAGAACCGGTGTATTTCTTCAGAACCTCCAGCAAGAGCGCTTTCTTGGATTCCTTCGTCACTACAAAGATCTCCTGCGAGACTCTTTCGGCAGCTGTTCCGGACGGAGCTATTTCAGTCCTTACCGGGAGATGCATATGATTGGCCGCGATCTTTACTATGTCCGCAGGCATGGTTGCCGAGAAGAGCAGGTTCTGCCTATCTTTCGGGATAAGTTTAAGTATCTTTTCTATTTGCGGGAGAAAGCCCATATCAAGCATCCTATCCGCTTCGTCAACAACTACCGTGTGGACATCGTTAAGTTTCACAGCGCCCTGGCCTATGAAATCGTTAAGGCGTCCCGGGGTGGCTATTAAAATTCTGGGTTTTTTCCTAAGATCCGCCAGCTGCCTGCCGGCATTCTCACCGCCGATAAGGACAACCGAGAGTATGCCCAGCGCCGGCCCGAACTTTAATACTGTTTCGTTAACCTGCATAGCAAGTTCTCTTGTCGGAACAAGCACCAGCGCCCTGCCCGGCTTATTAAGCAGTTTCTGGATTACCGGAAGACTGAAAGCAAGCGTCTTGCCTGTGCCTGTCTGGGCGATGCCTATTACATCCTTCCCTTCCATGGCGATGGGAATGCCTTTCTGCTGAATAGGAGTCGGCGTGTGGAACCCGAGTTTATTCAGTTTCTCGAGGATCACGGGCGCGATACCGAGCCCGAAAAAACCGTTCTGATTTGGTGTCATTTTATTCCTTTGGTGAGGCAATTTGAAAATATTTCAGTAAAAAAAAATCCCTGCCGCCCGATTCGAAGCGGCAGGGAAACAGATCTAACTTTTCATCCGCACTTCGAATAGCCGCAACTCTTGCAGAGCACGCAACCTTCCACATATTCCAATACGCTCTCACACTCCGGGCAGATACCTGCAAGATCTTTAGTGGTTGAGCCGCCGTTGCCGTTGCCGCCGTGTCCCGCTTCAACAACTGCCGCAGCGGAGCCGTCTTTCTTCTTGCCCTTGCCGCCGGCTATATAGCCTTCTATTGCCTTGGCTATCGCGTCCGGACAGGAAAGGACCATACTGCCTTTATCCCAAAGAGGCGACGGGCAGCGTATTCCCTTAATCTGTCTCATAATGGAATCAATGTCTATTCCGGAACGGAGAGACAGAGAGATAAGCCTGGAGGTCGCTTCAGACTGTGAGGCAGCGCAACCGCCTGATTTTCCCATCTGGGCGAAGACCTCGCACATACCGTGCTCGTCTTCATTGATTGTAACATATAAACTGCCGCAACCGGTGCTCATTTTCTGGGTCTTGCCCTTCGTCTCGGCAGGCCTCGGTCTCGGCATAATCCTCTGAGGTCCGTTCTTGGCAAGCGCCGCGGCCGGAGACAACGCTACTTCCGCGCCGTGCCGGGTAGAACCCGTGGAGAGTACCTGCTCATCGCGGCTTCCGTCGCGATACACGGTCAGACCTTTGCATTCCGCTTTGTAGGCAAGCATATAAGCCATACGCACTTCGTCTTTCGTAGCGCTGTGACCGAAGTTGATGGTCTTGCTAACTGCATTGTCCGTGTGTTTCTGGAAAGCCGATTGCATCTTAACATGCCACTCGGGCTCAATGTCGTGAGCCGTCACAAAAATTTTCTTTACGTCCTCGGGAATACCTTCAATACCGTGAAGACTGCCGGACTTGGCTATCTCTTCCATCAGGGCTTCAGAATAGAAGTTCCTCTCTTTGGCGACACGCTCAAATATAGGATTTACTTCTATCATCTTTGTGTTGTCAAGAATGGTTCTCACAAAGGAGATCGCGAAAAGCGGCTCTATGCCTCCGCTGGCATTCGCTATAATAGAAAGCGTGCCGGTCGGCGCGATTGTCGTGGTTGTGGCGTTCCTTAAGGGCGTCTGCTTCGCAAAAACGCTCGTTGTGAAGGTCGGGAAAGGCCCTCTTTCCTTAACCAAATTAGCAGAGGCCTTTTTAGACTCATCATCTATATATTTCATCACTTTCTCGCCGACTTCGAGTCCGGCATCGGAATTATACGCAATGCCCATTTCTATAAGCATATCCGAGAAGCCCATAACGCCAAGGCCTATCTTCCTGTTCCCCTTAACCATTTCATCTATCTGTTTAAGGGGGTATTTGTTCATATCTATAACATTGTCAAGGAACCTGGTCGCCACGTGGGTAACCTCTTTCAGGCGTCCCCAGTCTAACTCGGGCCTGCCGCTCTTCTTGGTCACGAACCTTGCCAGGTTTATTGAACCCAGGTTGCAGGCCTCGTAGGGAAGCAGGGGCTGCTCGCCGCAGGGGTTGGTGCTCTCTATTTCACCGAGCAGCGGAGTGGGGTTATGCCTGTTTACTTTATCTATGAAGATAATGCCGGGCTCGCCGTTCTTCCAGGCGGAATCCACGATAAGAGTGAAGACATCCTTCGCCTTCAATCTCTTCATCGGGACTTTCGTCTTGGGGTTAACAAGATCATACTCTTCGTCACGAGCAACCGCGTCCATAAACTTGTCGGTAAGCGCAACCGACAGATTAAAGTTGGTAAGTTCTTTTGTGTTGCTCTTGGCGGTTATGAACTCCATAATATCCGGATGATCCACGCGGAGCATGCCCATGTTGGCGCCGCGCCTCGTACCGCCCTGCTTTACGGCTTCTGTCGCCGCGTTAAAAACTTTCATAAAGGAGATCGGTCCGGAAGCAACGCCGCCTGTAGTCTTCACTTTGTCGTCTTTCGGGCGCAGCCTCGAGAAAGAAAAACCCGTGCCGCCGCCGCTCTTATGTATGAGCGCCGCGTTCTTGATAGCGTCAAATATTCCGTCCATGCTGTCTTCTATCGGAAGAACGAAACACGCGGACAACTGCTGAAGGTCGCGCCCGGCATTCATAAGCGTCGGGGAGTTCGGAAGAAACTCGAGACGAGCCATAACGGAATAGAATGATTCCTTGATCGCATTCATTTTCTCGGGGGAGAGTGACGCGTCATATAATTTTTCTGCCTGAGCGATATTGTCTGCGACGCGCCAGAGCATTTCCTCTGGCTCCTCGGTTTCGTTGTCGCTTACGTGCTTAAGATATCTTTTTTTCAGGACATTAAGCGCGTTAGGAGTCAATTTAAGTTCAGGCAACTTCTTCTTCGATGTGCTCACTACGGCCTCGCCTGATACCGGCACATTGGCCCCATCCAAAAACGTATTCTGGTACATTTTGTTTCCCCCTGATTATGCGATTTTCTCGCGGAATGTCTCATTTAAATTAACTCCTAAACCCCTCAAAAACACTATCTATTGATTAACGAATTAATACTACCACTACATATAGAACCTGTCAATAAAAAAAGAAAAAAGACCTATTATTTCTTTTCAGAGATATTTTTTGGCTTTTTTCAGGCTGTTTTCGCGCTTTTTGGGGGAGTTTTGACTCAGAATTTGCGGTCATTCCCGGGAGAGTTTTAGCTGGAATTTTACCCGGATTTTCTAATTCCGGGCTTTTTTCCCCGGAAAAATCTTTGGAGCGGGCGAAGGGGCGGCTAACTGCAATTGCTAATTACTAATTGCTGATTGCTAATTGCAAACGGAATTGAGAAATGAGGTGTTATTGGAGCGGGCGAAGGGGCGCCTGCTCATAAGCCGCTCCGGCGCTTCGCTGCCTGCGCATTCGCAGGCACTTCAGGGCTATCATGCTTACAGTTTGAGGGAGGTCGTCGAACCGGCATAGAGGTTATCTGCTTTCTAATGTTGCTTTAGGGAGAAGGTTATTGGAGCGGGCGAAGGGGATCGAACCCTCGACGTCCACCTTGGGAAGGTGGCATTCTACCGCTGAATTACGCCCGCATCGAAAATTATCTTAGCATCTATAAGGGGTTTTGTAAAGTGCTTTCAAACCGCACTTGTCGAATCAGCCCGTGTGTCATATATGTGTCTTAGACTTACGACCTGCCCAAGATGTTTCTCGTATGTCTTGACTGCTTCAACTTTATGCTTGGGTGCAAGGTGGGCATAGATAAGTGTAGTTTTTATATCTCCATGACCGAGCAATTCCTTGACCGTTAGCAGGTCTACCCCTGACATCACAAGTTGACTAGCATAAGTATGTCTACATCCATGCAGAGTGAAATTCTCGATGCTAGCGGACTTCAATGCGGACCTGAAAGCCTTGTTAACTTGACCAAAGGGCTCGCCATTCTTATCAGTAAAGACATATTCTTTACTGGGGGCGTAACTCCTTCTGTTTGACAGCATAAAATACAAGGCTTCTGTCATTGGGACATATCTGACTTTGTTGTTTTTTGTTTTCACAAAAGCAATCTGCTTATTCTCAAAGTCAATATTTTTCCACCGCAGCGTCAAAATCTCCGTCTTCCTGCCCCCCGTGTGTAACGCAGTTAGAATAATCTCTCTGATGTAGCCGGTGCAACTCTGAAGTAACCTGCTCACCTCTTCAATTGTCAAATATCTAATCTCTTTCTCTGGCACCTTAAAATGCTTTACCCGTTTAACCGGATTCAATAGCGAAGGGTCATTTTCAATAGCAAAATTAAAGCACCTTCCAAGAACTGAAACCTCCTTGTTGACCGTGATAGGGGCTACCGCCTTCTTCCTCTCTGACTGATAAGCGATAATCTGACTGGCTGTTATCTCGTGCAGATACTTATCCCCGAAGTACTTCACCAAATGTTTCATCACAGGCAGGTATACTTTCTGGTAACTCTTGAACCTGTCCTTGGCATATTCCAATATTTTCGGAGCCAAATCCCGGAACAACATCCGTATTGGTTTCTTCATATCAAAGTTGCCTTTTTCATACGCAATAACCTGCATCTTCATCAACTTTAACTCAGCCAGTTTTCTATCTTTAGTTCCCAGAGCCTTGCGTATCCTTCTGCCCATTGGGTCAACAAAATCAGAGCACCAAAAACCATTTCGTATTACAAGATTTCTCATGTTAGCAGCATCATTTTTCATAGGTATCATCTCCTTTCGATGCTGTTTGCTTCATGCCATAGCGGTTACAATATACCGCTCCAAAACTTTGATTACAATAGATTTTCATTTATTGCCTCCTTTTTATGGTTTTTAATCCAAATATCTAAGTCGTTTTTATCAAATTTCAGCAAACGCCCTATCTTTGCACAGGGCATCATTCCACACCGGCTCCATCTATAGAGGGTCTTGACGCTGAACCCCGTATATTGTGAAGTTTCGGCTATGTTGAAATATCTCCGTTCCATATTCTTATCTAGATTCCTTTGGTTGCATAATTTCTCGTTTTGGGTACTTTGCCGCTCTTTTCCTTGTCTATATGCATATTTCATTTTTTAACTCGTCAGACGGCCATTGTTACCACCTGGGAAGCACTCCACGGGCCTCTTTTTGGTTCTCTCAACTTACTTCCCGCTATATCTTCACCAACATCATCCGGATTTGACACACTATATAGAAAATCCAGTAATTCCTGAAGTCCGTCTTCTATGAAGTAGTCATCTGCACTCACCAACTTATAAAACCACTTTGCAATAGTCCGCCGGGTGAAAGCCTGATTGTGGATTCCCTCACAGAAGCATAAACAAGTACTCCACTGAGGGTTTGTCTTAAACACTACGTCAAACCGCTCTCAATCGATTTCATTTATCAGATTCCCTCCCTCCTTATCTCAATACGATATCTGCAATTTCATCAAAACCTTTTCTAAATACGGAAACTTGCCTCAACCTCGGGCCCCAATACTCATGCCCTATACACCTATCTAATACTTCCTCAACTTCTTCAATTGTCCTACCATCCTCGGTTATCATCTTTAAAAAATCGGTTATCCAGTTATCATAAATTATTGGCCATACCACAAATTTCTCATTATAATATTTCCTGTTATCTACAAACTTATCTACTAATGGCCACATCTTTTTCCATAAATCAGGGTCAGGTTTTGAGGTTTTAGGGTTAGGAGATTCATCGGTATCAAAAGAATCACCGGAAACTCTTTCCGGTGTATTTATTTCTACTTTATTACTTACTTTATTACTAAATCCTTTATTAGTTAATTCTTTAATATTAACTTTAATACTAGTACTGTCTATTGAGTGTCCCGTGGCGGGACTAGTGAGATTGCCACTTAATAGGGCATTGCCAGCAAGCCCCTCATTACCTGCTAACTCTATATTTACCAAGGAATTATCTTTTTTGTCTGATAGAATACCACCCGTATTGCTATCAATATGGGTAGGGCATTGCTGGCAATGCGGTTGATGCTTGCTTGCAAGCACCTGCTCTGATAAGTCTATACACCCCAGAGAATAATATGTTTCATTCAAATAATACTCAAAACTGTCGAATTCACGTTTAACTAATTTGGAAAGGTTATAAGTTACATCACGTTTGACAGATATCGATTTCTTTTTGGCCTTGCGGAATATTATTCTTTTGTCTAATAACTTTCGGATGTGCCTTAAGACTGTATCCTTTTTCAACCTTGTTCCTTTTGTGAATTGAGAAAGTGGAATTACATCACATACTTTACCCCAAGCATAAGTCTTACGGTGTATGAATAGAACAATTTTTAAATCATTCCCGTCAAACCATTTCTCCTTGAACAATACATCAACTATATCATTAGGAAGTTTAGACCAATTATTCTTTATTGAACTGTTAAACTTTTTAGATTTTGATTTGTGTTGTTTCATTACCCCTCCTTTGATGTTGACGATAGATTTCTGACATCACCCGCTCTTCCATATAGATGCCTCCTTGAAATAGAAATAGTTGCTGGCGTCTTTTCCAATGCAAATAGTAATAAGAAATCGGTTTAATGCAGTTAGGGATTAATCGTGTTCAGGGTTTGTTGGGTGGGCCATCTGAAAAATCGTGAAACCGTTGCGGTGGCTTGTTTTTGGGCCCCTCGGCCATTCCATTGTTGCAGGTTTAGGTTTTTTAGATTTGCCAGCATCAGAGTATAGATACTCCGTGCCTGCTCATCCGTGGCGACCTATACCACTATGTTATTTCCATCAATCAACTTCACTTACAAAACATACTTTATCTCAACCATAATATTTTT
>CAIOVX010000041.1 GCA_903861835.1 Candidatus Firestoneibacteriota bacterium | reverse complement strand
TAGACGGTCGACGAACTCCAAAGTGATTGATACTTTGTTTTTTGCTTTTTGTTTAGAATTTAGTGCTTAGCGTTTGCTTTTTGGTGCTACTGCTTCCAAAGGATCACTTTGAATAAACGTCTCCGCCACTACATAGACCTCATCATTGTCCTGACCGACAAAGAGATGAAGTTGCGCTACAAGAGCAGCATCCTTGGCTACCTGTGGTCTATAGGCCATCCGCTTGCGCTTGCATTGGTTTTTTTCGTGGCCTTCAAAGTTGTAATGAAGATCCAGATGGATAATTACGCTCTCTTCCTCATTTGCGGGCTCTTCCCCTGGCAGTGGTTCCAAAATTCCGTAACGGTCTCGCCGACGCTTTTTCTTAACAATGCGTCTATTATTAAGAAGGTTAATTTCCCGCGCAACATTATTCCTTTTGTTAGCGTTCTGCAAGATATGATCCATTTCATACTCTCAATACTGGTAATTGCCGGTTTTATGCTTGCCTACCATAAGGCGCCGACGCTTGCCTGGATCTATGGGATACCACTCCTGTTACTCGTACAATTCCTGACTGCCTACGGCGCGTCTATGTTCATCGCCTCCATTAACCTGTTCTTTCGGGACCTTGAGAGGTTGACTACGATATTCATGACTCTTTTGTTCTATTTTACGCCGGTCATTTATCCAGTGAGCATGGTTCCGGAAAGATTTAAGTTCTATGTTAACCTGAACCCGCTGGGGCCGCTTATGATCAGCTGGAGAGGACTATTTTTAGACGGCAAACTCGAACTTGAGCCGGTGTTGTTTGCGGTGCTTTATGCGATTCTTTTATATACTCTAGGAAGTTTTGTTTACAGAACACTTTCCGGCAGGTTTGGAGAGATACTATGAACGAAAACGCCATTGTTTTTGAGAAAGTCAGTAAGAGTTATCCTCTTTACCATCACATTATCGGCGGGATAAAGAGATTTATCTTTAACATCCCCGGGGCTCTCAAGGCCATAAAATCGAGCAGGTACGATGCTCTACGGGACATTTCCTTTGAGATAAAAAAAGGTGAAACCGTCGGCGTCATAGGAAGGAACGGCGCCGGCAAGAGTACTACGCTGGGGCTGATTGCAGGAGTGATGAAATGCACTTCCGGAAGCATAACTGTCAACGGCAGAGTGGCGCCGCTTCTTGAACTTGGCGCCGGGTTTAACCACGAACTGACCGGCAGAGAGAACATCATTCTTAACGCGGTTCTGCTTGGATTGAATATCTCCGAAGTAAAAGAAAGGATGACTTCTATAATTGCGTTTTCTGAACTCGGTGATTTTATTGACCAGCCGATAAGGGTTTACTCCAGCGGGATGCTTGCAAGGCTTGGTTTTTCCGTGGCAGCTCATTTGAATTATGAAATACTGCTTGTAGATGAGGTGCTCGGAGTCGGCGACCAGCAGTTTCAGAAAAAGTGCTACGATAAGATACTTGAATCTAAGCAGGCGGGGATGACAATTGTCTTTGTTTCGCATTCCATGCCTGAAATAGAGAAGGTATGCGGGCGTGTTATCTGGATAGAGAATCACACGGTGAAACAGATTGGCGAGACCAAGCAAGTCATAGACGCCTATATAAAGGCTCAGGAGAACCATGGCTGACCGGTCATCTTTTGAAAATGATATCAAAGAGAACCTGAAAAAGGCAAAGGCCGGCAATCTGGAAAAGAAAGATGTCTCGGGCGTTATCCGGCATTCCGGCATCGGGATAAGAGACATTTTGCTCAAGACCGTCAATAAAATTAAGTGGATAAAGAATATCCCTGTGTTTGGAAAAGCCGCGCAGTGGCTTTACTGGCTGTTAAAAGCTCCCAGGATGGTGAAGCATCTCTTGATAGACCTGGAGGAATTAGCAGCCGTTTCCAGGCAGAAAGAGAGCTCTCTCCAGTGTGATGTTGATGAATTGCGCGCAAAGCTTCAACTTGCGAGGACGGCTGTCGCCGGCAATGCTGAAATCCTTGCCGGGATCATGAAAAGCCGTGAAGCTAAAGCCGGGCCGGATGCATTGCTGGCGCAAAAGGCCAAGGAGCTTTCCTCGCAGTCTGCGGATGATTTCTATTTTGAATTCGAGAACAAATTCAGGGGCAGTAAAGCAGCCATCAGGGAGCGGCAGAAACAGTATCTGCCGAATGTATTAACGCTTGGCAGGAAGCCGGAAGAACTCAAAGTCCTTGACCTTGGTTCCGGAAGGGGGGAATGGCTTGAACTGCTCAGGGAGCACAATATTCCGGCCGCCGGAATTGACCTAAACGGCAGGATGGTCAAAGAATGCCTCAAGCTCGGGCTCAATGTGAAGGAAGGCGACGCGATAAGCTTTCTTAGGGCCGGCGTTTCGGATACTATTGATGTCATTTCGGCCTTTCATCTTGTTGAGCATCTCGGGGCCGGAAACCTGGTCTCGCTGTTTCGTGAAGCGGTAAGGGTGCTGAAGCCGGGCGGCCTGATAATATTTGAAACTCCAAACCCGGAAAGCCTGCTTGTGATGTCTCCGAATTTTTACCTTGACCTGTCCCATCTGAACCCCATACCTCCGCAGACGCTCGAATTCCTTGCCGGGTCGGTCGGTTTTGAAAAGATTGAGATAAAAAGAGTAACGCCGGTGAAGTTTGTTGAGTTTGAAGAAACCGACAGGCTGAAGAATATCCTGGAGAAGTTCAACATGGCCCAGGAATACGCGCTAATCGCCGCGAAGCCGGGGTGAGGGAATAGTGAAAGCCCTGATCGTATTAAAGAACTATAGTCCCGGGCAGTCTGTCCTGAAGGATATCGACTGGCAAAAGAACTGTCTTATTGACGCCGGTTATGAGGTTGAAATCTGCGCGGATGGCAGCTCTGATGCGGCGCGCCTCGCGGAAAAGATAAAAAAACTTGAGGCCCTGAAAGATTCCCTGTTGTTGCTTAATTATACGGAAAAGTGGGAGCGCGGGTGTGTTCTGCTTGCGGGTTCGCGGTGTAAAAAGGCAGTAAGGTTTTTCGGGGAATACTGCGGGCAGGGCGAGGGTGTTTCTGTCGCAGGACTTGCGGAGGAAGCGGCCCGCGCGCGTTCAGGCGCAGTTTTTTGCGACTCGGGACGCTCGCTTGACGCCTGCCTGGCAGCCGGAATTGAAAGAAGCCGGCTTTTCCTCCTGCCGGTGAATTACAACGCGGAGTATTACGATGGTATCAAGGCCGATATGCAGTTCCTGCACCGGCTGATAGACGGAAAGATAAATGTGCTTGTTGAAACAGGAAGCGCCCGCCCTGAATATATGGAGTTTGTTCTTTCGGCGGCAAAAAAATATGTAAAATTCTTTGAGAAAAACCTCAGGCTGCTTGTGATTGAAAATGGCGCAGGGGAAGAACTCTCCGGAACGGGAGAAAAAAATCACGTTGAGGCCTATGACCTTTCCGGAAAAACGGCAAGGATCGGCCGCCCTAATCTAAGCAGGAGGAAAGCGCTCTTCCTCGCGTCGCACATACTGCTTGTGCCCTCCGCTTGCTGGGCAATGACGGCTCAAATTCTTGAATCACAGTATTTTAAGGTGCCGGTGCTGCTGTTCGGCAAAGGCAGCGGAGCGGGAAAAGGGGTTTACGATTGCGGAGATTGCTCAAGCGAGGAGCTTGCGGCAGGCATCTATACTTTCTTTCATAATCTTGACGCCCGCATGGAACTTGCCGGAAAGGGCACGGAAGAATACCGGGAATATGTTTCGGCGGACAGGGCGTCCGGTTTTTCCGCGCAAATCTCGAGGCTGCAATGGAACGCATAGCAGTTGTTGTCCAGAGGTGCGGCGATAATGTTATTGGCGGCTCAGAAAGCTACGCCCTGGCGGCTGCGAAGGTGCTTTCGAGACATTACGACATTGAGATACTGACGACGACTGCAAAGGACCACGTTACCTGGGATAATTTTTTTCCTGAAGGCGACGAGGAGGTCTCTGCTAACCTGAAAATAAAGAGGTTCCGGGTAGATATAGGGCGCAGCGCTTACTGGCACAGGCTGGACGGGCTATACATGGGTTCTTTCCCGATTGATTTTTATGCCAACACGGCAGGAGCGAAGCGGGAGAGAATCCTTGGTGCCGCGGATTACATGCCGCTGTCATTCTGCGAGGAGTGGATAAAGAACGAGGGCCCCTATTCAAAACAGCTGCTGGAGTTTATCCGTAAAAACAATGAAAGATACTCGGCCTTTATTTTTATGACATATATTTACGCGCAGACCTATTTTGGGGTGAGTGAAGTAAGCGACAAGAACAAGGTGTTTATAGTGCCTACTTTTCACAATGAATCCCCGGCGTTTATGCCGATATTCAAGAAATATAAGGACTACCACCAGCTGTTTTTGACCGGCGCGGAAAAGAAGTTCGCGGAAGAAGTGGTTTTTAAGAGGCCGCTTAGAAGCTCTGTCATTGGTTTCGGCCTGACCGACAGATTCACGCCGGAACAAGATTACGGAAAGAAACAGGAATATTTGCTATATGCCGGCAGGCTCGAGGAAAACAAAGGCGTTCTTGAACTCTTCAAATTCTATGAATATTATTACGCAAATCACAGGAAAATAAGGCTGGTAACCATAGGCGACGGGCATCTGAAGAACTATCGGCACGAAGGGATTGAATACCGCGGCTATGTGTCGGAGGAAGAAAAATTGTCGCTTATGCGAAATGCGGCCGCTTTTATTCATCCGTCCAGGTTTGAGAGTTTTGGAATAGTGCTCATCGAGTCATTTATGATGGGGACGCCGGCGCTGGTTAACGCGCGCTGCGAGGTTTTAAGGGAGCATATTGCTCTTTCAAAAGCGGGATACAGTTACCTGGATAAACAGGAATTCTGCGGGCGCCTGGACAGGATCCTTGCCGCCGGCGCGGAATATGACGAGCTTTCATTAAATGCAAGATCCTATTTTAAGGCGAATTACTCGCTGGAAGCGTTCTATGGCAGGCTTAAAGGTTTGATAGGTTGATGACACGTTGGGCGGGGGCGCAATGAATAATAAGATATTCAGGGAAATCCTGGGTTACCTGCTGGCAGTAGTTCTGTGCCTCGTTTTGTTTGTTTTTGTGACAAAAATATGGAAGCAGGACCTTAATATTCCCGGCACTTATTTCGGGGACAGTTTTTTTAGCGCTTCTGTGATGAAAGGCTTTCTTGAAAAAGGGACTTATCTGTCCAATGACAGGATCGGAGCTCCCTACGGGGCCAACTTCAACGATTTCCCTTCGTCTGATTCCCTGCACTACGGAATAGCGCGCATCCTGTCTCTTTTTACGCATAAGTGGGAGCCTATGATGCAGTTGATATTCATGCTAAGCTTCCCGCTTTCCGTTATGTCGGCAATGTTTGTCTTTAGGCATTTCAGGATATCAATACTCTCGGCGGCTGTCGGCAGCGTGCTCTTTGCATTTCTTCCTTATCATTTTCTGAGGGGGATAAACCATCTGTTCCTGGCCTGTTATTTTACCGTCCCGCTGGGCGCCCTCGTGGCAATCGAGATACTGAACGGCACTTTCGCGCTGAAGTTCAAATCCAAAACAGAAATATACCGCTCGGCTGTTTTTATTGTTTCCTGCATCCTCCTGGGCTGCTCGGGCATCTACTACGCCTTCTTTTCCTGTTTCTTTTTCGTTGTTGCCGGGGTGGTTGCGGCGTTTCGCGAACGCTCTTCACGGAATCTGCATATGTGCGCTATTGCGGTCCTGCTGGTAATGGCGGCGCTTTTCATAAACCTGCTGCCAAGTATCAGTTATTCGCACAAATACGGCGTCAATCCTGAAGTAGCGCTGAGGAGTCCGGCGGAGAGCGAGTTATACGGCCTGAAGATAGCTCAACTGCTTCTTCCGGTCAAAGGGCACAGGGTGGGACGTCTCGCGAACTTGAAAAGCGCGTATAACACATTCCCGCTGATAAATGAGAATGACTCCGCCACGCTTGGCATATTTGGCTCGATAGGATTTCTGCTCCTGATAGGAGCGCTTTTTATTAAAGAGTCGGGAAGGGAAGGCGGCGCGGTTTTGCTGAGGAATCTCGGGCTGCTGAATCTTGGCGGCGTGCTCTTCGCGACCGTCGGCGGTTTCGGAACGCTATTCTCGCTCCTCATCAGCCCGAAGATACGGGCTTACAACAGGATAAGCATCTTCATCGCGTTCTTCTCCCTGTTCGCTTTTGTTATGGCGCTTGACTGGCTGGCTGATAAGGCAAAGGAGAGATACAGGGTGAAGACGTTGTTTGTCCTGCTGCCGGCGCTCGCCCTCATACTCGCGGCAGGCATATTTGACGAGACAACGAGAATGCTTCCCAGCGAGAGCATTAAAAAAGAGTATCTTTCTGACAAAGGATTTGTAAGCCGCCTGGAAGAATCCCTTCCCAAAAAGTCAATGATATTTCAACTGCCTTATGTTCCGTTCCCGGAGAATCCTCCCGTAAACAACATGGCAGATTATGAACTTTTCAGGGGGTACTTAAATTCCTCAGAACTGGGCTGGAGCTACGGGGTAATTAAAGGCCGGCCGGGAGACAGGATTTACAGGTCAACCGCGGCGCTTCCCGAAGAGAAGATGGCAGTAGCCGTCTGCGCGCTCGGCTACTCCGGCATTTATATTGACAGGTCAGGCTACGCCGATAATGCGGCGGCACTTGAGAAGAAATTGGCAGGCATCCTGAAAGAAGATCCTTTGGTTAGCGAAAACCGCAGGCTTGCATTCTTTGCGCTGACGGGTTTTAAAGCAGATTTGCTGAAGAAATATGGCGGAAACTGGCTTGAAAAAATCAGGAAAGAACTGGTCGGTTATGAAAAGGTAAGTGTGTTATGGCTCGGGTCTTTCTATACGGAAGAAAGATCCGGCAGTAGAATCTGGCGATGGTGTTCTTCAAAAGGTGAGATACAACTGGTAAACCTTTCAGATACGCCAAAGGAGGTCGTAATAGAAGCCTCCGTATTTTCGGGGTATCCGGCGGAATCTGCTCTGGAAGTATCTTTCAACGGAGAGGTCGATGCCCTCAGGATTTCCTCCTGCCGCAGCCTTTACGCAAAAACAACAAAACTGTCACCCGGCGTTAACAGGTTCTTTTTCAAATCAAACGCCCCGCGGGCAGCAGCCGAAAAAGATTTCAGAAATCTCAGGTTTGCAGTTGAAAACTTTTCAGTAAGAGAACCGGCGGATCCGGTCAAAAGGAATACCGATAAATGAAGACTGCGTTAATCACGGGAATATTTGGACAGGACGGGGCTTACCTGGCTAAGAGTCTTTTGAAATCCGGGTATCGCGTATTCGGCGGAGATCTAAGCACAGCTCCCGAATATCAATCGAATCTGAAGTATCTTAAAGCGGATAAAGATGTATCGGTCTTCAAACTTGACCTTACGGACAGTAAAAGCATAATAAAGGCGCTGAAAAAGTTCCGGCCTGACGAGGTTTACAATTTGGCCGGGCAAAGTTCAGTCAGCCTGTCGTTTAGAAAGCCCGGCCTTACAAAAGCCATAAACGCCGCGGGTGTAAACAAACTGCTTACGGCAGCCGGAAGCGAGTGCCCGCAAGCAAGAATATTTCAGGCCTCCAGCGCCGAGATTTATGCCGGCCTGAAGAAAGGAAAAATAAAGGAATCGGACAAACCGCGGCCAATCAGTCCCTACGGGGAATCAAAACTTATGGCTCAAAAGCACCTCGAGCGATTCAGGGATAAATACGGCCTGTTCGCCTGTTCCGGGATACTGTTCAATCATGAGTCTCCGCTGAGGGGAACAGGTTTTGTAACGCGCAAGATATCCGGCGCCGCGGCCGCGATAAGCCTGGGGCTGCAAGAGTATCTGGTGCTTGGAAATATAAGCGTGGAAAGGGACTGGGGTTATGCCGGAGACTATGTTGAGGCAATGAGGCTTATGCTCGGGCAGGAGGCTCCGTCTGACTATGTGATAGCGACAGGGAGAAGTCATTCGGTCCGTGGTTTTGTTGATGCGGCTTTCGCTTATGTCGGAGAAAGATTGGATTGGATGGGAAAAGGCGTAAAAGAGATTGGCGTTTCGCGCCGTTCAGGCAGAACGCTTGTAAAGGTATCAGCGGAATTTTATAGGCCGACGGACACAGGCGCTCTTATCGGGAATCCTGGAAGAGCAAGAAGAAGACTTGGATGGGCTCCGGAAACAGGGTTTGAGGATATGGTCGGGATGATGGTGGAAGCCGACCTGCGGCGGTTAAAGGCGGGAAAAAAATGAAGATACTTGTAAACGCGCAGCCCTTGCTGACAAAGAAGACAGGTGTCGGCAACTATGTGTTGAAAATCTCCGAAGAATTCCTGAAGACCTGCCCGGAAAATGAGTTTTCTTTTTATTATGGAGGGTTATCGGTAAACTCGCTGGATTTTACAACCGGCGGAATGGGCGGGCTCAAGAAAGTTGAAGGCCTTAGAAAATTAATTATGCGGATACCGAAAGTCCGCGGGCTGTTTGGCAGGATCAAGAAGCTTGCGAGCCGCAGGGCTCTACAGAACCAGGACTTCGATATTTACTTCGAAACAAATTTTGTCCCTGAATTATCGGTAAGAGCAAAAAAGACTGTTGTAATGGTTTTTGATCTTTCATTCTTGAACAGAGACTGGACCCCGGACTACCGCTATAAGTTTTTTTCCGAAAATTTCGGGAAGAATCTGGCTAAAGCAGACCTTGTTTTGACCTGCTCGGAAACCATAAAAAAGGAAATAATCGTTCATTATGGGTTACCCGAAAAAAAAGTTAAGAGCGTTTACCTGGGTATAGACAGGAGTATTTTTAATCCGGTTCATGATTCTGCGATAAAGACAGGTATGTCCGGCAAATATATACTTTTTGTGGGTTCAATCCAGCCCAGGAAGAACATAAGCGGCCTGATAAAAGCATATTCAGAACTGTCGCCGGAGCTAAGAGCCGAATATAAGCTTGCGCTTGTCGGTTTTGACAGCTGGAACTTTGACAGAAAAGAGCTTTCCTCGGGCGCTGATATAAGGCTGATAGAAAATGTGACAGATGACAGAGTTCTTGCCGAAATTTACAGGAATGCTTCTCTCTTCGTTTTCCCGTCTTTTTACGAAGGTTTTGGGTTCCCGCCGCTGGAAGCCATGGCTTGCGGTTGTCCGGTCATAGCCTCAAGCGGGACACCTTTACCGGAGGTTTGCGGGAAAGGGGCTGTTTATTTTAACCCTAACTCCGTTTCTGAACTTGCCGCAAGAATTGAGGAAGTTCTCTCAAATAATAAGCTGCGGAATTCACTTGTGGAAAATGGCAAAGAAGTGTCTGAAAGTTATAGCTGGGAGAAATGCGGAAAAGAAACATTAAAAGTTTTCAGCGAACTTATTGCTGACATACCCGCCGTATAAATGGGGGAATATTTGAAGAGATTGTTTCAGAGCATAACTGTTCTTTACAATGGCAGAAAAAAATGCATAAATCTTATTCTGATTACCTTGTTTGCTTTCCTCTGTCTCAAGCCGATGCTGAACAGCGGTTATTACGGGGATGACGCCATAAATTCATTAAATCCCGCCTGCCTGAAGTATGAAAACAGAAGCATGCTCTCCAGCAATTATAGCCTATTTCTGCAATGGGTTAAGAGCCAGGGGCGATTCTACCCGATGGCCTATTACGGCGATTTGGTGTATTCGGTCTTCTCGACGCCGTATTCCTACAAATTCTCAATAATGGTTCTTGTGGCCGCGGATTTGGCCCTTTTTTACCTGCTGTTGATTGAATTTGGATTCAGCGGTTTGTTTTCGCTCGCAGCCTCGCTTTCCGTTGCCGCGTTTATTCAATTCAGGATATTCCATGATCCGGTGCTTCAGTTCCATTGGATGATGCAGTTGGTGCTAGGATATTTTCTTCTTTCTCTTCTGCTCTTCATGAAAGGACTGAAGAACGGGCGGGGAATTTACTTTTTTTTCAGCGTTCTTTTCTATCTGTTCTCGCTGTTGACCTATGAGATTTCTTATCTGTTCTTTCCGTTCTATATTCTCGCGGCTTATTATTTTGCGGGCAACAGGAAGGAGGCGCTGAAGAAATCGCTCCCGTTCGTCATAGCGTCCGGCGCGCTGATATGCGTTGCGTTAATACTGCGGAGTTATCCGAGCGGCATAGATCAAAGATATCTGGTTAACGGCGATGCCGGGGCGTATTTTGTGACGCTTGGCAGGCAGTTGACAGCCGGATTGCCGCTAAGTTACTATTATGTTGACCCGAATAATATATTTACGAGGCATACCATTGAGTATTTTGGCAATGCCGGGCATTCTGAAATACTCGCGTCGGCTGTGTTCGGAATTGTAATGTTGCTTTATATGGCCGCGGGACGGGAAAAGGAAACGGGTTTTTTCCTGCCTGTCTTCGGCGCTCTGCTCTTTGTGCTTCCTGCTCTTTTAATCGCCTCTTCGGTGAAAATACAGAAAGATATAGGGCCGGGTTTTGGGTACATTCCTGTATACCTCCAGCAATTTGGTTTCATAGCCATGCTGTTTTCTTTCCTTGAGCTGATTAAGAGGAAAATTGGTTCCAACCGTGCGGTCGCTGCGGTTTTGTCCTGCTGTCTGGCCCTGTTTCTTCTGCTCAATCTGCAAAACAACAGGATTGTGGTGGAAGTATTCAATAACGGGATGAAATACCCCCGCGAAATTCTAGGCAATTATCTCAAAGGCGGGAGTTCCTCAGACCTTAACGGGAAAGGCCTTGTTGTTGTTGTTGTTGACGGCGGGGCGCCCTGGGAGAACAAATATTTCTTTTATCAACAGACCGGTAAAAGATATAATGTAATTACAGAAAGCGAACTCGGCGCGCTGCCGGCCGGCGGCCTTCCGGAGAACGCGGTAAAAATTAAATATTGGTATTGCGGCGGCGGGTAAGGTATAGTCGAGTTGTTCGCTATAGGCGGCAGAAATGCCGCAAAACCCTTTACGAAACGCATAAAGCGCGTCGAAGTTATGTTGTAGCGCGGAGGCAGAAGAGTGGCAGAACAAAAAAAGGCACGCATAGATCCGGCGCTAATCCTGTTATCCGGGGTTTCCGTTCTTTCATTTCTGCTGTTCTATTTTAGCGATTTCCTGCGTCCCGGCGGCGCGTATAAGTTAGGATGGTACGAAACCTGGGCCGACCAGGGCGCTTATATGGACATGATTAACGGCATAAGGCAGGGAACTCTCGGACATTTTAACTACCCGATCTTGTATCCACTTCTAGGGTTTCTCGGTTCTTTCTTCACAAAGAACGATCCCCTTGTTCTTGTAAATCTCCTGTGTTTTGTATCCGTCATTGTCCTGAGCTTTAAGGTCTTTGAAAAGTATTTCAGCCGCGAAGCGAGCCTGGTGACCGCATTAATGCTGGTAATGTTTTTAACCGGAATGTTCACCATACCCTGGACAACTAGTCTGACAACCTTATTCCTCGCGTATGTTTTCTACGCGTTTGCGTGTAAAAAGTTCGATTTAGTTCACTATATACTTGCAGGCTCGTGTGCCGGGTTTGCATTTGCCACCAGAATAGGAGATTTTTTGCCGGTTGGGGCGGCGGCGGCGGTTTATTTTCTCAGCGGTTTCATGAAAGAACGAAAGCTTGCCCCCGTGATCTGGGGCCTTGTTTCCTGCGCGGTAATAATTGCCGCCGACCTGGCCGTAAATTACGCTTTCTCGGGGAATCTTCTCGGGAATTATCTTGCCAATGTAGGAAAGGCAGGGTTCAATGTTGAGGCAATTCCTTATAAGTTTTACGGCTATTTTATTGACCCGCTAAAGTTTCATAATGAGAACCACCCGTTCTCGATACCGCTTCTCAGGCACGCTTTTCTTTTTGTCCTGGCCCCGCTTGGAATTTACTTCTTGCTGAGAGAAAAGAAAATGAGGCCCGAGTTTTATTTTGCCGGTGCGGTCTTGGCCGGCTGGGCCGTTATCTACCTGCCTTTTGTTGCAGTGACCGGATTTACTTTGAGGAATCTTTCCCTGCATTACTCAAAGATGCTGTTCCCAATCCTCGCGTTCCTGAGTATTTACGCCATAAAAAGGGCGCTCGAAAGCGGAAAGGCAAAGCCAGTGATTATCTATTTCTCGGCGCTTGTGCTCATAACCGGAATATTCCTTCATGAGTTCAAGTTTGAGCAGGTCAATATTCGCGGCCGCGCAGAACTGCTGGAAGGGCAGGAAAGAAAACCCTGGGATGGCTGGAAAAGCAGCGAAACGCAGAAACCGGGTATGGAATGCGTCGTTGAGCTTGAGAAGCAAAAGACAATAAACAGGGTGATAATTGAATCCCGCGGGAAAGGAGAAACCTACCCGGCTGAAATCGCGGTTTATACGCGCGGCGCCGGTTCCGAATGGAAACGGATACAAATAATAGGTTTTTCTTCCAAAGGCGAAGTTTATGACATAATATTTGAAGCTATGAGCGTTAAAGCTGTCAAGTTCGTTATTGAGAAAGAAAACCCCGGAAGACTATGGGCAATTAATAACATATACGTGTTTTCCGGAAAACATTAGACGGAGGGCCAAATGATATCGCTTTCGGTAATAATTCCCTGTTATAACGAAGAAAAGACGCTTGAGGCAATAGTAAAACGCGTGCTGGCTGTGGAAGGCATAGATTTTGAACTGATTATCATTGATGATTCCTCCTCTGACGGTTCCAGGGCAATAATAGAGAAACTCTCTTCAAATGACGGGAGGATAAAACCGGTTTTTCACGAAAAGAACTCGGGCAAAGGGGCGGCGATCAGGTCGGGCATTAAACACGCGACCAAAGACTTTGTGGTCATTCAAGATGCGGACATGGAATATGACCCGAAAGAATACGGGAAACTTCTCGCGCCGTTCATTGAAAATAACGCCGATGTTGTGTATGGATCGCGTTTTATGGGCGGGGAGAAAAAGAGAGTGCTTTTCTACTGGCATATGGTTGGAAACAAGTTCCTGACGGTGATGTCTAACATGTTCACCAATCTCGACCTGACGGATATGGAAACCTGCTACAAGATGTTCAGGCGCGAGGTTATTCAGGGGGTCAGGATAGAAGAAAACAGGTTCGGATTCGAACCCGAGATAACCGCCAAGATATCAAAAATAAGAAATGTTAAAATCTATGAGGTGGGCATCTCCTATAGCGGTAGAACCTATGATGAAGGCAAAAAGATAGGATGGAAGGACGGGTTTAGGGCTCTGTACTGCATCATTAAATACCGGTTTAAGAGCAGGTAGAATGCCCAGAAAAATAATATATTTGCTGGTTTTCACTGCATGCTTCGCGACACCCGCGTTGTTTTCTTTTTATGGTGTAGACGCGGTTCACGACGGCGTGATGCTGAAGCCGGCAATAGATATTGCCGGCGGGGCTGTTCCGTTCAAAGAGACCATTAGCCAGTACGGCTTCTTTACGGTTCTGCTTCAAGCCGCCGCGTTGAAGGTGTTCGGGAACTACCTTGTTGTGCTGAAACTGCTCACTGCATTTTTCTACGGGCTGACCGGCTTGTTCCTTTTCTTGTTGTTTAGACGGTTTATTCCACTTTGGGTCAACATTATTCAGGTTGCCGTATATCTTTTGCTGGCGCCTTATTACTTTTGGACGTTCCTTCCGTGGTCATCTGTTTATTCGCTGTTTTTTCAGGTTCTTACTTTGTATCTGCTCTCGCTGACATTGGGAATGGAGAGAAAAGGCTTCTATCTGGCGGCCGGTATTTCGGCTTCGTGCGCGTTCTGGTTCAGGCAGCCGGTCGGAGCTCTGCTTTTTCTGGCGGTGCTTGGTTTCTTTCTGTTAGAAGGACTGCTCTCCGGAAAAATAAAAGAATGTTTGCGCAGGGCAGCCTGGTTCTTTGCAGGATTTCTCTCGCTTGTTCTAGCCGTTCTGGTTGTTCTTGCGGGTATTCACGCGCTAAAGGACCTCTGGAAACAGTCATTTGAAGCCGCCTATACCTTCGGCGCCGGCCGCGGATTTGGGTTGAAAAGGGTGCTTGGCAGCCTTTTCCCGGACAATGTCGGAAGGTTATGGTCTGCACTTCCTTCCAGCTGCATTATCATTTTCATTTCCTCCGTTATCTTCTACAGGAAGTTTCGCGGCAGCATAAGTATCCCGTATCCGTTATATCAAATTGAAAAGGATGGGGTGAAAAACGGCTAAAAGTGTTGTATAATAAGGGAAATCGAAGGTTTTGCGTGTTGAAAAGGAGAGAACCCAGTGGGTGAAG
>CAIOVX010000040.1 GCA_903861835.1 Candidatus Firestoneibacteriota bacterium | reverse complement strand
CCATATCCAGAAAGGGCCTTATAAAAGCTGGGGAAAGACCCGGCTCGAATACGACCTGGTAATAACCACCTTTACCACCGGAGATTACGAGATTCCGGAGATTAAAATTAAATATACGGATAAGGAAGGAACGGAAAAGTCCGTTTCCAGCCCCAAGCTTATCCTGAGAGTAGAACCAGTGAAGCCGGGGCCGGACGATAAAGACGACGTCCGCGACATTAAACCGCCGCTTACTATCCCGCATTCCTTCTGGTTCTGGCTCTTTACGGTTATACTGCCGCTCCTCGCGGCTGGAGGCTTTTTCCTATACAAACTATTGAAGGCAAAGAAGCAAGGCGGAGTCTTCTCGCCCGTTGAACCTGCCCGTCCCGCGCACGAAGTCGCGTTTGAACGTCTGGAAAAACTGAAAGGGCTTCAGCTGGTTGAGCAGGGAAAAGTGCGTGAGCATTACTATCTCCTCTCTGAGATAATCAGGAGTTACCTTGAAGCGCGTTTTGAACTTCCCATCGTAGAAAGGACCACCAGCGAAGCTTACGCGGAGCTCAGAAACTCCGGAAAGATAAAACGCTCGGAGATAACTGATATCAAAGCGTTTCTTGAAGAGTGCGATCTCGTAAAGTTCGCCAGGCTTGTCCCTGAGAGCGAAAAGATAGAAAATGACTTTTTAACGGGCGTGAACATTGTCGAAACAACAAAATACGTCCCTCCGGCGCAGGCGCCTGTCGAAGGAGGCGTCGTAAAATGAGATTCGCAAATCCCCTATTCTTGTTCTTACTGCCGCTCATAGCCGCCGCGGCCTGGTATTATTTAATGAGGGAGAAGAACAAGAAAGCCGCGCTAATCTTTTCCGATTTCCGTCTTTTTAAGGGGCTGGGAGATTTTAATGCTAAGGGCCGCGAGCCGCTCCTATGGCTGCGCGTTGCCGCGCTCGTTCTGCTTGTGCTGGCGCTTGCAAGGCCGCAGTCAGGGCTTCGCACCGAGGAGATAGCGACAAAAGGAATAGACATTGTCCTCTGCATGGACACTTCCGGCAGTATGAAAGCGGAGGACTTAAAACCGAACCGCATTGAGACGGCAAAGTCGGTAGCCGCCGATTTCGTCAAGGGAAGAAAAAATGACCGTATCGGCATTGTGGTCTTTTCGGCAATCAGCCTCCTGCAGTGCCCGCTTACCACCGATTACGGCGCGGTAATAGATTTTATGAAGAGCGTTAACGTAGGGATGACTCAGACTGACGGCACGGCCATAGGCAACGCCATTGCCACCTGCATTGACCGGCTCAAGGACAGCAAGGCGAAATCAAAAATAGTAATCCTGCTGACGGACGGGCGGAATAATATGGGAGAAGTTGACCCGCTCACCGCCGCGAAGATGGCGACGGCCTTTGACATCAAGATTTACACCATAGGCGTAGGCGCTGAAGGCGAGGCGCCTTTCCCCGTGGACGACCAGATCTTCGGGAAAAGATACGCGTATATAAAGGAAGACCTGGACGAAACGCTGCTCAAAGGCATAGCCGAAACCACAGACGGCATCTATTTCCGTGCTACAACTGCCGAGGCCCTAAAAGACATCTACAAGCAGATAGACAAAATGGAAAAGACCGAGATAAAGGGCATTGAATACACGGAATATACGGATCATTATCTGCCCTTGCTTTTGCTGGCGCTTTTGCTCTTTGCGGCTGAACTGGCGCT
>CAIOVX010000039.1 GCA_903861835.1 Candidatus Firestoneibacteriota bacterium | reverse complement strand
GCTGCCTGCGGGAGTTGAAATGGTAATGCCGGGCGACAACGTAATGATGGAGATAGAGTTGATTGCGCCGGTAGCCATGGAGAAAGAATTAAGGTTTGCAATACGCGAAGGCGGGCACACCGTCGGCGCGGGCGTTGTTACCGAGATCCTCGAATAGCGTTTTAGAATCATATTAAAAAGTGAGGGAGCGACCCTCCCTCGCTTTAATTTTTGTCAGATGACATAAAAGGAAGAAAACATGCAGGATATTATAGTTTTGACATGCGCTGATTGTAAAAGAAAGAACTACACCACAACGAAGAACAAGAAGAAGAATCCGGACAAACTTGACTTCAAAAAGTACTGCAAGTGGTGCAGAAAACACACGGTGCACAAAGAAGGAAAAGCCTAACGCCAAATAGGCCTGTAGCGTAACTGGCTAGCGCAGTGGTCTCCAAAACCACGGGTTGCAGGTTCAAGTCCTGCCAGGCCTGCCAGATAACAGCGCGGGCCGGTTCCCGCTGACAATGAGAGGTTAAGATGTGGAATAAGATAAAGCAGTTTTTTTCCGAAGTTATAACGGAAATGCATAAGGTGTCCTGGCCGAGCCGCCAGGAACTTATCGGTTCCACGGTTGTGGTCTTCACGCTGGTGGCCATCCTTTCATTATATATAGGGGTGGTTGATGCGGTAATAAACAAGGTCTTAGCGCTTATCTATATAAGGAATTAAAAAAATGGAAAAGAGATGGTATTTTGTCAGCACTTATTCCGGCTGTGAAGATAAGGTAAAGAAGAACCTCGAAGAAAGGATAAAAACTTTCGGAATGGAGAGCAGCATTTTCGGGATAGAGGTTCCGAAAGAGGATGTAATACAGATAAAAAAAGGCAAGAAAGCCACAGTTAAGAAGAATTTTTATCCGGGCTATGTCCTGGTGGAAATGATTATGAATGATGAAACCTGGCAGGTAGTCAGGAACACACCGAAGGTCACAGGTTTTGTGCGTTCAGGCCAGAAGCCGGTTCCCCTCGGCGAAGAAGAAGTAAAAAGAATATTCGCCCAGGTGACCGGTGAAATACCTTTGCCGAAGCACATAGTCGAATTTGAAAGAGGCGACGCGGTAAGGGTGCTGGAAGGACCTTTCTCAAACTTCTCCGGCGTCATTGAAGAAGTCTTTCCTGACAGGATGAAGACAAAAGTTATGGTCACTGTATTCTCGCGGCCTACTCTCGTGGAGATAGATTTCACGAATATCGAAAAGATCTAATCGGGAACTTTCCGGCCCGCTCGATGCAGCGAGCTGCGAGAGTCCCTTTTTTTGCAGTTCCTGCCCGGTTTTCCGGGAGCTTCCAGGTTCACGCAAAAAGTAAAGCAAAAGGAGTCTTCTATGCCACCAAAGAAAGTGCAGTCCGTGGTGAAATTGCAGGTTACTGCCGGCAAAGCGAATCCTGCTCCGCCGGTTGGACCGGCTCTTGGACAGCACGGCGTGAACATAATGGATTTTTGCAAGCAGTTCAACGCAAAAACCTCCGATCCCGCGCAGGACGGGCTTATAATTCCGGTCGTCATAACGGTGTTCAGCGACAAGTCGTTCACCTTTATTATGAAGACGCCGCCGGTAGCAGTCCTCATCAAGAGGGCCGCGGGGATAGCCAAGGGATCGGGAACGCCGAACAAAACCAAGGTCGGCAAACTCACCAAGAAACAGGTCACGGAAATTGCCACGCTTAAGATGCCGGACCTCAACGCGGTCAACATCGAGTCCGCAAAACTGATGGTCGAGGGCACGGCGCGCAGTATGGGTATCGAAGTCGAGAAGTGACGGAGGAACGGATGAGCAAGAGAATGAATGAGTTAAATAAGCTGGTCGACAAGTCGAAGAAGTATTCTCTCGACGAGGCCTGCGCTCTCCTCAAGAATCTGGCGAAAGCCAAGTTCGATGAGTCCGTTGGCGTTTCCATCAAACTCGGCGTGGACGTAAAACAGACAAATCAGATGGTAAGAGGAAGCGTTGTGCTCCCGCACGGCACGGGCAAGGTTCCGAAAGTGCTCGTTTTCGTGAAGGGCGAGAAAGAGAATGACGCCAAGGCGGCGGGCGCGGATTATGTCGGTGCTGATGATCTCATAGAAAAGATCAACGGCGGCTGGCATGATTTTGACGTAGCCATCGCGACGCCTGATATGATGAAAGAGCTCGGAAAAGTAGGAAAGGTGCTCGGTCCTTTGGGCCTGATGCCCAATCCGAAATCCGGCACGGTCACGGCGGATATTACAAGGAGCGTGAAGGAAGCAAAGGCAGGAAGGGTCGAGTTTAAGGTCGATCCGGGAGCCGTTATTCACGCGGTCATCGGCAAGGCTTCTTTTGATGCCAAGAAACTTCAGGAGAATGCGGGAACCTTGCTTGACGCTATCGTGAAGGCGAAGCCGACCGGCGTAAAGGGCGCTTACATCCAGAACATAGTCATTAAAACGACCATGAGCCCGGGCTTGAGCATTGACACCAAGCCGTATCTGTCGGTTATAGCTTAGGAGGGGAAATGGCCAAGCAGGAAACAATAAAAAAGAAAGAAACCGAGGTCAACGAGCTTGTCGAGAAGTTCGGCAGAGCCAAGAGTGTAATCTTTACCGACTTCCGTAAACTGACCGTTGAAGACACGACGGCCGTGAGAAAAAAACTTGCGACGAAGAAAGTCGAGTACAAGGTTATTAAGAACAATATCGTGAGAAGGGCGCTGGAGAAGGCGAACCTGGGCGAAGTGCTCAAGTTCATCGACGGCCCTACAGGTGTTGCGCTCTGTTATGAAGATCCGGTGATACCGGCGAAGATCCTGAAAGAGTTCGGAGCGGACCATGAATTTCTTAAGATACGCGCCGGAGTCATTGAAGGCAAGGTCGCGGACGTAAAGCAGATCAAGTACGTAGCGGAACTTCCCTCAAGGGAAGTGCTTCTCGCGAAAGTGCTTGGCGGCATGAAAGCCCCGATCTCGAACCTGGTTTATACTCTTTCCGGCACACTGTCCAAGTTTGTGAGAACTCTGGACGCGGTAAGAGCGGCAAAGAAAGCGTAATAAAAATTCAAACTAAAAAAGTAAAAGTAACAAGGAGGAGAAGAAATGGCTAACTTAAGCAAAGAAGACATACTGAAAGGCATTGAAACGATGTCGGTGATGGAACTTGCCGAACTCATCAAGGCGCTTGAAGAGCGTTTTGGCGTGACCGCGGCTGCGCCCGTAGCGGCAGCAGCAGCTTCAGCAGCGCCTGCGGCGGAAGCCCAGACGGCTTTCACGGTGATACTTGCAGGAGCCGGCGACAAGAAGATTGAAGTAATTAAAAGGGTGAGGGAAGTAACAGCTCTCGGCCTTAAGGAAGCGAAGGACCTGGTAGACGGCGCTCCGAAAGCGATAAAGGAAGGCGTGACTAAGGACGAAGCCGATAAAATCAAGGCAAAGTTTGACGGCAGCGGCGCAACAATCGAGATCAAGTAACTCAAAAAACGTGTTTTAAAGGGTCCCGCGGGCAAGCAACTTGCCCGCGGGAATCCTATTTTTGTCAAATAAAGGGTTTTGCTGCACACAGATAGCGCGCCGGGCTTTCCGGACGGTCTGTGACCTATAAACGGTAACCAACCCGGGGGTAATTCATGGAAAAGTTTGATAAGATAGGCAAACGAATAAGGAAAGATTATTCCACGATTGAAAAAATCCTGCCTCTGCCCAACCTCATAGAGGTCCAGAAGCTTTCATACAACAATTTTCTCCAGCGGGATGTTTCTGTAAAGGAAAGGAAAAATCTCGGGCTTCAGTCCGTATTTAATGAGGTATTCCCGTTGCTCTCGCTCAAGGGCAATATCACGCTTGAGTACGTAAGCTACTCCATCGGCCAACCCAAGTATACTGTCATGGAATGCAAAGAAAGGGACATGACCTACGGCGCGCCGCTCAAGTTCACCATCAGAATAATAATTACGGACGCTGAGAACCCTTCTTCCAAAGTAAAGGAAATCAAAGAGGAAGAGGTATACATCTGCGAGCTTCCGCTCATGACTGAAAAGGGCACCTTTATCATTAATGGCGCGGAGAGGGTTATTGTTAACCAGCTTCACAGGTCTCCCGGCGTTTCCTTTGACGAATCAGAAGACAAGCTTCTTATGTCTCTCACTAAAATTTTCACGGGAAAGATTATCCCCTACCGCGGTTCATGGCTGGAGTTCGAGTTTGATACGAACGACATCCTTTTCGCGAGGATTGACAAGAAGAGAAAGTTCTTCGCGACAATAATGCTTCGCGCTCTGGGCTATGACACGAACGAAAAAGTAATAAAACTTTTTTATAAGACAGCCGAAATTTCCGTTTCTAATCGCGAGAAAGCGGTTAACAGCGTGCTTGCAAGCGAAGTGAGACTTATGGAAGCGGGAGAAACTCTTTCCGCCGGCAGCACTGTTACCGACGCAATTTACGAGAAACTTCTGAAGGGCAAAGTAAAGAACATAGAGATTGTTGAGCCGGCGGAACTTCTTGGCGTGAACCTGGTCGCCACTCTGCTGAAAGACGGTCTTTCCGCGAAAGATGACGCGCTGCTTGAGGTCCACAAGAAAATGAGACCCGGACAGCCCGTAACGCTGGACGCCGCGAAGAGCTTTTTTGACAATATGTTTTTCAACCCCAAGAGGTATGACCTTGGACGCGTCGGCAGGTACAAGATAAACAAAAAACTTGGAACCGCCTTCCCGCTTGAGAGCAGAGTCTTGCGCAAGGAAGACATCGTAAACACCGTAAAATATCTTCTGGGCCTTTCCAACGGGCAGGGTGTTAAAGACGACATCGACCATTTCGGAAACAGAAGGGTGCGCGCGGTAGGCGAGCTTGTAGAGAACCAGATGCGCATCGGCCTTTCACGCATGGAAAGGTACATTAAAGAGAAGATGAGTCTGGTTGATACTGAAAATGTCATGCCGGCGAATCTTATTAACACCAAACCCATTACCAGCGCGATCAAAGAGTTCTTCGGAACCAACCAGCTCTCGCAGTTCATGGACCAGACCAATCCTCTCGCGGAGCTCACGCACCAGAGAAGGATCTCGGCGCTTGGACCCGGCGGCTTGGATCGCGACAGGGCGGGCTTTGACGTCCGAGACGTGCATTATACCCATTACGGAAGGATGTGCCCCATTGAAACTCCTGAAGGACCGAACATCGGTCTTATATCTTCGCTGCCTACTTACGCGCAGATAAACGAACTGGGTTTTATTGAGACCCCCTACCGTAAGGTAACGAACGGCAAGATAGAAAAAGAAATCAAGTTTCATACTGCGGATATTGAGGACACGGCAAAGATAGCGCCCGCAAAGTCCCCGATAAACGGAAATAGGCTTGTGGGTACGGATCCTTCAGGGAACATGATAGAAGTCAGGGAAAAAGACGACTATCCTTCTGTTCCGGTAGATACCGTAGATTACATGGATGTCTCTCCTATGCAGTTTGTAGCGGTTTCCCCGGCGCTCATCCCGTTCCTTGATCACGATGACGCCAACAGGGCGCTGATGGGCTCCAATATGCAAAGACAGGCGGTCCCGCTTATTAAAACCGAAGCCCCAATCATTGGAACCGGACTTGAATACAAAGTTGCCTATGATTCAGGCGTATTGGTTATTGCAAAGAATTCCGGTACTGTCGCTTACGTTGATGCCAGAAGGATAGAGGTCGCGTGCGCTGACGGTGAAGTTGACATTTACGAGCTGGTGAAGTTCAAACGTTCCAACCAGGATACGTGCATCAATCAAAAACCGGTTGTAATAAAAGGACAGAAAGTTGCGAAAGGTGAAGTAATAGCCGACGGTCAGGCGACCGATAAGGGCGAACTCGCCCTCGGGCACAACATCCTCATCGGCATTATGCCGTGGAGAGGTTACAATTTCGAAGACGCTATTATCCTCAGCGAAGAGCTCCTGATGGAGGATAAGTTCACCTCAATACATATAGAAGAACACGAAACAGACGCGAGGGATACGAAGCTCGGGGACGAGGAAATAACCCGGGATATTCCGAACGTAAGCGAAGAGGCATTAAGGAACCTTGACGAGAACGGAATTGTGCGCATCGGCGCTGAAGTCAACCAGGGTGATATTCTGGTCGGCAAAGTAACCCCCAAGGGCGAATCCGAGAGTACGCCGGAAGAAAAATTGCTGCGCGCTATCTTTGGCGAAAAAGCGAAGGATGTAAAGAACCAGTCGCTGAAGGTTCCGCCGGGCTCGTCAGGCATAGTGGTTGACGTGAAGGTTTTCTCAAGGAAGGATTCTACCACGAAGCCCAAGGATAAAGAGACCAAGAAGCAGGTAGAGAAAGAATTTGAGAAGCTGAAAGAAGGCGTTGTGAAACTCAGGGATTCCGAGATAGCGGTCGCGGAAGAGAGCGGCATGTCGAAGGACGCGCTTAAGGAAAAGATTGAACTTGAGAAAAAGCTCTGCAAGCTCAGGCTTGAAGACCTTGAACTCAAAAAAGCCAGGGAGATAAGGTCCGTAGAGGAAGGCGAGAATCTGCCCGCCGGCGTCATAAAGCACGTTAAGGTTTATGTTGCCAGCAAGAGCAAGATCTCGGTCGGAGACAAAATGGCAGGACGCCATGGGAACAAGGGTATTGTGGCGAAGATCGTCCCGAAAGAGGATCTTCCTTATATGCCGGACGGAACACCGATACAGATTATTCTTAACCCGCAGGGCGTTCCTTCCCGTATGAACGTCGGACAGCTGATGGAAACACATCTCGGCTGGGCGGCGAAAGTGCTCGGCTTCTCAGTATCCACTCCGGTATTTGACGGAGCGCGCGAAGGCGTAATCAAGGATGAACTGAAGAACGCAGGTTTGCCTCAGAGCGGCAAGGTTGAGCTTATTGACGGTATAACCGGTGAGCCGATGGATAAGGAAGTCATGGTCGGCTACATGTATATGATGAAACTTTCACACTTGGTGGACGATAAAGTTCACGCAAGATCCACCGGCCCGTACTCGCTTATCACTCAGCAGCCTCTCGGCGGCAAGGCGCAGTTCGGCGGCCAGAGATTCGGAGAAATGGAAGTCTGGGCTCTTGAAGCCTACGGCGCGGCTTACACTCTGCAGGAAATGCTTACAGTGAAGTCAGACGACGTTGCCGGAAGAACCAAGGTGTATGAAGCGATAGTTAAAGGCAAGAACACGCCGGAACCCGGCCTGCCTGAGTCGTTCAACGTGCTCTTGAAGGAGCTGCAGGGTCTTGGTCTTGATGTAACGCTGGTACCGAAAAGCATCGCACCTTCTGACAAGAAGGCCAAAAAAGTGAAGCCTGAGAGCATCCTGGGCGACGATGAACCGGCGAAGGAAGAAGAGGAAGTAAAGGAAGAAAAGAAGGCGAAGAAGAAAAAGGAAGAATAAGTAAAAAGCAAAAGTTTATAAGGTTTATAAAGTTCATAACGTAAGACGCAAAGAAAAGAAATGAAAAATTTACCGCATAGCGAGGGTGAATATGGCAAGAGTCAGAGAAGTCATAAAGACTGCGAAGCTTATAGAGTCCGGCGAGGAAAAGAGGATTGATTTTGAAGCGATTGCCATGAAACTCGCATCGCCCGAAGTAATCCACAAATGGTCCCACGGCGAAGTTAAGAAGCCGGAGACTATTAACTACAGGACCTTCAGGCCGGAAAAAGACGGACTCTTTGACGAGAAGATTTTCGGGCCCACCAAAGACTGGGAATGCTATTGCGGCAAATATAAGAGGATCAAATATCGCGAGATAACCTGCGACAGGTGCGGCGTTACCGTCACCTCTTCAAAGGTGAGAAGAGAGCGCATGGGGCATATCGAACTTGCTTCTCCGGTCTCGCATGTCTGGTTTTTAAAGAGCATACCGAGCAGGATCGGTATGCTTCTCGACATGACCACCAAGGAACTCGAGCGCGTAATTTATTACGAGAGCTACATCGTAACAGAGTCCAACAGCGATCAGCTGAAGAAGAAACAGCTGCTTAACGAAGAAGATCTGCAGAAATGCAAATCATCGCTTGGCGCTTCCTCCTTTAAGGCCAAGATTGGAGCAGCCGCTATCAAAGATTTGCTCCTTGAACTTGATTTAGATAAACTTACAAAAGAACTTAAAGAAGAACATAAAGCAACGGAATCGGTTGCTAAGAAGAAAGACATTATCAAGAGGTTGCGTATTGCCGAGAGTTTCAGGAAATCCGGTAACCAGCCGGCTTGGATGGTGCTTGACGTTTTGCCGGTAATTCCGCCTGACCTTAGGCCGCTGGTGCCGCTTGACGGCAGCAGGTTCGCTTCGTCAGATCTAAATGACCTTTACAGAAGGGTCATCAACAGAAACAACAGGCTTAAGAGGCTTGTAGAAGCGAAGGCTCCGGATATAATTATTCACAACGAAAAAAGAATGCTTCAGGAAGCGGTTGACGCCCTCTTTGACAACGGCAGGCGCGGTCAGCCCGTGAAAGGTTCCAGGAATAAACCCCTAAAATCTCTCTCAGACATGCTTAAGGGCAAACAGGGGCGGTTCAGACAGAACCTGCTCGGAAAACGCGTTGACTATTCAGGGCGTTCTGTCATCGTGGTGGGACCGGAGCTAAAGTTCTATCAGGCCGGAATCCCCAAGAAGATGCTCCTTGAGCTCTTCAAACCCTTTATAATCAAGAAGCTGGAAGACCGCGGCTACGTACATACAGTAAAGAGCGCGAGAAAGATGGTTGAGAACGTCAAGCCCGAGGTTTGGGAAATCCTTGAAGAGGTTATCAAGGAGCACCCGATCATGCTTAACCGCGCGCCCACTCTTCACAGACAGGGCATTCAGGGCTTTGAGGCGGTTCCGGTCGAAGGTTCTGCAATCAGACTGCATCCGCTGGCTTGCAACGCATTCAACGCGGATTTTGACGGCGACCAAATGGCCGTGCACGTTCCTCTTTCCCCCGAGGCAATACTTGAGGTAAGGACGCTAATCCTTTCCACAAATAACGTATTTTCAACCTCTAACGGTTTCCCGCTGGCTACGCCTTCCAGGGAAATGATCACCGGGCTTTATTATCTTACGCTCTATCGTCCCGATATCAGGCTGAAAAAGAAAACCAAGAAGGGCGACGGAAAAATATTTTCCACCCCGCGTGAGCTTCTCCTTGCCTATTCGCTCGGCGAAGTAGACATGGAAGCCATTGTTAAGGTTAGGATGAAAGACGGCGAAAAGCCAATCGAAGCTACCGCCGGCATGGTAATGTTCTATGAAGCGCTCCCGGAAGGAATGTTTGATTCCGCCGAAGAGCTCTTTACCGAACTCAAGCTGGAACATCTGAAGAAGTTTAACCAGGGGCCCATATCCGGGGAAATGGCAGAGTCCTTCGGGCCTATCAGCGCAGATCTTAAAGCCGGAAGCGAAGAGCTGACAACCGAAGTTGAAAAAAGAATGTGGCATAAATTATACGAAGAAAAGGCGCACCTTGAAGGCCTTAAGACCGACTTGTTTAGAAGCTACCTGTTTTATGGTAAGGGCGGCGGTTTCAAGTCAGACAGATTCAAGTCTTATATCGACACGATCGCGATGCGCTGCCAGAAAAAACTAGGCACCTCGCAGACCGTTGAGATGCTCGATAATCTAAAAGACCTCGGACTGGTTTATGCTACCAAACTTGGCAGCACACTCCCCACGGACGACATCGTGGAACCTAAGGCGATTAAAGATGAAAGTCTCGCGAAAGATGTCAAGCTCAAACCGGGCCTGCTTCGCAATGTTGAATACGACAAAGACCTCCTTGCCAAAGGAGAGTTCGAGAGGGATTCGTACATCGCGGTAACGAGAAATAAGGTCGCGGGAATACTTGAGAACTACAGAAAAGGCGTAATCACCTACAACGAAAAGTACCAAAACGTAATTGACATCTGGTCTCACGCGACGGTGACGGTTGATAAGGCGCTCAGGAACACTCTGAGAAAAGACGAAGACGGCTTAAATCCGCTCTTCATAATGATTCAGACCGGTTCCCGCGGAAGCTGGCAGCAGGCAAGACAGCTTGCGGGTATGCGCGGACTCATCGCGAAACCGAGGGCGAAAGTTACCGGTGAGGCGGGCGAAATTGTTGAAACGCCCATCACTTCAAATTTCAAGCGCGGCTTGAACGTGCTTGAATACTACATCTCCACTCACGGCGGAAGAAAAGGACTTATCGATACCGCCCTGAAGACCTCGGAAGCCGGCTACCTAACAAGGCGTCTTATAGACGTTGCACAGGACGTGGTCGTCGCGGAAGAGGACTGCAAGACGCTCCGCGGCGTGACTGTCGGAGCTTTGAAGAACGGCGATGAAACCCTTGAATCGCTTTCCGACAGGATTATAGGCAGGGTCGCGCTGGACAACATTACCGACCTTATCACTTCAGAGGTTATTGTAAAATCAGGCGAAGTAATAGACGAAGAAAAGGCGCAGAAGATCGAGGAAACCGGTATCGAAAAGATCCGTATCCGTTCCGTCCTGCGTTGCGAGGCGAAGACCGGAATCTGCGCGAAATGCTACGGCTGGAACCTCGGCTACAGGAAGATTGTGAACATCGGTGAAGCGGTCGGAATTACAGCGGCGCAGTCAATAGGCGAACCCGGAACACAGCTGACGCTTCGTACCTTCCACACCGGCGGTACCGCACAGAGAAAGACGACCCAGAACAAGGTTGTCGCAAAGTTTGACGGAAAGGTGGTCTATGATAATATGAAGACCATTACTACAAGGGGCGGTAGAGTAATTCTCATCAGCCGGACCGGAAAAATTGTAGTTGAGCAGGCGAGAAGTAAGAGCGGAGTTAAAGCCCAGGCCAAAGAGAAGCGCGAAGAGTTTGAATTGCCTTACGGTTCCCAGCTGTATTTCAAGGACGGAGCGGACGTAAAGGAAAAAGATACTCTAGGCGATTGGGACCCGTTCAGCACCCCCATCATTTCGCACAACGACGGAACAGTAGTGTGTGTCGACATAACCAAAGGACAGACGCTCAAGGAAGAAGTAAATCCTGAGACCAAGATGTCTGAGTTTGTTATTGTTCCGCAGAAAGAAGGCAAGCTGCATCCTGCGGTGCACATAATGGCCGGCGGCGAGATTAAAGAAAAGATTTCTTTGCCCGAAGGCACTATCATGATGGTGAATACCGACGAGAATGCGGCGGCCACCAAGGTCCATGTCGGAGATGTTATCGCGAAGATGCCCATTGGCGGCGGTAAGGCTCACGATATCACCGGCGGTTTGCAGAGGGTTTCGGAACTCTTTGAAGCAAGGAAGCCCAAAGATATGGCGACCATCAGCGATATAGAAGGTATGGTTGAGATAGGGGATGTCACCAAGAGGCAGAGAGAAATCCGCGTGACAGATGAGAACGGCGAGGTCGCGAAGTACCAGGTTCCGCAGGGAAAACATCTTATCGTTACCAGCGGAGAGAAAGTGTTAAACGGAGATCCTTTAACTGCAGGTCCGATAAACCCGCACGACATCTTGAGAGCGAAGAGCGAGAACGATGCGCAGGAATACCTGCTCGGAAACATTCAGGAGGTCTACAGAGTCCAGGGCGTTAACGTTAACGACAAGCACATCGAGGTCGTTATCCGTCAGATGCTAAAGAAAGTTAGAATCGAGAGCGAGGGCGACACGGAATTCCTGCCCGGCCAGGAAGTTGACAAGAATATATTAAAAGAAGAGAACGAAAAGGTGATGAAGAAAAAAGGAAAGGCCGCAACCTTCAAGCCAATTCTTCTCGGCATCACTAAGGCGTCGCTTGGCACCGAGAGCGTATTCGCAGCAGCTTCCTTCCAGGAAACGACGCGCGTTCTTACCGACGCGGCTACCGTAGGAAAAGTTGACACCCTGCGCGGTCTGAAAGAAAATATCATTATCGGCCGCTTGATTCCCGCGGGAACAGGTTCACGCGGTTACCGCAATCTGCACATTGAGCAGGATGAAGAAGATCTTCCGATAATCGAAGAAAAAGAAATATCCGCTGAAGAGCCTCTTGAAGCAATAAAAGCGGCTTTGAAAGACGAAGAGTAAAGAAAAGAGAGATAGTACATAGAAAAGCGCTTGCAGGATAATGGGTTTTGTGAGCTCCACAAGACCCATTTTAAGGCGTTTTTAACTAATATGCGTGAAAAATGAGTATTGACAAGGGCTTTTGTTTTTTGTATAATTCAATGCTAAATATTTCGCATTCTGGGGGTGAGGGTTAGTATAGCCTAAGTTAAAATAGTGCTGTGCTAGCAATGGCGGAGAGCACACCGCCTTTTTTATTTTTGAAACCCCGCAGAGTTTCGGGGTTTTTTTATCCCGGACAATATTCAAGGAGGCAGTTTTGTTTACAGTTAACCAGCTTGTAAAAGGCAGGAGACAGCAGGTAAGAGCAAGGTCAAAGTCCAAGCACTTGACCGCCTGTCCCATGAGAAGGGGAGTATGTCTCAGGGTGTACACTGTTACGCCGAAGAAACCGAACTCCGCGCTCCGCAAGGTCGCGAAGGTAAGGCTGTCCAACGGTTATGAAATCATAAGTTATATTCCCGGCGTCGGACACAACCTCGACGAGCACTCTATAGTTTTGGTGCGCGGCGGCAGGGTTAAAGATCTTCCCGGTGTGCGTTATCACATTGTAAGGGGAACGCTTGACGCTTCAGGAGTTGAAGGCAGAAACAAGAGCAGGTCCAAGTACGGAGTAAAGAGAGTGAAAAAAGAAGTAAAGAAACCGGCAGCGGCAGCAGCGGCGCCGGCAAAGTAGAAAAGAATCTTTAAGGAGAACGAGTAATGCCTAGAAAAGGTTTTGTCAGAAAAAGAGAAGTTCTTCCTGACTCCAAGTATCAGGACCAGGTAGTCACGAGGTTCATCAACAACATAATGAAAAAAGGAAAGAAGAGTGTTGCCGAAGCGATAGTATATGGCGCGCTGGACGAAGTCGGGAAGAAGAGCAACAACGCAAACCCGATGATAGTTTTCAAGCAGGCTATTGACAACGTCAAGCCGATGCTTGAAGTAAAACCGAGGCGTGTGGGCGGCATGAACTATCAGGTGCCGGTTGAAGTAGCGCCGGTTAGACGCACTTCTCTTGCGGTGCGCTGGATCATAGACGCGTCCAAAGCAAGGCCGGAAAAAACAATGTACGCGAAGCTCGCAAGCGAAATACTTGACGCTGCCAAGAACACCGGGGCGGCAGTGAAGAAAAGAGAAGACACGCATAAGATGGCGGAAGCAAACAAGGCCTTCGTGCATTTTAGGTGGTAGGGTTAAGGCAAATTCGAAGCAAAATCTAAGTCAGAAAACAATTACCAAGGATGAAAAATGGCACGCGAATATACTTTAGAAAATACTAGAAACCTCGGAATAGTAGCCCACATTGACGCGGGTAAAACCACGACAACTGAAAGGGTGCTCTATTATTCCGGAGCCATCCATAAGATTGGTAATGTTGATGAAGGCAATACGACGACCGATTACATGGTCCAGGAAAAAGAGCGCGGAATTACCATCACCTCCGCCGCTATCACGGCGTTCTGGAAAGGCAAGAGGATTAACCTTATCGACACCCCGGGACACGTTGATTTTACCGCGGAAGTTGAAAGATCTCTCCGCGTGCTTGACGGCGCGGTTGTTGTGTTCGACGCCTGCAGCGGAGTTGAGCCGCAGTCCGAGACGGTCTGGAGACAGGCAGACAGGTATAATACTCCGAGGGTAGCCTTCCTCAATAAGATGGACAAAGTAGGCGCTGATTTCTTTATGTCTACGGCCTCAATCAAGCAGAAGCTCGGCGCAAGGCCGGTTCCGATACAGATTCCCATTGGCGCGGAAGAAACTTTCGTCGGCATAGTGGATCTCGTTACTATGAAGGCGTATGTCTGGCTTGAAGAGACTCTTGGAGCAAAGTACGAAGAAAGGGCCATTCCCGAAGACCTCAAGGAAGTATCCGAAAAATACAGGCACGATCTGCTTGAAGCGTGCGCGGACTTTAATGAAGATGTAATGCACAAGTACCTTGAAGGCAAGCTTGCCGATATTACCGTTGACGAGATTAAGAATGCTCTGAGAAAAGGCACCATCAGCGGCGGAATAGTCCCGGTAATCTGCGGTTCCTCTTTTAAGAACAAAGGCGTACAGCCTATGCTTGACGCGGTCGTTGACTTCCTGCCGTCGCCAATGGATGTCCCGGCTATCAAAGGCACCATCCCGGGTTCCGGCGTTGAAGAAACAAGGAATGCAGATGACAATGCTCCGCTTGCGGCGCTTGCTTTTAAAATAATCGCGGACCCGTTCGTCGGAAAACTTACCTTCGTACGTGTTTATTCCGGGAATCTGCTTTCTTCGTCCTATGTCTATAATGCCATCAGCGGCAAGAAAGAAAGAATAGGAAGGCTGCTCCGCATGCACGCGAACAAGAGAGAAGAAATACAGGTTTGTTATGCCGGCGACATTGCGGCGGTAGTAGGCCTTAAAGAAACCACCACCGGAGATACTCTGTGCGACGAGAACTCTCCGATTGTTCTTGAATCTATGAACTTCCCTGATCCGGTTATCTCGGTAGCTATCGAACCCAAGACTAGAGCGGATCAGGATAAAATGGGCTCGGCTCTTTCCAGGTTGTCAGACGAAGATCCGACGTTTATCGTAAGGACAGATGAAGAAACCGGGCAGACTATTATGTCCGGCATGGGCGAACTTCACCTTGAAATTCTAGTGGACAGGATGAAGAGAGAATACAACGTTGAGGCAAATGTCGGCAAACCGATGGTTGCCTACAAAGAAACGGTTAAGAAGGCGGTAGACGCCGAAGGCAAGTATATCAGGCAGACCGGCGGTAAAGGTCAGTACGGACATTGCTACATTACGCTTTCTCCGAGAGAAAGAGGCGCCGGCTACGAGTTTGTGAATGATATCGTCGGCGGTTCCATTCCGAAAGAATACATTCCCGCGATTGACAAAGGAATCAAGGAAGCCTGTGAAGGCGGTGTTCTTGCCGGCTATCCGGTGGTTGATGTAGGTATTTCTCTCACCGACGGTTCCTACCACGATGTTGACTCTTCAGAAATGGCGTTTAAAATCGCCGGTTCAATGGCGTTTAAGGAAGCTTTCAAGAGGGCGAACCCGATTCTGCTTGAGCCTATCATGGACATAGAGGTAATCACTCCCGAAGAATATATGGGAGAAGTTATCGGAAACCTCAGTTCAAGAAGAGGGCGCATAGAGAATATGACTCAGAGAGGAAATGCCAGGGTTATCAGAGGGTTCGTGCCGATAGCCAATATGTTCGGGTACGCGACGGACTTAAGGTCGCTGACTCAGGGCCGCGGCAACTCTACTATGCAGCTTTCACATTACGAAGAAGTTCCCAGGGTGCTCGCGGAAGAGATTATCGCGAAGAATGCCGGGAAAGTCGCGGAAAAGAGATAAAATCAGCGCCAATTACTGAAGTTTCGGAGGGTGTGTCATGGCAAAGGCAAAATTTGAAAGGACAAAGCCGCACGTAAACGTCGGAACGATTGGTCACGTTGACCATGGAAAAACGACATTGACATCGGCGCTGACGACAGTGATGGCCTCAAAGGGCCTGGCGACGAAAGTGTCG
>CAIOVX010000038.1 GCA_903861835.1 Candidatus Firestoneibacteriota bacterium | reverse complement strand
GTCAAAAACCAAACAAAGAAAAACACTTTAAGTCATTTTGCAATTTGGTTCTTGTATTTTATTTGTGATTTGGTGCTTGGTATTTGGTGCTTATTTATTGCGTTTGCCTTTGATTAGGTAAAAATACCACTTCAGGTACTTCGGAATCCACTTAAACAATTTGAAACGTGATTTACCTTTTTCTCTGTCAAACCAGATTGTAGGAAGTTCTGCAATTTTGCCGCCGTTCCTGAACACTTTTACCGTAATCTCAGTACCAATCTCAAAACCGCCCTCACTCTCAATGTTTATTGTTTTCACCAGTGATAAACGGTAAAGCTTGTAGCTATTAGTCGAGTCATGAGTTGGTATTCCAGAGAACCAGTGCATTGTGAGTCCTGCCAGCCTGGAAAGAAACTGCTTCACCGGAGGCCCGCCAACCAGCTTGCCGCCTTTCATATACCGTGAGGGACATACTATATCATTTCCTTTATTGGCCAGACCGACCATATCGTCGAGAATAGAGTAGTCATCGGACATGTCAGCCATTGTGACCAATACAAAATCACCGGAAGAAACGCGAAACCCGGTCTTGATCGCGTTTACAACTCCACCCGCGATGTTCAAAGTATACCGGACGGGAATCTTAATCTCCGCAACCATTGCGGAGACTGCCGGCAGAGTATTATCTTCAGGAAAGTCATAGACTATGTTTACACTAAACTCGGCGTCTTTTATGCCGGCTGTATTTCTGTCTATCGCCCTTAGGGTTTCTCCAATATTCTCCGCTTCGTTATAGACCGGTATTACAATGTCTATTTTCATCAAGTCCCCTGCTTTCCGTCTTCTGTCAACTGTTAACCGACCACCGTCTTCCGACTTCCGTCCTCTTACCCTAAATTCCTCCAAGCTTAATCTGTTCTTTTATCCATGGTATAATCTCATCTATCGCCTTCTCAAGGCTTGTTTCAGCCACATAGCCGAGCAGAACTTTCGCTTTAGCCACATCAGGAACGCGAAGCTGTACATCGTGCGAAAAAGGCTTGTCTGAAACATATCTGAACGGCTTATCATGATTTATTTTTTTCCAGATTAACTCTGCCAGTTCCAGCACAGTTGTTGACTTAGCCGTTGAGATATTGAAATCCTGATTTAAGGCCGCCGGGCTTTCAACACAAACCCTGATACCCTTAGCGAGATCGCCGCCGTAAGTATAATGTCTAACCTGTTTTCCGTTGCCAAGCAGGTGAAGAGGGTCCTGGCCTTTTAAAATCTTCTGGCAGATATCAGGAACTACATGGCTTAGGGCTAATGTTACATTCCCTGATTTTATCTGAACATCAGTAACTGCCCGCTTCTCCCCGATACCGATACAGTTGAAGGGACGCACAAGAGTATAGGGCAGTTTATACTGTTCAAAAGCGCCTTTTACAAAATACTCAGTAGCGAGTTTCTGGAAACCGTAAGTTGAAAAGGGCGGCGGACACTCCAACTGGTGACCTTCCGGAGTCGGATACTTTACGGCATTCTCGTAGACCATAGAAGAAGACATAACAGTTATCTTCTTGAGTTTTGCTGATTTATAGGCCCAGATTGCCGCGTCAAAAGCCGCTGCCGTTATGCGTTCGTTTTCGGCTATCAGGTCATAGGCAAACTCATGGAAATAGGAAATCCCTCCTATCATCGCGGCGCCTGCCATAAAATGCTCGCAGTCGCCAAGAATGTCTTTCAATAGTTTGACATCTTTCGCGTCGCCTTTAACAAATTTATACTTCGGGTTTTTATCGTAACTCTTGTCAACATCGCCGTACTTTGAGAAGTTATCCAGCCCGACCACTTCCCAGCCGTTATCCAGAAATTCCTGAATCACATATCCGGCAATAAAACCCTTCGCTCCCGTCACTAATATCTTCATTTTCCCATCCTTTTTCTTTTTGGTTTACGTTATGAACGTTATTAACGTTACAAACAGCTTTGATTTTTATATCTTTGTGAACTTAATATGATTCCAGACATCCACCAGCACTTTCTTTCCGAATTTTAGTTGCTTGTATCTCTTATGCGGCGCCCCGATTATTACTATATCCGATCTTTTGATCAGCTCTTCTGCAGACAAAAACCCTGTCTCTTCGATGTATTCATCGGAGCAATAAACCTCTTTCGCCTCTACCTCGGCAATCTTTTTAAGCTTATATGAAAGCGATTCTCTCTTATCGTCGCTTTCAGCTTTGAAAGCCATTCCGAGGATTCCAATTTTCTTTTTTGAAAGATCGAACTTCTTTTTCAACTGTTCAATGAGGAAATCCGGCAGACCTTCGTTAACCAGCATGGCCGAATGCCCGAGGAAGAATCTATTATTCGTAAAAGCAGAGATCTGCATGGTGTCTTTAAAAAGACAAGGTCCGGCAGCAAACCCCGGCTTGGGGAAATTCTTGGTCCTCGGGTAATTCTTAGTCATAGCATTATAAATCTTAAAGAAATCAGCCCCATATTCCTGGGCTATCATAAAAAACTGGTTGGCTATGGCAAACTGAACATATCTCCAGGAATTAGTAAATAGTTTCGCAAGCTCCGCTTCCAGGGGCGGAACCTCTATCATCTCGGCAGTCAGAGCGCTGAACAGCTTTTTTGTTTCCGCAACAGCTTTCCGGTTGAACCCGGATATAATCTGCGGCAAACCGTACAATTCTTCCATTGCCTTGCCTTCAAGTATTCTCTCAGGGCAAAACACCACTTCCAATTTCGGATGCGATTTTTTAAGAAAAATATTCAATTTGCCGGTTATCCCCGGGAAAAGCGTGCTCCGAAGGATAACAATCTGACCATTTCTCAGATACGGCATAATCTGCTCAAAGAAGACCTTCATATCGTGGAATCTCGGATTAAGGTGTTCATCTACCGGAGTACCTATTATGACTACTACAAACTTCGAAGAAGTTATAGCTTCAGGCGAATTCGTTGTTAATAGTTTTTTGCCAATAACTTTACGAAGTATCGGCTCGGCGTTTTCTTCAAGAAAAGGCATTTTGCCGGAGTTTATCTCGTTAATGGCTTTCTCGTTGATATCATAGATAATGACTTTCTTGCCTTTATTTGCAAAAGCAATAGAAAGCGGAAGACCAACATGCCCTGCCCCGCCTATAACGCATACATCGTACTTACCTGTCGCCATAAGAACTCCCCAAAACACCTTGTTTGATGCTTAGAAGGTTGGATGCTTGGATGCTTAAAAGCATGCTCAACCTTTCTGCAATCTCATGCGTAACGCGTTAATTCTCTTACTTAAAACAGTTATCTTATCTCTAAGCGACTGCTCAACATCCAGATAGCCGAGTTCAAAACATATTTCAAGAACTGCATCTGCTTCCGCTAAAGATGCGACGGCAATAACCAGAAAATTTGCAAAATCCTTTGCTGACTTCCTGTTCTTGCCTTCAGCGATGTTAAGAGCAACAGATACTATCGCTCGCTTAAGCTGCTGTTTCAAAATGAAATCTTCGCTTCTAGGCAGTTTTTCCGCTCTTGCATATACTTCTTTAATCAATGAAACTCTGCGGCCTGAAGGCCGGAGTTTCTCTTTATAGGTGTGTTAATATTATTCATGCCGGATTCATCCTCACCCTAAAGGGTGAGGTTTTCTCCGGCATCTGAAAGATAAAACACTTTCCTTTCAAACCTCAAGATCTTGATACATGTTCATTCGTGTTTCCTCCAGCATCCAACCATCCAACCCTCCAACCCTCTAACCTTCCAAACCTCTAGTACGCGCCTTCTCTCTTCAAAACCACCTTCACCGTCTTTATCAGTATCACAATATCCAGCCATAAAGACCAGTTTTGGATGTACCACGCGTCGAGGACCAGCCTCTCGCTGAAAGATTTCTTATTGCGCCCGGATACCTGCCAAAGCCCGGAGAGTCCGGGATTGACTTCTGTAATAGTTCCAAAATAGTTCCCAATTTCTCTTTTTTCCCTGGGAAGATACGGTCTTGGTCCAACCAGACTCATATCCCCGCAAACGATATTAAATATTTGCGGTAGTTCGTCCAGGCTGTACTTTCTGATGAACCGTCCGACGCCTGTAACTCTCGGATCTTTCCGTAGTTTAAAGAAGGTCTTCCATTCACAAGCAAGCTTTTTATTTGATGCCAGCGAAGTCCGGAGTATTTCCGCTGCGTTTACATACATGCTTCGAAACTTGATGCACTTAAAATTGTTGCCATCCCGGCCAATCCGCTCTTCCACCCAGAAAGCCGGACCGCGCGAATTAACTTTAATCACGAACACAATAATTGCAATAACCGGAAGAATAAGAATCATAAGCGGCACGCTAACCAAAAGGTCAAAAACCCGCTTGATAAACATATTGAACCAATTTTTAAGATTGTTCCTTACATTAAGTATCAAGAGCTGGCTCTCGAAATGAAAATCCATATCGCTCTCAAAGAACGGTATCCCGAGTAAATCCGGTATAAAAGATACCCTATGTACTCTCTTCTGAAGGCTGTTAACAAGTCCAATCAGCTTCTTGGCGTTCATACTGGGTATAGCTACAATGACCTCAAGTTTGGAAGTTAGGTATCGCTCTATATCTGAGATTTTACCAAGAATTTTAACGCCCCGGATGCTCTTGCCTGCCTTCCCGGCTCCGTCGTCGAGAAAACCTATAATTTCATAACCCATGCCCCTTTCACTTAGATAGGAGTCAAGCAGAACCTTTCCTGTTGTCCCTGCTCCTATTATCAGCACCTTCCTCTTGTTTAGGCCGGTCGCAAAGAAGATCCTCTTTGCGTAATAGCGAAGCAGCGGAAAGAACCAGACACCATTCAGGAAAGTCAGCACTAAAATAGTTCTTGAGACTGTAGCAGTCATCTTACCCAAAGAGACTATCGCGAGCACACTAATGGTTGCCAGCATAGCCGCCTTCCAGGTGATTTTAATCTCTTCCCAGAGCGGCAATCTTTTAGTGTAAAGGTTCTCATACCAGAAGAAAAATATAAATATTACCGGAAGCCAAATAGGATTGAAGACAGCAAGGGGGAGTGGTTCAGGCAGTGCCAGGTATTTCGGAAAGACAAAGCATCTGATATAATACGAGAACTGGTAGGAACAGAAGACTCCGAAGACATCTGTTATCAGCAACAGTAAAAGTCCCATTACTTTTTATCTTTTTCATCGAAATTAACTCTTTCTTTTTCGATGACAAGCGGGCGCTTGAGAACCTGGGTGTAAATCGAGCCTATGTATTCTCCAAGTATACCTATGAAAAAAAGCTGCACCGACCCGAAGAAGAACAGACCTATGATAAGCGGCGCGAAACCAAAAGGTATTTTGCTCCAAAAGAGCATCTTGGCTATGAAATAAACCAGCGATATAAGGATGCTAAGCAGTGAAAGTACAAATCCGATCATTGTAGCTAACCTCAATGGCAGTTTGGAATGATTTGTTATCCCGAGTATCGCCATGTCATAGAGCGAATAGAAGTTGTTCTTGGTAATTCCTTTCTGCCTCGCAGGCTGGAAATATTTTATCTCCGCCCTTGCAAATCCGATATCGCAGATCAGCCCGCGAAAGTAAGGATAGGGGTCGTCTATTTCTTTCAGCGTTTCAATTATTTTCCTGTCATAAAGACCAAATCCCGTAAAATTCTCGGTTAGTTCGACTTCAGATATTTTATTTATGAACCTGTAAAAAGCCTTTCGCACAAAAAACATAGATTTCTTTTCGGCGCTCTGTTTCTTAACTCCTACGACGATCTTAAAGCCTTCTTCCCATTTAGCAATAAAATCTCTGATAAGCTCCGGCGGATCCTGAAGATCTGCGGACAGAGTCATGGCAGCATCGCCGGTAGCCTGGAGCATCGCGTAATACGGAGATCTTATGTGCCCAAAGTTACGTGAATTCACAATGAGTTTCACCTTCTTGTCCAAAGCTGCTATTCCCTTTAAAATCTCAACGGTCCGGTCCGCCGAGCAGTTGTCTATGAAGATATGCTCATACTCGTAGGCCGGAAGCGCGGCAAAAACTTTTTTTATGCGAGAGTAGATTTCAAACGCATTCTCCTCTTCGTTGAAACAAGGAGTGATGATGCTTATTTTTTTCATTTGGCCGTCTCCTTTTCCCTGAAGACAAATTTCTTTTGCAGAAAAAATACGACCACAGCTATCGGGACCGAGAGCAAAGCAGCAGCAAAACAGTCTATCAACTTTGACGCATCAAAGTTATTCAGGATCGGTAATAATTCTCTGACAAGTCTCTCAAGCTGCCTGTTAACTATATTCGTATTTACGATCTTGAGAAAACCCACATTCATTATATATGTAAAAGCGTATACCGCAAGAAATCTGTAGAAGAGCGATTTGTCCCTGTTCTTAAAAACGAACCTTCCTGTTGTCTTGAAGTTAAAGAGTATGCCCAGTATCTGCGAAAGCAGGCTCGCAAAGGCATAATGAACCCCAAAATAGCGCAGCAAAGCAAAAGTTCCTATGCCAAACACCGTATTGATTGCGCCTACAACGGCAAACCTTACAAAAGTGCGGTTCTTTTTGTTCAGCTCTTCCCTTATTTTAGAGACAAATCCCGGGGTTTTAGACTTTTTTTGACTGGTCAATTAGGTCCTCTTTTGTAAATACTTCCGCCACGGCAACCGGCAGCTGCTTTCCGTATATCTTTTTCTCTTCAACTTCGCTGATAAACTGCCTGTCTTCCGCTATTAAGCAGGTATCGATATGCTTTCCGAAGTATTTAATGTTCATACCTCTCGCTATGATATCCTTTAGCGGCTCCTCAAATACATTTCCCAGCGATACGTGAATGTACGGACACGGCATAACATCTCCATACTTCGTTATGGAAACCATGCGTTTTACCGCAATACAACCCAAATCAAGACCATAAGACGGCGTAAGATGAGTAAACACCTTGTACTGTTTCTCAAGCTCACGCATATGCGCCATATCTTCTTTTGTTACCATTATGTCTGTATTCCCGGTCCAGTCGCCGACAGGTTTCGCGTAGGTTACGAATACCGGGACATCCTTATCCCTGGCAAACTTGAGGAACTCTTCAAACTCATCAGAACGAATTCTCTGTTTCGTAACCACAGTGGCTATTATGAGGCTTAGGCCGGCTTTTTTAGCTGCGTCTATCGCTTTGACTGCTCTGGCATGGGACCCTTCCTTGCGCCTGAATTCGTCGTGCCCTTTTGCTGAAAGGCTATCCAGCGAGAGCTGGATTTTATCTATACCTATTGCCTTCAGGTGTTTCGCTTTTTCCTCATCCAGATACCAGCCGTTGGTATCAGAAGTAATGTAAAATTTCTGCGGGTCTATGGCTTTTACAACCTCATCAAGATCCGGAAAAACCAGAGGCTCGCCTCCGGTAATGACTATATGCGCGAGCCCCATCTCATCAGCTTGCCGCGAGAGCTCCTCTACATCCTTTATGGTAAAGAACCTGTCCGGATTCTTGCCGCGCAATTTCGTTATACAGCAGTGCTCGCACTTGAAATTGCATCTGTAATCATACTGAAACTGAAGTATCGCTATACTCTCACCCTTCTTTACTTTTTCGTCGTATTTCATAATCTTTTCATAGACATATGGTTTCTCTTTCTTCAAACTGCCGCGTTTTGCTAATTCTTCCTGTGTAAGAACGCCCGGTTGCTCTGACATAATGTAATCTCCTGTGTTTTAATTATTTATCTCAAGGCCATAGTCTCTTAAAATGGCCGTTTGTATCTTTTTGCCGTACTTTTTCTTTATCGTGCGCGCGACTTCGTCAGAATAGCTCGCAGCCATGATTATTATAGCATTTACCGGTTGCAGGTCAAGCAAATCAGGCGACACTATGGGGATGTGGGTAGCCGTAGTAAACTTACCCTGTTTGAAAGGCGCCGAATCAACAACATAACTAATTTTTCCGGCAAGTTCAGCCAAAGCCAAAACCGCAAGCGCCTGATGACTCGCGCCCCAGACAGCGACGGTTCCTTTTCTGTACTTTCGCAGGAAGGCAGTGAGTTCCTTTTTGATATTTTGAAGCGAGCCGTAAAAACTTCCAAGAGCCGGCTGCTCTCTTTTTCTTACTACGGCAGAGATTATATAATCATGCCAGACAACTTCAGCCTTCAGCATCTCAAACCCGCTCAACCTTAATGCCGTCTCTAAAGTATCTTTTGTGAAGTAGAGAAGATGGTCCTTTATAAACTCAGAGAAGAGCTTCTTTTTGATTATCATATCAAAGTTAGGGACTTCAACCAGGCCTATGCCTCCGGCACTGAGGTTAGCGCTCATTATCTCAAGGCTGCTCCTGGGGTCAGGAAAATGTTCAAGGAAATTCATCATATAGAAAGCGTCAAAAGGCCCGTGCTTTATTGCTTTCGAACCCGCTGACAAATAGCCTCTCTCAACGCTTAGCCCAAGACTCCTGCAATATTCCGCCGCCGACTTCGAGTATTCCAGCCCAAAGGCCTTTACTCCCTGCCTCTTCATTATAGAGAGATATTCTCCGCGCCCGCAACCAAGTTCCAGCACATTTCTTCCCTTTAGCCTGTATTTCTTGACGAAAGTGCTGAACTGTTTTTCTCTAAAAGTCCTCATTTCCTCGGAAAAAGCGGCAGCCCGTATGACTTCCCTGTAATAGGGCACCGGCCTAACAGAAAGTTGTGCCAGGCCGCAGCCGGGACAGCCAAAAACGTCTAGCTTCTCTCCCCTGTCTTTTGAAAGTGAAGCCGCGTCAGGCAAGTTCTGGGCGCCTTTCGGCATATTCTTAAAGCTTAACAATGCCTTTGCGCCAAGACTATGTCCGCATACTCTGCAAATATTTCTCAACTAAGCTCCCGCCGATCAGATGTATTTTCTGTAGGCCTCGTGGATGTTTATCATATTATCAGGACACTTTGCGTGCCACTTCAACAACCCAGGACTGGTTTCTTCGAGTCCCTTATTCTCAGGCGTGAAACCCCCAAAAAAACTGCACTTGAAAAGGAAAGAAATAAAATGTCCTCTTGAAATATGTTCGCAAAAGAACTGTTCAATGGCAATCGGAACCGGATCAAACTTAATCTCGCAGCCGAGTTCTTTTACCGCGGTTTTCTGTATCCTTTCCTCAAAACTTTCCTTGTACCTGATAATGCCGCCCGGCACATGCCAGCCTTTTCCCGCAAACTTATCATCTCTCCAGGACAGCAGCGTCCGGCCTGCAGCATCCTTTAGCAGCAGGTCAACATTGACCATGGGCGTAAGCCTGCTGGCAAGCAGAAATACTTCTTCCGGAAGTCCATGCTTCGCGTCAGGGACTATCCCGTCAATCGCCTCTATGGCTTCATGTATATTCATTTTGTCCCGTATTCCGAGAAGACAGTTTTTCTATTTGAATTATACCAGTCAAAGAGATCTTTTACCGCTTCGTCTATGGGCGTGAACGAAAATCCCTTAAATTCAGAGAGGAACCTGGTATTATCTCCGCTGTATTCTCCTGCAAAACCGCCCTTTTCTAAGACCACTTTAAGTTCTTTGCCTGCGCATTTAAGCACCTTACAGGCAATTTCCTTCCTGCTGAAGGCAGTTCCGGAGCAAACATTATAAACTCTGTCCTTCGGTTCTAAAAAAATGAATTTCTTTACAACAGCCCTGATGTCAACTATAGAAGTATAATCGTAAATCGCATCCTGGTGAATACTTACTTCCTTTCCGGTAAGCGCTTGATAGCAAAGGTTTGAGATAAACCTGTACCTCCAGTCCTCATATCTGCCGAACACCCCAAAGAGCCTGAGATTGTAAATGTTCTTGGATGAAAGGGCGTGCTTCGTCATTAAATATTTTGAAAAACCGTACTGATCTGAGGGCACGAACGCGTCAAAATACTCTTCCGACATGCGCGGTTTCCAATTCTCGCGGCCAAACTCAGCTCCGGAACCAAAGAAAATCAGCCTGCCGAACTTTCCGTTCCATCTTGCTATATTAAAGAACATCCTGAGGTTATTATTCAGAACTTTCGCGGGGTCTTTTGTCGAGGTCTTCGGAGCCGCGTCATAGGTGGCCGCGTGAATGACCAGGTCAAAGCCACCGGTCTTTAACGTATCGGCAACTTTCCCGGAGTCAAGAAGATCAAGCTCGGCGCTTCCCGGAGAACTAACCTCGTGCTCAGCGGAAAATGCTTCAGTGAGGTTTCTCGCGATGAACCCTTTACCGCCCGTAATGAGGATTTTCATCTATGCTTCTTCCGCCGGTTTAATCAGCATGCCGGCCAGGAATTCCTTCCTGTCTAAAAATGGCCAAAGATCTTCTAGCGGCTTTGAGACTATCCTGCCGTCAGGCAGAACCGCTGAAGAGACCCTTGGGGCGGTTTCGAGCATCGGTTCAACCGCTACATCGCAGATTACAGGGCCTTTGCTTGCAAGAACTTCCTTTACGGCTTTCTCCAGATTATCTTTTACGGTTATTCTTTTAGTTTTTATTCCATAGGCAGCAGCTATCTTAAGTGTATCCGGAACGGTGAGGCCGCTTGACGGATCGCAGCTTACGAGCCGCCCTTTAAAGTGCCTTGTCTGCATCATCCTGATAGAGCCGTAGCCGTTGTTGTTAAGAATGAACAACTTGTAAGGAAGACCCAACCTCTTGATAGTTTCGAGTTCCTGGATGTTATGCTGCAGCCCTCCGTCACCGATTACTCCCACGGTTCTGCGGCTGCTTGCAACACAGGCGCCGATACCGGCAGGCAAGCCAAAGCCCATAGAACCAAGTCCCGGGGTATTCATGACCCGCAGGCCTTTCTTTACTTTTATCGTTTGCATAGTTACTTCAGCACAGCTGCCGGAACTGCCGGGCACAAGAATATCGCGTGAAGTAAGCTGTTTAGACAAGACATCAATAAGATTATAGGTGTTTACATATTTACGTGAGGTCTGCAGGCTGGATTTATCCGGAACCGGGTACAACTTCTTGAGACGGCCGCACCACTCCAGCCATTTCTTGGTGCCGGAAGGCTTAGCGCGTTTCAGCAGCCGTTCAATAAAAAGGCCGGCGTCGGAATTCACCACAAGATCCTTCTTGAATCCCATTTTGCGTATTTCCGCAGCGTCAATATCTACGATTATCTTCTTCGCTTCTCTGGCAAAATTCCCGTAATCAAAAGCGACTTGCGGTAGATCCAGCCGCGCGCCGAGTGTGATTAAGAGGTCTGAATTCTGTTGTATGAAATTAGCGGACCGCTGGCCGACGGAACCGGGACGGCCAAAGAAGAGCGGATCATTCTCAGGCAGTAAATCAGCCGCGCGCCAGGTAGTCAAAACCGGTATATTGAGCCTGCGAACCAATTTCAAAAACTTTGCAGACGCTCCGGCCATCCTTATGCCGTTTCCCGCAAGTATCACGGGACGCTTCGCAGCTTTCAGAAGCTTCACGCATTGCGCTATGTCCGGTTTCTTTGAGGTCTTTTTGGCGGGCGTAAAACCCTTCAGTCTCTTTTCATCTATAATACTGCCCTGAACATCCAGGGGTATCTCTATCCAGACCGGTCCCCTTCTTCCTTCCATCGCCAGGTAGACGGCTTTTTCAAGATGATAGCGTATTTCTTCCGGATGCATAACCGTTACGGCATATTTAGTTATTGAGCTGACAATAGAGACAACATCAACCTCCTGCACTCCCATCTGTCTGACTCCGCGCCCCTTCAGCAGATCCGCGCGTTTAGCCTGTCCGGAAAAATAGATTACAGGCGTAGAATCTATCCAGGAGGCAGCAACTCCGGTAACAGTATTTGTTCCGCCCGGCCCGGTAGTTACCAGCACGGCTCCGGGTTTCCCCGTGTACTGCGCGGAGGCGTCTGCCGCGATAGCCGCGGCTTGTTCGTGGAGCATAGGAATAAATCTTAATTTGCGATTTTTTCCGAGTGAGTCAACAAGATGCATGCACCCGCCGCCGGGAAGCATAAATATTTCCTTAATGCCCTGACCGGCAACGAACCTCATAACATAATCTGAAAGTTTTATCATTTTCTCCTCAGGATAAAGGCTTATTGAACCAGTCCGACCAGAAGGTCATCTCGGTCTTCCTGTTCTTATTCGCGAGCACTTTGGGGTCTTCATAGAAAGAGTCTTCTTTGTAATGAGTCGTGGAAACCTCTTCAAATATTGCCCCGCCCTTTGAAGTAAAACTGTGCGGGACTTCTCTTTCTACAACTATGATATCGCCTTTCTTATATTCCTTTTCCACGCCGCTCATCTCAAGAATCAGGTCGCCGTAAAGCACCTGGAAGGTTTCTTCTTTTTTCTTGTGATAGTGGGTCGGATTCTTCTGGCCCGGAAGCGTTATTATAATAGTCTTACAATACTCTCTATTAATACACCTGATTATAGTAGCGCCTATCTTCTCGAAATTTTCAATACCATAATGGTGAGAGAGTTCAAAATCAAATTTCAGCGGCAGCGGCACATGGCTCTTGATAACCATATCTTTAATCTTGTTTGAGATCTCCAGGAATTTCTCCCTCAGGTTTAGCGACGAAACTTCAGCCGTCATAACCGGCGCATCCTTTAAAAGCTCCATCTTTAGGGAATACTCCATATACTTGGAAAAATCATTCGCAAGCAGCTGCCCTTTAATGTTAGGAATGGCAAAGAAAACATTCTTTAGCGAAAGTTTATCTCCGCCCTTCAGGTCTTCTTTGACAAAGACGCCTCTGCGCAGTCCGGCAAGATCTTCTTTTTCCTTGTCGGATATTTTTCTTCTCTCGCTCTTTACGCCTGCCATGAGAAATGCTTCTTTCGCAGACTCAAGCCACCTGCCAATTTGCTCCGGCATGGATGAATAGTTATTAATGGAGTATTTATCTGTCTTAAGGCCGATGTGCCTTTCAAATAACTCTGCGCCTTCGCCTACGGCAAGCTTGACAGACTCCATCTCTTCAGGGGGTTCGTGCGTAGAATAGCCTATTGTCAAGTTCCGATATCTTTCCTTAAGGAAGGCTATCTGGTTTAATTCAAAATTCTCTTTCGCGGTAGGATATTCACCGACACAATGCATTAACGCAAACTCTTTATCCCTGTGCTCAAAAAAAGCCACAACCCGGTCTATGTCGTTAACCGAAGCGCCGGCAGTGGAAAGTATTACAGGTTTATCAGTGGCGCCAATCTTCTCCAGGAGCGGCCAGTCCGTGAAAGAACAACTCGCGACCTTTATCACATCAAACTCGTGTTCAAGGATCAAGTCAACCGAACTTTCATCAAAGGGCGTGCAGATAGCCGTGAAGCCGAGCTTGACCATCTCATCCCTGAGTTTCCTTAAGTCGTTCTTAGAGAGGCGGGTATCCTCGAAGCGTTTTACATATTTAACATCCTGGCTCCCTTTGTATTTTGGATAAATAAAGGTGTCAAGGTTTCTATACTGCAGTTTGAATCCGAATTTGAAATCGTATTTTTTCGTGACCTCGTGGAAGGCCCTTATTACCTTCAGCCCGTGTTCTATGTCGCCCATATGGTTGTTGGCCATCTCGAGGATAAATAGTTTTTTAAATATTCCCTTGTTCATCGCGCCTCCGCTTTTTACTCAACTGCCTCTTTTATCTTAGCTATCATGAATTTTATTTCCGGTTTAGAAAGCCCCGGGTAAACGCCAACCCAGAAAGTCCTGTTCATCACCCCATCGGTCACTTTCAGATGGCCTGCTACCCTGTAGCCTTTGCCCGTCTTCCTCATATCGTCGAAACAAGGGTGTTTCAAAAGGTTGCCGGCAAAAAGCATTCTTGTCTGTATACCGTTCGCTTCAAGATGTCTTACTACCGTATCCCGAGACAAACCGCTGTTATCCTTCACCGTTATTAGGAATCCGAACCAGCTAGGGTCGGATTTTAACGTTGCTTCCGGGAGTATAAGCTTCTGCGTGAGTCCGTCCAGCCCTTCTCTCAGCATTAACCAGTTTTTTTTCCTGGCAGCGATAAACCCTGGGAGTTTTTTCAACTGGGCGCAGCCTATCGCCGCCTGAAGATCCGTCGCCTTTAAATTATATCCAAAATGAGAGTAAATATACTTATGATCATACCCCTGCGGCAGGTCTCCAAGTTTCCAGTTAAACCTGTTCTTGCAGATATTGTCTTTTCCTGACGGGCACCAACAATCCTTTCCCCAATCCCTGAAAGAATCAACCAGTTGTTTTAGCAGAGGATCATTCGTGTAAACAGCGCCGCCTTCCCCCATTGTCATATGGTGCGGCGGGTAGAAACTCGAAGTAGCGATATCTCCGAAGGTACCGGTATACTTCCATTTATCAGCCTGGCGATATTTCGAGCCGAGCGCATCACAATTATCTTCTATGAGCCACAACCTGTTCTTTGCGCAGAAGTTTTTCACCTTTTCGATGTCAAAGGGATTTCCAAGAGTGTGCGCGAGCATTACAGCCCTTGTCCGCACAGAGAGCGCCCTGTCCAGCAGCGAACAGTCAATGTCATAAGTCGGAAGCCTGATGTCTACAAATACGGGAACAGCGCCAAACTGTATAATTGGCGTTACGGTTGTAGGAAACCCTGCGGCCACAGTGATAATTTCGTCATCTTTTTTTATTCTTCTTTCTCCGAGTTTTGGAGAGGTAAGCGCCATAAAGGCAAGCAAGTTCGCGGAAGAACCCGAGTTGACCAGCGAACAATACTTCACGCCAAGGAACTTTGAGAAATCCTTCTCGAATTTATCGGCGTATTTTCCTGTTGTAAGCCAAAAATCCAGTGAAGCATCAATAAGGTTTGCGATCTCTTTCCCGTCAAAGACCCTGCCTCCGTAAGAGATCTTGTCGCCGGGGACAAAAACCTTCTTTTCCCCGTGTTTAACCGCGTAATGTTTAAGCGCCGCAGAGACCACCTCTGCCCTCAGTTTCTTTTCAAGTTTTGCTTTCTCATTCATTTCAGTTAACTTCTCCTTTTTCTTTTTTGCCCACGGTCTTCCGTCCTCCGGCATCTGTCCTCAGCCCTTAAGCATCCGACCCTCTAAACCTCTAATCATCCAACCCTCTAAACATCTAAACATCCATCAGTCCTCTGCCTACCGTCTTCCGTCCTCTGTCCTCAGATCTTGCGCATCCGCGCCTCTGCGCGTCAACTGTTCATATTCACCAATCTGCCTCAAACACGCCTCTCTTGCGTCATACCCATTCAGAACATTGATATTCCACTCAACAACCTTCTCCAGCGCCGTTTCAATATCCCACTTAGGATACCAACCCAATTTTTTCTTTGCTTTAGTGTTATCAAGCTGCAAAAAGTTAGCTTCATGGGGATGTCTGCCAGGTTGCACCGCGCATGATTTCTCAGAACCCCAAAAACCGCAGAATTTTGAAGCCACCCAGCCGACTGACTTGCAATCCTTTGAATCCGGACCAATATTCCAGGCGCCTGCGTACTTCGACCCATTTTTATAGAGTTTTTCGCAGAGCCGCAGATAGCCTCCGAGCGGTTCAAGAACATGCTGCCATGGGCGCGTAGCATTGGGATTCCTAATTTCTACGCGTTTTCCGCCCAAAATAGCGTCAACACAATCAGGAATCAGCCGGTCTTCTGCCCAGTCGCCGCCGCCTATAACATTACCCGCCCTGGCAGTCGCGACAGCAACCTTGTGTTTCTTATACTCACCCTCATTGAAGAAAGAATTCCGATAAGATGCCGTAACTATTTCAGAGCAGGCCTTGCTTGCCGAATAAGGGTCGTACCCGCCAAGTTTTTCGCCTTCACGGTAACCTTTATTATGATGCTCAAGGTTCTCGTAAACCTTGTCTGTGGTCACATTCAAAATAACTCTCACTGTGCCGCAGGAACGAGCCGCTTCAAGCAGGTTTACCGTCCCCTGCACATTCACCTGAAATGTCTCAACCGGATGCTTGTATGATTGCCTTACCAATGGCTGGGCTGCAAGGTGGATTACAATCTCCGGTTTGAATTTCTTCATAACTGTTTTCAGCTTTCTTGCGTTCCTTATATCGCCAATGTTATGCTCTGCCAGGGTTTTGGCCCCGGCGAGCGTGAAGAGGTTCGGTCTGGTGTCCGGTTTGAGCGCGTATCCGCAGACCTTCGCTCCCATTGAAGCGAGCCATATCGTAAGCCAGGTCCCTTTGAAACCGGTGTGACCGGTTAAGAAGACACGCTTTCCCCTCCAGAAGGTTGGACGTTTAGATGTTTGGATGTTTGGCAAGACAACGCTCCTTACCATTATCAACTCCTAGTTAGACTATTTCGCAACGAGCTAATTTTCCTTCCAAGAAGATCAATTCTATCCTTCAGTTCTTTACTTACTTCAAAGTAATTCAACTCTTCACATATTGCAAAAGCAGCATCAACTTCTGCGAGCGAAGCGTTGGCAGTTACCAGAAAATTGCCAAAATCTTTTGCGGTTCTTCTATTTTTTCCTTCAGCTATGTTTAATGCAACTGAAACAACCGATCTTTTTAACTGTTGCTTAAGGTTGTATTCTTCACTCTTGGGTAATAATTCTACTGCCTTATAAACATCTTTAATTAGAAATATACTCTCTTTCCAAACTTCCAAGTTCCTATACATATTCATCCAGAGAATTCTCCTCTTTACCAACCCTCTAACCATCAAAACATCCAACCTTCCGCCTTTACCACACCTTCCACGGAGCTTTTCCGCTGCTCCACATCTCTTCCAACTGGTTCTTATCGCGAAGTGTGTCCATAGGCTGCCAGAAACCCGGGTGTTTATAAGTGAAAAGCTCTTTATCTTTAGCCAATTGCTCGAGCGGCTCTTTTTCCCAGAAAGTTAAATCTGAATCTATATAATCCATTACTCCGGGCTCAAGCACAAAAAACCCGCCGTTAATCCGCGCTCCGTCTCCCTTTGGTTTCTCAACAAAAGAGACGACTCTGTCTTTCTCATCTATTTTTATTGCTCCAAACCGTCCGGAAGGCTGAACAGAAGTCATTGTCGCAAGTTTCTTGTGGCTCTTATGGTATTTGAGCAGTTGCGGGATATTTACATCTCCGACCCCGTCTCCATAGGTCAGCATAAATGGTTCATCACCGATATACTTGCTGACTCTTCTTATGCGGCCGCCCGTCATGGAGTTCAACCCAGTATCAACTAATGTTATCTGCCAGGGTTCGGCTTTGGAGTGGTGTACCTTGACATTGTTGTTTTTCAGGTCTATCGTGACATCGGACTGGTGCATGAAGTAATTACTAAAATACTCTTTTATCATATAACCTTTGTAGCCAAGACATATGATAAAGTCGTTAAAACCATAATGGGAATAAATCTTCATGATGTGCCAGAGGAGTGGTTTATCCCCGACTTCAACCATAGGTTTGGGCTTTACCTGAGTTTCCTCTCCGAGCCTGGTGCCATACCCGCCGGCAAGAATGACTACTTTCATTTTACCCCCTATGAAGCCTGATTTTATATTTTATTAAATAAATACTATAAAATCAATACTAATAGGCAGTTTTAGGAGTTAACGGCGGCTAAAGAGGCAGTTTTGAAAGGAAATCTTTGAGTTTTTGTTTGAAAAAGGCTTTGTCGAACATTAAGGAGTGGTTGCGTATGACTTCGGCGTTCCATTTCATGCCTTCAAGCCTGTTAATTGCGGACAGAACCTCTTCCTCGGTCTGCTCGTTGAAGAACACACCCGTCGTTCCTTCAATTACCGTGTCTATCGCCCCTCCGGACCTATAGGCAATAACAGGCTTTCCACAGGCCTGCGCTTCAAGGGGCGTTATGCCAAAATCCTCTTCCCCCGGGAAAACCAGGGCTTTGCATTTTGAAAGATACGCGTGTTTTCCGGCTTCGTCAAGCCGTCCGAGGAATTCAATATTGCTTCCGGCAAGCTTTTTGAGTGTTCCCATCACCTCGCCGTCACCGATGATTCTCAGCTTCTTTCCTGCCCTGTTAAAGGCCTTAACGGCAAGATCTATCCGCTTGTAACCTCTCAAGCGGGAAATTATGAGATACGACCCGTCGTTTCCTGAAACAGCGGAGTATTCCGACGCGTCTACGGGAGGGAATATTACCTTCGAATCCGCCTGGTAGATATCTTTTATCCTCCTGGCAACCGCGTTTGAAATGGCGACAAACCTGTCAACTTCGGACGCGGCGGCCAAATCCTGCTCTTTGAGTTTTTCGATCAGCCGGGGAAGGAACAGCTTGTATATACCGCTTATATTTTCCCTGCTTATGTATTCATCGTAGTACCAGAGGAATCTTGTGGGCGTGTAGCAGTAGCATATATGAACGGAACCCGCCGGCTTTCTTACGAATTTTGCGAAAGAACTGCTGCTGCTCAGGATGACATCATACCCGGAGAGGTCAAAACTTCTGAAAGCGCGCGGGTATAGCATAAGATACTTTTTTGACTGAGTCCTGATCAGCGGGAGTTTCTGCATGAACGACACGCGTATGTCCATCTTCGAAAAAGATTCCGGCATTTTGCCTTTGTCGTAGCACGAAGTGAAAACCGGCGCCTGGGGAAACAGTTCGTGCATGGCCTCGACAACCCTCTCAGCCCCGCCGTACTGGTTCAGATAGTCGTGTATAATTGCCAGCTTCATTCCTTTGCCTTCCCGAGGACAGCGAACAGCGACTGGCCGAACGGCAGCCCTATTTTGTGGATTTGTTTTTCGTACTTCAGGATATATTTGTCAAACACCTTCATCTGCCCCTCATTAAAGCAGGTCTTGCGGAGTATCCTGTGATTAAGCAGCCAGCCGAAAAACCCGGTCAAGTTAATGTATTTTATTTCTCTTATCCCTGCGCCAGCGTCACCGGCAAGTTTGCGCATCATCTTCTTTGTGTAGCGCCTTTTGTGAAGGAAGATTCTGTCCATTTCAGAAAAAAGCAGTCCAAAAGCAGGCACAAAAAGGATTAAGACCCCTCCCGGCCTCAGGAAACTCAACATCTTTTTAACGGCCGTTTTATCGTCGGGAATGTGTTCAAGCACATTGACCATAATCACCGCATCGAATTTGCCCGGAGCAACGCTCTTCTTATTGAAGAGATTTCCGCGGTAAACCCTGAGTTTCGGGCTTTTAAGCCTTCTCTTGAGGATGGCAAGAGATTTCAAGTCTAAATCGTTTGCCGTGACGCTCTTAACGCAATCCAGGTATTGCTCAAGAATATTTCCTGTTCCGCTGCCGATCTCAAGGACTTTTCCGCCCGCCACATAACCTCGAAAGAGCCCGGCTATAAAACTATTATACCCGTTAAGCTCGGCAAGCTGTTCGAATGCTTTATGCTGGCGCCCGGAGTATTCCTTTTTAAAAACTGCGGCCTTCTTCATTTTGGCACCATAACAAGGTAATTGTTGGCGAGTTTCCGGCCTATCCTGTATCCTTCCGGCAGAGACAATCTGTCCGTTATAATCATCGGCTTGAATTCATTAAGAAAACGCATCTGCTCATTGTAGAAACCAGGGTATAGGTCCTCGAGCGCATATAATTGCCTCGCGAAAACCCTGTAACCGCGCGCTTTCAAGGACGGCAATTCATTCTCAGCGTATAAAAGGTACATCGGATCCGGCGTGAAATTCAGCAATTCTTTCCCGCCGCTCGTTTCATACGCATGAAATTCCTGCCTAACGGCATTATACAGCCAAAAGTCCTCATCGTTTACTTTCATTCCTTTCAAGACCGTATCGTCCTGTATTGTGTGATAGGTCTGCCCGAGTTTTTTAACTGCCCCGTCCAGCCTGAAAGCAATTTCCGGGACACAGGCCAGGACCGCGACGCATACAATTATTCCCGAAGTTTTCCTGAATTTGCCGAAATATACATATACGGCGGCGAGTATCATTCCTATCATCGGGGCGCCGGACCAGTAAACATGGCGGTAGCAGTTAACAGGAAAATATTGGGCCCAGGACGCTATGCAGACGCAGCTTCCAAGCAGGAGCAGGCTTATCTGGTATCCGTTATATCAAAGCCAAGTGCTCCTGTTTCTGCCATTATTATACTCCAAATGTTCGTACGGTCAAGGAAATATCCCTCTTTTGTGAATATTTCCCTCTGAATTGCCTATATGACTCCCAGATCTCGGCCTAAT
>CAIOVX010000037.1 GCA_903861835.1 Candidatus Firestoneibacteriota bacterium | reverse complement strand
TTCCGCTCCGCCCCAGCAATGGATTTCAAAATCATCCCACACAGGGTCGGGAGAAAACATCATCGTTGTTACGCCTTCGGCAACAATCTTGCCGTCGGCCTTTCCTATAACATGAAAAGTCGCGCAGGTCTTGCTGAGTTTTGCGCCCGGGAATTTCGCGGCGCATTCGCCTTCACCGTTTATCGCGTTGGCGCCTTTCAAATCAAGGTCAATCCTGTCCATTACTCTGTCGCCGAAACGCGAGGGTTCAGACGCTTCAATGCTCCACGCGGCATTCTCCAATCCTTTTGGCACTTCAAAACTGACGGGGATATCCTTTCCGTGGTCTATCGTGAGCGGAACCGAAAGCTCAATCGCGGCCCTGGCTGAAGGAGCCTTGAAATCAAGTTTCCAATCAGTGACCTTGCCTGAAGCGTCTTTCCACTGCAGCGCTTTCAGGTAAGCATCGTCATCCCCGCCTGTAAGCATTACCGGCTCGCCTGATTTCTTGAATTCACGCCCCGAGGCCCAGAAGGCCGAGCGCGCAAGCAGGTTGAACCAGACTTCCCAGTACCTTTGCGGGAAATTAATAAGACGGTTGTTGCCCTCGGCATATACCTGGGGAGAAAGGCCGTCAGTCCTGAAAGCAAATGTTACAACCCTCCCCTTGCCGAGCGATTTCACCGCCATTACGGGGTAGCCGTCCTCTGTCTCTATCAGGACTTTGGCTCCTTCGGCAACTTTGAATTTTAAAACTTCGACCCTGTCGTAGGGCATCGCCTGAAGCGGCACGCCGTCAAGTATCGGATGTTCCGCCTTTGCGATCCATTTCTTGCCCTTGGTCGAAGTTGAGGCTCCGGCCCTGTGAGTTTCATAATAGCCGCCGTTGGTGTAGTCGGAAGGAGAATCTATCAGGGCGCAGAGGTTCCTTAACTCGTTGTCCCATTCAACGCCTTCTTTGTCGCCGCCCGGGAAAGGCATAACGAAGATAAGTCCCGCGCCGTCTTCTTCAACGCGGCTTAGGATTCTTTTCTTGGTGCCCTTGGTAAAAGCGTTCCAGCCCATCGGCGTGCACATAATCATCGCGTCAAATTTTTCCGGGCCCTGGATGGAATTGGCCGTATATTTGGAAATAAGTTTGTAATCGAACGTGCCGCCCCTTCTGTAGAAATCCCCGAACCCCCAGGAGTTGGAATCGCCGCGGCGGTCCCAGGTCACCATGCTTATCTTTGAATCCAGGCGCTCCATAAGCTCGGAAACATCGCGCCCCTGCGTGACGCTGGAAATGGCGAAAATATTCAGGGGGCCTCCGCTTAAGTTCTGCGCGATGTCAAAGTGCGGAGTCTTAAGCGACAGGTCGGGCTGGACATCACTCCGTTCGGCGTAGGGAATGAATTCCGCGGCCGAAAGCGAAACCGCTCCCAGTAGCAAAACAACGCCAAAAATAGCCGGCAAGCCGGCGGAGCCAAAAAACCTTTTAGCCAAACTAAAACAGATTGCTTTCATTGATCCTCCGCGTTTCCATATACGGCCTGTCGTCAGCCGTCTTATGCCTTCTGTTTTCTGCCTTCTGTCTTCTGTCTTCCGTCCTCACACTCTTTAGCATCCAACCATCCAATCTTCCAACCCTCCAACCCTCTATCACTCCGCCGGTGCATTCTCCGGCCACACAACCTTACCGTAAGTACCGTAAGAAAGGTTCTCCATTGAAGGGTAATAGTGGCTGTAATAATTTATCTGCCTGTCAACCAGTTCCGGATCTGCAACTATTTCTTCAATGGAAGCCAGGCACGAATTGTCCCTATTGAATATTATCCTTCCTATGGACGGGTCAAGGGGAATCTTCTTCCCTTTATAATTAACAACTATAATGCAATGTCCTTCACCGTTCAGGCAGCTCATATTGAGACCGACAGCGGTGAAACACCTTTTGCTGTTGTGCATTCTGAGCTTTTCCACCAGCCCCTGAAGCACGTCCGCGGAGGAACCGCACATTGATATGTTGTGGCGGAGTATTGACAGGGGGTTGTAAGAATCTTCCACAAAAGAGGAGGTCTGCGCGTAGGTCATAAAAGCGGGAATATGAACAAGGTAATTCAACCCTATGAGACGGTCT
>CAIOVX010000036.1 GCA_903861835.1 Candidatus Firestoneibacteriota bacterium | reverse complement strand
GGCAGGTCCAGGTCCAGGTGTTGCCGCTGATGGTTCCTAAGTCCTGAGTTTTTTTGTAGATAGAGCACTGAAACCCTTCGGGATCGGAAGCGGAAAGGTTATAGGTCACTGTTCCTCCCGGCGAGACGGTCTTATTTTGCTCGCCGGTATATATGGGCCTCTGGTTAACGGCTGAGCCGCCGCTGTAGTAAAGGTTAAGGACCGCGGGGTTGCTGTCGTAGATTCCGTTATTGGCTATAAACAATATTGATGTGCGGCAGTTTGGCAGGCCCGCGTAGAAAGGCTGGGTGACAAGATAGTTGCCGCCGCCTTCGTCAACGATGGTCGTTTGCGGGGTGCCTCCGCAGATCTTTGTAACCTTGAAGGTAAGAGGCCTGCCTGCAATATCGTAACTGTCGGAGACCGATACGCGTACCTGAACTCCCTGGTTTAGCCCGTACTCGTAAAGAGCGCAGGTCTTGTTGAAATATGTCTTGGTGCCGACAAGCGTGGCCACTTCTCTGATTAAAGATATCGGGGGAGCAACCGTCATATTCTTTGCCATCGCAATCATCGCGGCCAGGTGCGCTGAATCATTATAGAGGTGATACTCTCTCGCGTAGGCATTGACCGGAGGGACATAGCCGCCGTCTGAAGCGTAGCAGACCCTGTGCCTGACTTCGCTGTCATAGGGCGCGTCATAAGGAAGGCAGGCCTTGAAGATATAGAGAAGGGTTGCGATATATATTCCCTGGCGTTTTAATTCCGGTTTGAAGGTTTTCTGGAAATAGCTGCCGGTCAGGATCATTTTGAGCAAACCTTTTACCTCGGTTCCTGAGGAGCCGAGAGAATCGTAATAGCAGGGAGCAAGAGCCTTAAAATAATCGTCCATCTGCGTCGGCTTATCTTCCACATAGGAGATATGCGCAACTCCGCCGCGAAGACAGTTCTTGAAGTACCAGGACTGTTCAAGTCCGGTGGTGCCGTACTGACTATTTGAGCCGCTGTTTGCAATATCGTGGCCCATCATTGTTGTTGACTGGCTCGTGAAATTGACACCAAATCCATCTATTCCCGGATCGCCCTGGATGTTCCCTTTATATCCGCGGAAGCACCAATCGCTGCCGAACCAGATTGTATTTAGTCCTGTCACGTCTCCGTAATAGCCTCCGGGCAGCCAGCTGTGAGGCTGTGTATCTCCGGAATTTTGATCCACGCTAAAATAAACATCATCCCAAAATCCCGCGTATTTCCTGCCCCCCCAGTCAATCTTGCGGTACTCAAGGTATTTTCCGGGAGTCACTATGTCATCGGGATAAAACATATTTGTGAGATTGGTGGTTGACATAATTCCGACCTGTCCCGGAGTAACGAGGGTGCCGTCCGTAACCGGAGTCGTATCCGTGGCCCAGAGTTTCCAGGTCGGGTTTGCGTAATAGGGGTTTGAAATGCTTTGGGCGCCAGCGGAGGAAGCAATGAGGAGGAGAAGAGAGAGTGAAACAGCGGAAAGGATTAATTTTTTCACAATTACTCCTTTTCTTAAAGCATTTGTCTTTCCCCCGAAGACGATTATTTAGATAATTGTTGCCCGGCAAGTTTCATGGTGCTTAAGGTTTTGGTATCCCGCCTTTTGCTATCATCAGCACGCCGACAAAGACCCCTATGGAGATAACCAGCATTCCCCCGATAGTCAGCGGGTTTAACTTTTCTTTAAGTATCAGCCAGGAAAGGATAAATACAAAGACAAAACTAAGGCCGTAAAATGGAAATATTTCGTTTAAAGGGCCGGTTGAGAGCGCGGCGAACCAGAGAACGGAGCTTGCAAGAGAGACAATACAGCCGAGGACGAACCAGACATTTGTTATAAGTTTTAGGAAAGAAGGCAGGAGATTGCTCATCGTTATTTCCGCGCCTGCCTGGTTTGTTCCTATTTTCCAAAGAATCTGACCCAGCGCGAGCAAGAAGACCGAAGAGACCGAAAGTAATATTGTTTTCATTGGTCAATAATACCAGAGAAACCAATAAATGACAATCCAATATTAAAAACGGCGTCTTTTAAGACATAAGTCATAGAATAACAAGAGTTTTTCTGATAGAATTTCTCATGGCTTTACCTGAGAAAATACTGATAGTCGGAACACCCAATGTCGGGAAAAGCGTCATCTTTAACGCTCTCACGGGGCGCTACGCCACGGTCTCAAACTATCCCGGAACGACTGTCGATGTTTTCCGCGGCCCCTGCAAAATCTGCGGCAATGCTTACGAGATAATAGACACTCCGGGAATGTATTCATTGGTGCCGGTCACCGAAGAAGAGAGGGTTTCCAGGACTATTTTGCTTAAAGAAAAAGCCCGCGTTGTCATACATGTGATAGACGGCAAGAATCTTGAGCGCATGCTTCCTTTCACGCTCCAATTGATTGACGCCGGTCTTCCGGTTGTCCTGGTCTTAAATATCATGGACGAGGCGGAACGGCTCGACATTAAGATTGACGCGGCAAAGCTCTCGAAGGAATTGGGGCTTCCCGTGATACTGGCGGCGGGAGCTTTGAACCGCGGGATAAAGGAACTCAAGGACGCCATAGATTCCTATGAACCCTCAAAGGCTTCAACTTTTCCGCTTGATTCCCGCATAGAGAAATTCGTTTCAGACAATACTGGTTTGCTCAAAAAAAATTACGGCGTAGCGGAACGGCTTATGCTTCTCTGGCTGCTGCAGGAGGATCCCGAGGTTACCGCGCTGGTAAAAGCAAAGGAACCGGCGGTATTTAAGAAACTCGCGGCTGCCAGAAAAACACTCTCGGGCAAGTATAAAGATCATATGAGCTACGCGCTCGCCCTTTTAAGGCAGAAGCGCGCGACTATTATCTCCGGAAAATGCGAGCTCTCTCCGGAAAAACCGCGGCTGCTCGCGGAAGAGGCGCTTAGCCGGCTTACGATGCACCCGTTCTTCGGGCTCGTTATACTTGTACTCGTGCTGCTGGTGGTGTATCTCGTGGTCGGAGTTTTTGGTTCCAAGATTTGCGTGGATTACATAGAAAATAATATCTTTGGGGTATATATTATTCCTCCCATTACGAGGTTTGTTGAGGCCGTCTTCCCGTGGGTCGCGGTTCAGGATTTGCTCGTTCACGACTACGGCATCTTTAGCCTCGGCATCAGGTATTCGTTCGCAATAATTCTCCCCATAGTGTCTTTATTCTTCTTTATGTTCGCTATAATAGAAGACAGCGGGTACCTTCCGCGGCTGGCGATGCTCATAGATAAGATATTTAAGATGATGGGTCTTTCCGGGAGGGCTGTCATACCGATGGTGCTGGGCCTCGGCTGTGATACCATGGCAACCATAGTCACCAGAACTTTGCCGAGCCTGCGCGAAAGGGTTATAGCTACCTTCCTGTTGGCGCTGGCAATTCCCTGTTCTGCCCAATTAGGGCTTATAATGGGCCTGCTTTCGGCGAATATTATGATGTTTCTGGTCTGGTTCGGGGCTATTTTTCTGATATTTATGGTTGTCGGCTGGTTGAGCGCGAAAATACTTCCCGGCGAGGCCCCGGTTTTCTTCATTGAAGTGCCGCCGCTCAGGTTTCCTAAAGTTAAGAACCTGGTGATCAAGACCTACACGCGGCTTGAGTGGTACCTGAAAGAGGTTATTCCGATGTTCATTCTCGTAAGCCTGCTCATTTGGGCGGGGCGGCTCACCGGACTCTTCCAGCTGGCTATGAAGGCGCTGAACTATCCCGTAAAATGGATAGGCCTTCCGGAAAAGACAAGCGAGGCTTTTCTTTACGGATTTTTCCGCAGGGATTACGGGGCGGCGGGCCTTCGGGATATGGCCGGCTCGCTCACGCACAACCAACTTGTTGTTGCCTTGGTAACTATTACGCTTTTCCTGCCCTGTGTTGCCCAGTTTATTGTGATGGTCAAGGAGCGGGGAATAAAGACAGGGCTCTATATCTCGGCGCTTGTTTTAGTTATAGCTTTTGCTTCCGGCTATGCGCTGAATGAACTTCTGAACATCTTACGGATTACCCTGTAAGTTGGCGGATCGAAGGCGTAAAATGGCTGAATATAAATGCGGTATGTGCGGCAAAGAGTTCGGAAAAGAAGAGGCTGTTCCGGCCTGCAGAAGCTGCCCTTTCAACAAGGGCTGCAAGCTTATTAAATGTCCGAACTGCGGGTACGAGTTTCCTCAGGAACCCGGCTGGCTGAAAAAACTTTTAGGATACGGAGAAAAAAATGATAAGCGAAAAAGCTGAAGAGATACTGGAAGCCCTCTGGATACAGACGGTTGAGAACAAAGAGAAAACGGCGGACCTTTCCTCTCTTTGCGCTTCCGATTCGGACGAGGCGCTCAAGGAGCTTCTGGATAAAAAATTAATTAAACAAGGGAAAAACGGTTTTCGTTTGGCGGGCGACGGTGAAGCGGCCGCGCGCGATGTGGTGAGAAGGCACAGACTGGCCGAGAGGATGCTCACGGATGTTTTGAATATCCAGGATGCTTCGGTTCACGAATCCGCTTGCAAGTTTGAGCATGTACTGCACAAGGGCGTTGACGAAGCGATCTGCACCATGCTCGGGCACCCGAAGACCTGTCCGCACGGGACGCCTATCCCTCCGGGGAAATGCTGCCTGAAAAAGGCGAAAGTGGGGGATGTCAGGGTTGTCGGGGCGCTCGCGGAGCTTAGAGCGGGAGAGAAAGGCAAGATAGCCTATATTCAGGCTTCAAGCAGGGAAAACCTGAATAAGATGATGGCAATGGGAGTACTCCCCGGGAACACGATACAGCTGCTGCAGAACTTTCCGTCCTACCTTTTTAAGGTGGGAAATTCACAATTCGCGGTTGACGCTTTGATAGCGAGGGAGATCTTTGTGAGGATAGAACAGTGACGGAAGAAAACGGGCAGACAGAGTGCGCTCCCAGGAAGAACCGGAAGGCCCTGGTGGTTCTTGGAGTGGCGCTTATTGTAGTGTCTTCCATAAGGTACTACCTCCCTTTCCATATATACTTCCTTGATATCTCAATGAAACACAAGATATTCTTCGCGGGGCTGACGATAGGCGTGTCTGAAGCGCTTTTCTGGTTCGGCATATTTCTGGTTGGAGAAGAGTTTGTGAAAAAGCACTGGGATAAGCTCAATCCCGCCCGCTGGTTCAGGAAAAAGAAGTAAAACCCTTCCATATATGCTAAAATCACCCTTACAATGGACAAACATCCTTTCATAGATAAAGTCAGAATATTCGTTAAAGCCGGGACGGGCGGCAGCGGCTGCCTCAGTTTCCGCAGGGAAAAAGGCGTCCCTTTTGGGGGGCCTGACGGCGGAAACGGCGGAAACGGCGGCAGCGTAATACTGCTTGGCAATTCCGGCCTTTCAACGCTTATCGATTTCAGGTATAAACCCCACTTTGAGGCCGAACGCGGCGAGCACGGCATGGGCAAGAACATGTACGGGCGCAATGCGAAGGATATGACAATCCTGGTTCCGCTCGGGACGGTGGTGAAAGATTTTGACACGGGAGAAGTGCTCGGAGAGATTCTTAACGAAAACCCCGGAATGCTTATTGCTAAAGGCGGCAAGGGCGGCAGGGGCAACACTTCCTATAAATGCTCAACAAACCGCGCGCCGAAATCCTTTGAGTACGGCGAGGAAGGCGAGGAAAAGACAATATTTCTTGAACTGAAAAGCATCGCCGATGTGGGGATAATCGGCTATCCCAATGCGGGTAAATCAACTCTCCTTTCTAAGATTTCAAAAGCCAATCCCAAGATAGCAAATTATCCTTTCACTACGCTTTCGCCCAATCTCGGAGTTGTAAGGATTGAAGCCGGGGTGAGTTTTACCTGGGCGGACATTCCGGGCCTAATAGACGGCGCGCATACAGGCGCGGGGCTCGGAGGCGAGATACTGCGCCACGTGGAGAGAACCAAAATACTTGTTCATATGGTGGATGTTTCTGCCGAGGAAAGGGATCCCGTCAAGGACTACACGAACATCAACAAGGAACTCGCGCTCTACAGCAAGGAACTCGCGAAAAAGCCGCAGGTCGTCGCCGCGAATAAACTGGACATGCCCGGGGCGAAGAAGAACTATGAACTGCTCAAGAAACACCTGGCGAAAAAGAAGGTGAAACTCTTCCCGATAGCGGCGATGAAGGGGGAGGGGTTGAAGGAACTCGTTTTCGAGGTGTTTAAGAAGTACAAGAAAATAAAAGAAAAAAATTAGAGAGGTTCGTAACGTTTGTAACGTTCTTAACGTTTATAACGTAGAACGCGGGAAAAAGTTTGTAAAGTAAAGGCAAGACAAAATATCTGAGCCAGGCAAATAATTCCGGAATTATGCAAGGCTGGTTATTGTTTTTACCTTATAAACCTTATTCTGCTATGCCAGGCGCAGCCTGGAATGAATGATATCCTCCACTATAGAACAAGACGCACGAAGTGCGGCTTGCAAGCTTTTTAAAATGAAAAACCCTGCTATTAAAAGAGGCGATGACTATGAAAAAACACCTTGGACTGTTGGTTTTGGTTGTAATGTTGGCGTCGTGCAATTCTAAAGTCGAAGTTCAAAAGAGAACCCTCATCCCGCTGCCAAAAAGCGCTTCCGCGGACGCGATGAAATGGATACCGGGGAAATACCTGCTCGCTGGCATCTCCGAAAAGACCGGCAATATCTTCATCCTTGACGTTTCCTCCGGAAAAACAAAGAAACTCGCGGAACTCTCCAATTCCAAAAGCACCAATGACCTCTTTCAAAAACTTTGCATTGTGCCCGACGGCAGGAGAATAGTCTACTCCGATTCCGGCTCGCTGGTATGCCTGGAAATTGACGGGATGAAGAAAAGGAAAATAAAGACCGAGGGCAATCCGCTTTTCGCGGCGGCTTCGCCGGACAGCAGGTTTCTTGCCTATGCATCGCCAAAAGGCGTATTCGTCGTCACCCTGGAAGGGACAGGAAACCGTTTGCTTTCAAAGGATCCCGCGCTCTTTCTTCAGTGGTCTCCGGACGGCAAAAAGATCGCCTATGTTAAACAGCCCGAAGGAAAGGTAAAGATATATTCCGTGGAAGGAGAAAAGCTCAAGAGTTTCACGGACGGGGCGCAGGGCCTGCTCTGGTTTCCGGATTCAAAGAAACTGCTGGTGGTGAAAGCCCTTGAGTTCGGAACGGCTGAAGCGGAAAGCGGTTCCTATTCCAGTCTCGCCTGTTTTACCACGCTTCCAAATCCCTCAGGAGCTGCGGCCTCGACCTGGCTTTCGCTCTCTCCCGACGGCAGCAAGGTTGCCTACAATTTCGGCGAGTTAAAGCCGCATATGGAAAAGAACGAAAAAGGTAAAGAAGAAAAAGTCTACTACCAGGAGAACAGCGACATTTATATGCTGGACCTTAAAACGGGAAGTACGGTAAATGTCACGGGGACCCCGGATGACTGGGAACTCTATCCCGAGTATTCGTGGGATGGGAATTATATCTTCTGTTATAAAAAAAGGCAGTCGGGCAAGGATTACATTTTAACCCCGCAGCTGATAGATATGAGGTGAAAATGAAAATATATATAATGACAGACCTTGAAGGCGCGGCAGGAGTGGTTCATTTTGACCGCAATCGTGAAAATAATGAAACCTCCTATAATCAGCGGCGCGCGGAGCAGGGCCGTCTTTTGACCGGAGAGGTAAACGCTGCGGTCGAAGGTTGTTTTTCCGCCGGAGCTTCGGAGGTCCTGATAGACGATTCACACGGCGGCGGCTATATCATAGATTACGAGAACCTGGACGGCAGGGCAAAGATATTGCACGGAACGAAACGTCCGGGGATGATGGCAGGCCTTGACGCCTCCTTTGACGCTGTGGTGTTTGTCGGAGCTCATTCAATGATAGGGACCCACAGGGGCGTGCTCTCTCATACAATGAGTTCAAAGGATGTCCGGCAGATAAGAATCAACGGGAAACCGGCCGGGGAAATAGGGCTGTTTGCCCTAAAGGCAGGGACTTTCGGCGTCCCGATGGTATTTGTATCGGGAGATACTGCGGCCTGCAAAGAAGCCTCCCGCTTTATTCCGGGGATAACTGTTGTCGCCGTGAAAGAAGGACTTGCCAGGACCGTTGCGATTTCGCTTTCCCCGGAAGCTGCGAGGGAAAGGATTCGGGAAGGCGTCTCGCGTTCTCTTGCGGACATTTCCAAAGTTAAACCTTACAAACTAAAGCCGCCTTTCACTTATCAGGAAGACCTGTGGCCGGAGACTTTGAAAAACGGCGAGCAGTATGCAAGCCATCCTGATAATCTCCCTAAGGAATGGACCACAGGCCCGCTGATAAAGGCCAAGTCCGCGGCGGAACTGCTGAAGAAAATCTACGGCAAGAAAGTTTAAAAGATTTCACGGATTCAAAAAGAGATTACGCAGATTAGGGCGAAACGCTTAAGGCTTAAGGGATTTTGATGAGAAGCAAGAGATTCCACGACATAATGCTTTTGTCGGCTACCCTGGTCTGGGGTTCGTCGTTTTTCATAGTAAAAGACCTTGTTTCAACGGTTAATCCGTTTGTTATGGTTGCCTACAGATTCCTTATTGCCTCTGTTTTTGTTGCAATCCTAATTGTGGTTCTCAAAAAGAACATTATGAGGAATCTCCTGGAAGGGTTTATACTTGCTTTCACGGTCTGGCTGGTTACCGTGCTTCAAGGCGTCGGAATGGTCTACACCACGGCTTCCAATTCCGGGTTCATCACGGCGATGTTTGTAGTCTTTGTGCCTATTTTTTCCATACTGCTTTTCGGCGGGAAGCTTAAGAAAAGCTCGCTGCTTGCCATTGGCATAGACGTGGCGGGCCTGTGGTTCCTGACGGAAGGGCTTAAGGCCATAAATCTTGGCGATTTTCTTACGATGCTTGCCGCCGCCGCAAGCGCGTTCCATATTCTCTTCATAGATAAGTTCGGAAAGAAAGGGCTGGACCCGCTTGTGCTCTGTTTCCAGCAGTTCTTCTTCGCGGGTTTGCTAAGTCTGATAACGGCGCTGGTAATGGGGTATTCATTCTCCATTGTCTGGGGGAAGGCTGTTATTTCACTCGGCTTTCTGATTGCCCTCCCGACAATATTTTCTTTTCTGGTGCAGATATTTTCGCAGAAACATGTTGATGCAGTCAGGGCGTCCCTGATTTACACTCTGGAACCGGTATTTGCGGCAGCGCTTGCCTGGACGATCGGCGGAGAAAAAGCAATCCCGGTCCGCGTCCTTGGCGGAGGGCTGATCTTTGCGGGAATGATTATTTCCGACATACCATGGAAATTTAACGGAGGGGATAAATGAAAATATACATAATGACGGACTACGAAGGCGTTGCCGGGGTAGTTGATTTTGAAGACAGGGCGGATGAAAGCGCGCCGAATATTATAAAAAGGCAGAGGGGCGCGAGGCTTTTGACGGGGGAAGTGAACGCCGCCGTGGAAGGCTGTTTTTTAGGCGGGGCGGATGAAGTGCTGATTGATGACGCGCACGGCAGGGGTTATACCATTGACCCTGAAACCTTAGACAGCCGGGCAAGAATAGTCCACGGAACAAGAAGGCCCAGAATTATGCCGGGGTTAGATTCTTCCTTTGACGCGATGATAATGATAGGCGCGCACTCCATGGCAAGGACAAGAGGCGGAGTGTTATACCATACGATGTGCCTTGAATGCCGCGAGTTCAGGTTAAACGGAAAACCGGCAGGCGAGTTCGCGATTTTCGCTTTTGTCGCGGGCGCTTTTGATGTTCCGGCAATAATGATCTCCGGAGATACGGGCGCCTGCAACGAAGCCAAAAAAATAATTCCCGGTATTGTTGCCGTTCCCGTCAAGGAAGGGCTTTCCCGTTACGCCGCGATATCGCTTTCAAAGGATGAGGCAAGGAAAAGAATACGCGAGGGAGTGGAAACTGCCGTTAAGAATATAGGAAAGGTAAAGCCGTACAAGCTCAAAGCTCCTTTCACCTATCAAAATGACATCTTTGCAAAGCCGGAGAAAGAATTGAGAGCAAGCCACCCTGATGATCTTCCCAAGGAGTGGATAACGGAACCGCTTGTAAAGGCAAAGACGGCAAAGGAACTCATTAAAAAGGTTTGGACCTATAAAGTATAGCGGCCTGACTTCTTCTTGATAGAAAGCGGCGCTTTAAGTATAATTATACCTGTTTTAGCGGAACCGCGGAGGAATCAATGGAAGGAAATATTCCGGTACTTAGAGTGGAAGGGGACACGCTTCCCGAAGCCTGGGAAAAAGCGGTTATAGAGACCTGGGAAAAGGGTTGTGATATAAAGACCGAGTATGACAAGCCGGGGGATCCTCCCAGCAAAGACTGCACTATGATGATGGTGGTCAATGACCCATTCAAGGAACCGCGGATACATCGCGCTTTCCCGGGCGGGCTTGAAGACCTCGAGGTCTACCGTCAGGAAGTTGTGAACGGCGTGCACGACCATTGGATAAACCCCGCGGAAGGCAAGTGGACCTATACCTATCACGAAAGGTTCTTCAATTACAAAACCGAAGGGACCAGCATTGACCAGATAGCTTACATTATAAACAAGCTTATCGTGAGCGGGCATTCAAGAAGGGCGCAGGCCATTACCTGGAATGTTTACAAGGATCCGCCTTCCTATGATCCGCCCTGCCTGCAGATGCTCTGGGCCCGCCTCCTGCCTGACTCTGACGGCACGCCTGTGCTCAATGTCAATACCATCTGGCGCTCTAATGACGCCTATAAAGCGGCTTTCATGAATGTTTTTGCTCTGACCGAACTGCAGAAGATGATAGCAGAAGAGATAGGTAAAAAAATCGGCAAGAAGGTGCGCGTCGGGCGCTATGTTCATTACGCCAATAGTTTCCATATATATGGTTCTTACTACAATGATTTTAAGAAATTCCTTGAGACCGTGAAGAACAGGAAATTTGAGGAACGGGTCTGGAACACGGAGTTTGCGGAACCGTTTTTTGAGATAGGGAAGGAAAAACTGGCGGAAGAGAAAAAGAACGGGCTGTAAAATGACGTGTACCGTTTACCGCTAACCGTTTACCGTGTGATGAAGTTTGTTCTTAACGGTAAACCGTACACGGACAACGGTAAACTGTAAACGGTGCACGGTACACGTTTTGCACAGGAGGCGCATTGAATTCCAGAGAACGCTTTTATAAGATTTGCTCGCATCAGGAAGCCGACAGGGTGCCGCTGGACCTCGGCGGCTGGCTCTCCGGCATCAAGCCTGCCGTTTATGCGCGTTTAAGAGAAGCCTTAAAGCTAAAAGGCGAACCGCTTGCCTGGTACAAGGATTTTGATTCGCGCGTGCTTGAAAGATTTCAGATTGATTTCAGAAGGGTAACTCCGGGGTCAAAGAAGCCGGCAAAACCCAGGGCTCCCCTTTCAGACGGAACGAGTTTTGACAACTGGGGCGTGGGCAGCAAATTCTCGGGAGAGGACCAGCAGAATGTTTTCTTCCCGCTTAAAGACGCGACCCGCGAAGACCTTGACAAATATCAGTGGCCGGACTTTCACGCTATGGGCGTGCGTGATGAAATAGTTGAGCAAGCGAAAAGGCTTCACAACGACACTCCTTTTGTCGTGGTCGGACAAGCCGCATCTGCGGGGGTGTTTGAAAGGGCCTGCTGGCTCTGCGGGTTTGAAAGAATACTTATGGGAATGGCCATTGAACCGGAGTTTACGGTTAAGCTTTTCGGTATTATTCATAAACTTCAGAAGGACTCCTCGGAAGTTTTCTATGGGGCCGTGGGCAAGTACCTTGATATGGTACAGCTTGGAGATGATTACGGCACTCAAAACGGCACCTTCTTTTCTCTCGATTTTTATAAAGAATTTATCAAGCCGGTGAACAAATCCTATATTGCCGACATAAGGCAATATACCAAAGCGAAGATCTTCCTTCATTCCTGCGGGTCAATCCATTCGTTCCTTGGCGATCTGATAGAGGACGGGGTTGACATAATCAATCCGGTGCAGACGCGGGCCTTGAATATGGAACCTGAGCGCTTAAAGCAAGATTTCGGCGACAAAGTGGTTTTTCACGGGGCGATAGACGAGCAGGAGATACTTCCTTTCGGTTCCGTTTCGGATGTGAAGAAGGAAGTCAAGCACAAGATAGAAACACTGGGAAAGGACGGCGGCTATATACTGGCGGCCTGTCACGAGATACAGAACGACACGCCGGTGGAAAATATAATAGCGATGTATGAGTCGGCGTTAGAATATGGGAGATACTAAAAACAAAAGTTTGTAAGGTTTGAAACGTTTGTAACGTTCGTAACGTTTATAACGTTTATAACGTAAAGATGGTTTAGCCTGATTTGTTGCGGTTTGCATTACGTTACAAACGTTAGTAACGTTAAGAACGTTATAAACCATTATTGCTTCAAGGAGAGAAGATGTTAGACAAACTTAAACAAATGAAACAGCTGTACGATCTGCAGAAAAGGATTAAGAAGGAAATGGAGCAGATTAGCGTGACCATTGAAGAGGCCGGCGGAAAAATAAAAGTCACGATGAACGGCGAGATGAAGGTGATGGACCTTTCAATTGACCCTTTTTACCTTGTCCCGGAAAAGGGAGTTGAATTGCAGAATATGCTTAAACGCGCTATCTCCAACGCGGTAGGGCAGGCCCAGCAGAAATCAGCGGCCAGGATGCAGCAGGTCTCAAAAGAGATGGGAATAAACCTCCCCGGGATGATGTAATGCTTAGGAAACCTGTCGCTTCAGGCAGGTTTTATCCGGGCAGCAAAGCGGCTCTTTTGGCCGATATAGAAAAGCGCGTCCGTGGGCTTAAACGCTCCACAGAGAAAGTCCTGGGCGCGGTCTGCCCGCATGCGGGCTATATGTATTCCGGACGGACTGCCGCGATGACCCTTTCAAAGATAGCCCCTGTTGACACTTTTATCATTTTCGGGCCCAATCATACGGGTCTTGGAACCGAAGCGTCGATAATGACGGAGGGCGCCTGGCAGACTCCTCTTGGGAATCTAGAAATAGATTCAAAGACAGCCTCAGATATGCTTTCCTCGTGCAAATTTCTTAAACAAGACGGCCTAGCGCACCAAAATGAACATTCTATTGAGGTACAGCTTCCATTTCTGCAATATTATTTTAAAAATATTAAAATAGTCCCTGTCTGCCTGGCAACCGGCGATATAAAAGTTCTGGAAGCCATAGGCAAAAGCGCCGCTGCCGCGGTCAAAAAAACCGGGGTTTCTGCCTGCATTATCGCAAGTTCGGATATGACCCATTGCGAGAGCGCGGAATCCGCTAAAAGAAAAGATGAACTGGCTATTGGGAAATTGCTCGCGCTGGACGGACGCGCCCTCGCGGAAACTGTGCGCGAAAACGATATCAGCATGTGCGGCTGGGCGCCGGCGGTCGCGATGCTTTCGGCAGTAAAGGAACTCGGGGCGACAAAAGCCGAACTAGTTAAATACTCAAACTCCGGCGAAGAGAGCGGGGATTTTGAGCAGGTGGTGGGGTACGCGGGAATAATTATTAAATAATGGTTTATAAGCCGCACTTTGTGCGTCTTGTTCTGTAGGGAAGGATATATATTTCATGCCGGACTACGTCCGGCATAGCAGAATAACGTTTGCAAAGTTTGTAAGGTAAAACATAGAACCAGACCATACGTAATCTTAAGATATAATTATTGTGGTTTGGTTTTGCTTTGCTTTTACTTTATAAACCTTATGAACCTTATAAACCTTACAAACTTTTAATCAGAGGTTAATATGAGATATATAGTTATCTTTATCACTTGCCCCGGCGCGAAAGAATCCCGCCTTATAGCGGACAAGCTGCTGAAAGCTAAACTTGTCGCTTGTGTAAATACCATTCCCAAAATAACTTCCCGTTACTGGTGGAAAGGAAAGATAGAGAAAGCTGATGAATGCCTGCTTATTGCAAAGACCGAAAAACGGCTCTTTAAGGCGGTTGAAAAGAAGGTAAAAAGCATCCACTCGTATACGGTTCCGGAGATAATCGCAGTGCCGGTAGAAGCAGGGAATCCTGATTATCTCAAGTGGATCAGCGAAAGCATAAAATGATACTGTTGTAAACTGTCCTTATACATTGGAGGCAGCATGAATTCACGGGAAAGATGGAACGCAGTTTTGCACTACAAGCCGTATGACCGTGTCTTCAACAGGGAGTACGGCTACTGGGATGAAACTATCCCCAGGTGGCACACTGAAGGACTGGACGCTAAATATAACAACGAGGGAAAGCTTGATCCGTTCATAGGTTTTGACGGAATGGAGGGGATATCTCTTAAGCTTGGTTTTTTGTACCCTTTTGCCGAAAAAGTTATTGAAGAGAATAAAGACTACAAGATTGTTGTTGACCACGAGAATGTGACAAAGAAGGTCTTCACCGGCGGGGCTTCTTCAATACCTAATTATATTGACTACGGTTTGAAAGATCGCGAGTCCTGGAAGGAATACAAGCAGCGGCTGGTAAAAGACCGCGCCAAAAGAATACCGGCCGACATTGACGCAAGGGTAGCCAAAGCAAAAGCGACAGGAAATCCGGTTATTATAAGCGCAGGGAGCCTTCTCGGCGTTCCCCGGGACCTGATAGGATTTGAGAATTTCGCGATGATGTTCTATGATGATCCTGTGCTTATGGAAGAAATAATAGAAACCTGGGCCGATTTGATAGTTGACACTCTTGAGCCGGTGCTTAAAAAGCACGCCTTCGACGCCGCTTCAATGTGGGAAGACATAGCGTTCAACCACGGCCCGATAATTTCCCCGGAGATGTTCAATAAATACGCCGCGAAACATTACAAGAAGATCACGGGCTTATTGCGAAAATACGGGACAGACCTCACCTTCCTGGACTGTGACGGGCGCATCTATGACCTGGCCGGCTGTTGGCTTGACTGCGGCGTGAACATAATGTTTCCCATAGAGGTCAATGGAACAGACCCGCTGGAACTTAGGAAGAGGTTCGGCAAAGAAATGCGCCTTATGGGCGGAGTGGACAAAACAAAACTTTCTAAAGGAAAGAAGGAGATTGACGCGGAACTTCTGCGGCTCCTGCCCCTTGTAGAAGACGGGGGCTTCATCCCGCATGTGGATCACAGGTGCCCGCCGGATGTATCGTGGGAAAACTATGTGTATTACCTCAACCGCAAGAAAGAGTTATTCGGAATGAAAGATTGGAATCTTGACAGGGTGAATGAAACTCAGAAAAAATGAAGAACGCAGATATCGGTAAAATAATGCTGGAAATTGGCGAGCTCCTTGAGATAAAGGGAGAGATGATATTCAAGATACGGGCCTACCTGAAAGCGGCGGAGATACTTTCTACCTATCCGGAAGACCTGGAAAAACTCCATAAAGAAAACGGTATCAAAGGACTCACGCAGATCCCGGGCATCGGAGAGGGGCTTGCGAAAAAACTGGAAGAGTTGTTTAACACAGGCAAAATAAGGTATTTTGAGGAGCTCAAGAAGGAACTGCCGGAAGGGCTGCTGGAACTCCTCTCCGTCCAGGGCGTCGGTCCGAAGAAAGCAAAATTCTTCTTTGAAGAACTTGGTATTAAGGATATGAAAGGGCTTGAAAAAGCAGTGAAAGCCGGTAAGTTGAAAGGCCTGAAGGGGATGGGGGGAAAAACTGAGGAGAACATTCTCAAGGGGATTGAATACAGGAAGAAAGGAAAGGAGCGGATGCGCCTCGGCGACGCTTTGCCTGTTGCCGAAGGCCTCATTAAAGAACTAAAGGCGGCCGGGGCGAAAGAAGCCGTTTTTGCCGGCAGCTTAAGGCGCGGGAAAGAAACGGCTGGAGACATAGACCTTCTGGTTGCCGCGAAAGAACACGGCAAAGCAATCGAAGCCTTTACGGGTTTTGAAAGTGTGGCCAGAGTGCTTGCGAAGGGAGGCACTAAAGCTTCTATCCTTACGAAAGACGGCATACAGGCAGACCTGCGGGTGATTTCTACGGAAGAATTCGGCGCCGCATTGAATTATTTTACCGGTTCAAAAGAGCATAATATTTTGCTTCGCGAACTGGCAATAAAAAAAGGCCTGAAGCTTTCCGAGTACGGGGTTTTTAAAGGGAAGAAGCGCGTAGCCGCGAAGACCGAAGCAGAAGTATACCGCGCGCTTGGCCTTCCATATATAGAGCCGGAACTGCGCGAGGGAAGGGGCGAGATAGAAGCTGCGTTTAACGGCAAGCTCCCCCGCCTTATTGAACTTGAGGATATCAGGGGAGACCTTCATATGCACACCGCTGCATCAGACGGGACCGGCAGTATCGGCGAGCTTGTCTCTGCGGCGAAGAAGAAGGGTTATGAGTATATTGGGATAACTGATCATTCCGCTTCGCTGAAAGTGGCGAGAGGGTTATCTCCGGAATTGCTGCTTAAGAGGATAAAAGAAATAGAAACGTTGAACAAAATACTGAAGGGCCTGAGGGTGCTCTGCGGCAGTGAGGTTGACATAAAGCCCGACGGAACACTGGACTATAATGATGGTTTGCTCTCCCGGCTGGATTACGCGATTGGTTCGGTGCATACCTCGTTTCGAATGAAGAAGGACGAGATGACCAAAAGAGTAATCCGCGCTTTCAAAAGCGGAAGGATAAAAATATTTGGGCACCCCACGGGCCGGTTATTGAACGAGCGGGAACCGTATGAAATAGATATGGGAGAAGTCATAGCGGCGGCTTCCGGCGAAGGAGTGGCTCTGGAGCTTTCAGCCTCCCCTTACCGGTTAGATCTTACCGACATCAACTGCAGGGCGGCAAAGGAAAAAGGCGCGCCTGTCAGCATTAATACTGATTCCCACGCCATAGGCGAGCTTGAAAATATGAAATACGGAGTAATCACCGCCCGCAGGGGCTGGCTCGAGAAGAAGGATGTGATAAACTGTCTTCCGCTGAAAGACCTGCTCAAGTTTCTTGCGCGATAGCAGTCTGCTGAATAATAAAAACCAATATGATATAATAATACGCTTATATGGGTAATCAAGATTGGTCGTACAATCTGCAAAATCAAAAAAGCTTATCTCTTATAGGAGGAGAATATGACAGAAAGAAAAGGTGTTGTGACTATGCACGGCGGTCCGCTTACTCTTATCGGGGAGGAAGTAAAGGCGGGGCAAAAAGCCCCTGATTTTACGGTTGTTGACAATGATTTTGGCGCGGTAACGCTTGCTTCCAGCAAAGGAAAGGTGAGGCTGCTTTCCGTAGTTCCTTCTCTTGACACTCCCGTCTGCGACTTGCAGACTCAGCGCTTTGAAGCCGAGGCGAACAAAATGGCAGGTGATTTCGTGCTCTATACCGTCAGTATGGACCTGCCTTTCGCGCAGAAGAGATACTGCGGAGCGCATACTATCAGCAAAGTCAAGACTGTCTCAGATCATATGCACGGTTCGTTTGGAGCGGCCTATGGGGCGCTCATCAAGGAACTCCGGCTCCTCACCCGCTCCATCTTTATTGTTGACGCGTCTGACACCGTAAGATATGTGGAGTATGTAAAAGAGGTTTCGACCCATCCTGACTACACGAAGGCGCTTGCGGCTCTGAAGGAGATATTAAAATAATGAAAAGAAGATATACCGAAGAACACGCGAAAGCAGGGCTTTCCGCGAAACTTCCGGAACTCGAATCCTTTGAGAATCAGTTTAAGGGTTACGAGATTACCATAACGCTTCCGGAATATACCGCAATCTGCCCCAAGACCGGGCTGCCGGATTTTGGCGTGCTGACTATAAAGTATGTTCCCGGGAAATGGTGCGCGGAACTAAAATCGCTGAAGGAATATATCCTGGCCTACCGCAACATTGGAATCTTCTACGAGAACGCGGTAAACCGGATACTCCGTGATTTTGTGAAGGCAGTCAAGCCGGTGTCCGCCGAGATAAAGGGCGAGTTCAGTCCCCGCGGCGGCATCAGGTCTGATATTTTTGCGAAATATGGAAAAAAAACTTCCTGAACTAAATAAGCAAAGCCCGGACACAGCACTCCTGCTGCACATTCAAGACAGGAATCCGTTTGCGTTCGAACTCCTCTATGAAAGGTACAGGAAGCACGCGGCGGCTTTTGCCCAACGAATGCTTTGCGATGACGCTGCGGCCTCTTCAGCCGTGAAAGAATGCCTGTTGAGGGCGGCGGCAAAACGGGACAGCTACCGCATTGGAAGCAGCGTTTTAACCTGGCTTTTCCGGATATTTTATCATGTCTGTCTTGACCGCTTTCCGCGTAGTAAAGCTATCCGGAATCTTGCGGCAAGGCTTCCGGAAGAATATGTAGTTCGGGCATTTGACAGGCTTGACCCGGAGCATAGGGCTATGGTAATCATGCAAAAATATCACAGCCTGAGTTATAACAATATCGCTGATGTAGTAGGGAAAAAACCCAGCTGGGTAAAATGGCAGATGAAAGTTGCTTATGATCTCCTGGGTCTTGAGCTTCAAAGCAGCAGAAGCTCCTCGTCCGGAAAAACAGGAAAGACGGCTCCGCGAAAAAGAAAGGCAAGGAAGTCTTCCGCGGCAAAAGCCGGCGGCGGTAACTGAGTGCCCTGCTTTGAAGACCAAATACTTGAGTATGCCACCGGAAATCTGTCGGAACAGGAAGCTGACAGGGTGAGGGGGCACATAAAATACTGCCCCAAATGCCACGCCTATTACCTGGGTTTACTTAAGACCGAAGCTGAATTTATTACCTGGAATGTGAGCTCCTCTTTTGGCGATGTTTTCGACAAAGAACTTATTATCGCGTGCGAAGACAGGCTGGAAGTCAGGGATCTTATCCACGATATACTTAAGCCCTCTCTGAAGTATTTTTATGCCGCGGCCTGTGTGCTGGCGCTGCTGGGATTATACAGGTACGCCATCTTTAACGAAAGTGCGGCTGTTTTCAACCGGCTCAGCTCAACGCAAATCTCTGCTCAAGTGGGCGAGAAAGACCTAAAGCTTTATCTTGGCCAGTGTTTGATTGGGGAGCTCGGACGGGAGAACCCGAACCTTTGCACCCTTGCGACCCTTGATATGGCTATTAACCTTCCGGCAACAGCTCCCGCGCAACAGAGGGTGGAGGACCTGAAGTTACTGCTGAATGAATCAGCTTCCGCCGCAAGAAAGCGCTTCTTCGTTTTTGACGCGCTGGACTGGGCCTTCATTTATTGCGAAGGTATATTCAGACGTAAATCAGAAAAGCTTCCGGAAGTAAACCCCGGAAAGGTGTTTCTTCAGGCTTCCGTGGATATGGAAAGTCAAGAATGGGATAAGGCGTCCGAAGGTTTCAAGGCGGCTCTGCTTTCGCCCTCGGGCCCCGAAGAGGCCGCCTCCGCTGCGTTTAGGCTTGGGTTTGTTTCCGATATAACAGGCGATTACTCCGGGGCCGACGGATACTATGAGCTGACCAAGAAAAAATATCCGGGAAGCTTAGAAGCGCTTTTGGCAGGAGAGATGGCAAAGTACTCCGGAGAAAGAAGAAAATATGCCTCACTCGTGGAAACTGAGGCTGCAAGGATAAGACGGGGCAAGGAGAACGCGGGAACCTTCTATATATTGGGCAGCGACAGGATGCTGCATCTAGATCTTGATAGGGCCGCTGAGGATTACACTAAGGTAATTATAAGGTTCTACGGGAAGAATAAACGCCATTCGAAGGTTAACCTGGCCTGGTGCTTTAAGGCTAAGGGTGATTACAAGAATGCGATAGATCTTTACGGAAGTTTCAGATTGCTTGACCTGGACCACAGAATCTACGGCGATTTTGAAAAAAGTCTCTCCTTCGCTGAACTCGGAGATATTGAAAGCGCGAGGCAGGCGCTTTCGTGGGAAGCGAAAAGAGAGTTTCCCGGCGCGTATAAAGTTCTTGCAAGGAATTATTTTCAGCAAAAAAGGAGTTATTAGTGGAATACAGGCTGTTGGGAAAGTCCGGATTGAAAGTTTCAGTTATCTCGTTTGGCGGCATGCGAATTCCAAATGTTTCTGATGAGGTTGCCTATAAAGCGGTCAACAGATGTATAGATCTCGGCATTAATTTCTTTGAGACGGCGCCGGGTTACGGCGACTCGGAGAGGAAGATCGGTTTATCCCTCGGGAAAAGAAGAAAAGATGTATTTCTTTCAACAAAAACGACGATCTGTTCTGCGGACGACTTCAGGAAAAAGATAGAGGAGCAGTTGAAGCGCCTGCAGACCGATTACCTGGACTTTTATCAGATGTGGTATGTAAACTCACAGGAAGAATTCGAGAAAATCATTGCCCCCGGCGGGCTGCTGGAAGGCGCGAAACAGGCCATGAAAGAAGGAATAGTTAAACACATAGGCATAACAACGCACGCTCCAAACGCCGCGGTGAGGAATATGATAGCCTCCGGGCTCTTTGAGAGCATCACGCTTTATCACAACCTTTTTAAGCAGGAATACGCTGAAGAGATAAAGCTTGCCCACGAGAAAAATATGGGGATTGTTGTTATGGGTCCGCTAAACGGCGGTATGCTCGGGGATAAGGGAGAGAAGTTCAATTTTCTGCAGAGAGGAAAGGCGAAGTCAAACGCCGTCGGGGCATTAAGATGGCTGGTCGGTAATCCTGAAATATCAACCGCTATCGTCGGTATTGACACCGCGGAGCACGCCGAAGAAGTTGTCCTCGCGGGGGACATGTATGATGATATAAAAAATACGAATGACGTGGAACTTCTTTCAAAAGAAGCGGAGAAGTTCAGAAATGTCTCAAAGGACGGCTGCTGCACGTGGTGCCAGTACTGCAAGGAGTGCCCGGCTGGACTCAATATTTGGGAAATAATGGACTTGCACACCGTAATGAAAATTTACGGCACGCTAGATACTTGCAAGGAGAAATACTCCAAAATGCCAAAGAAAGCTGATCTTTGTACGGAATGCGGCAAGTGCAACGAGCGCTGTCCGCAACACCTGAAGCCAATGGAGCAGTTGAAGAAGGCGCATCAAATATTTAATTAGGAAACGTTTAAAAGCCGCACTTCGTGCGTCTTGTTCTGCAAGGAAGGATATTGTTCATGCCGGACTCCGTCCGGCATAGCAGAATAAGGTTTGTAAGGTTTACAACGAAAACAAATGGCTATTGACGAAGTTGTGAGGAGGCGTCTGTGAAAAGGATAATAAATGCTTGTGTTGTAGCGGCAATGCCATTCATGCTGGTTTCCGCCGATATTTCAGTGGAGGGTAGCTACACCACTTCCTGGCAGAGTTCAAGCGCGAAAACTTTCAACGGTAAGCTGCAGTCAAAAGGCGGGGGCGCTTTTGAAGGAAACATAATCGCTCCATGGAACGGAAAACCGGAAACCTATGCCGGGAGCCTCACCTTGAACGGCAGTTCAATTTCCGGGACGTTTGTGCTGACCCGGCAGAAAAGGACATTTTCTTTCTCGGGGGATGTTGCCGGAGGGAGTTTTAAGGGGGATGCAATAGAGAACAGAAAGACGGTCGGGAAACTTGATATGCGGATTTCCGGAGGGGAGGGGGGAGCGTCCGGAGGCATTGATTACGCGCCATTAACGGCGGCCGCCGTAAGCGCGAATACGGGAATAAAAAAGGAAACGGTTGAGGAATTATTCAAAAACAAAAGGGCTGACAAAAATGAAATTATCGCGGCCTGCGCCGCCGCCGAAGTCTCAGGCGGGGATGTTTCGGAACTCTACAAAAAAAGGAAGAAGGTAAATATTAATTATGAGTTCTTGAGGGACCTTGGGTTTGATAAAGAGCAAAAAGCAAAGTTTGAAGAGCTGGTGGGGAAGATAAAAAAAATAATAGAAGATAAAAAGAATAAAGAATAGAGGTTTATAACGTTCTTAACGTTTTTAACGGAAACATAAGACCCTCAAATTTGGCTTGTTATCTTTGTAGCGCTTTTATAGAGAACCTGAGTTGTTGAATTGCTTTTGCTTTACGTTATGAACGTTACAACCGTTATAAACGTTATTAACCGATTAGTTTTATTGGAGGCCCTTTTGTCCGAAACTTTTTCCCACTCGCGTCTTGGCTGTTATGAAAACTGTAAACATCAGTACAAACTTAAGTACAGGGATAAGATAAAAGTCGAGAGAGACACAATAGAACGTTTCCTTGGTTCGATGGTGCACTTGACGCTGGAGTACACTTACAAAAAGGCCAATTTTGAAAAGGTGGCTCCCGATAAGGGTCAGGTCGTAGGTCTTTTCGGCTGGTACTGGCGCAGGAAGTGGAACGACAATATTGTTATTGTAAAGAGGCAATACAGCAAAGAGCATTACAGGTCTATAGGTGAAAAGGCAGTTGCGAGGTATTTTGATCAATACGCTCCTTTCACCCAGAACAAGATTCTCGGGCTCGAGCAGAAACTAAACATAAAACTTGATCCTGACGGTTTGCGGGTTATGACAGGAGTTATCGACCGCATAGACGAGAAGCCGGACGGGAGCATTGATATTGTTGACTACAAAACGGGGATGAATCCTCCCTCGCAAAAGCAGATAGATGAAGAACGCCAGCTTGCCCTCTACCAAATAGGGGTAAAAGAGCTTGTCGGGGAAAGAAAAATTCGCCTGGTCTGGAATTACCTGATGTCCGGGATAGAATATACTTCGGAACGTTCCGACACCCAGCTTGAAGCGCTTAAGAGGGATACATTGCTTTTGATTGAAGAAGTAGAAACAGCAACGGTTTTTGAAAAGCATCCAAGCGGTCTCTGCAACTACTGTGAATACCTTAACCACGATGACGGCAAGGGCGGAGTCTACTGCGACGGTAAGATGTAATCGCAAGTCAGCTAAAAAGAAAAGTCATATCAAAGGGAAGTTAAAATGATCAAAGTCGGAATGATAAGTCTTGGCTGTTCGAAGAACCTCGTTGATTCTGAGGTTATGCTAGGTATTCTAGCGGAAAATGGCGCTGAGGCGGTCAGCGACCCCAAAGAAGCAGATGTTCTTATCGTAAACACCTGTTCTTTTGTTAAGGATGCCGTAAAAGAATCGGAAGACACCATAAAAGAATTTTCCGTGAAAAAACGCCCGGGGCAAAAACTAATTGTTACCGGTTGCCTGGTACAGAAACAGAAGGAACTGCTTATTAAGAAATTTCCGAAAGCGGACGCGTTTATCGGTGTCAGCGAGTTCACGAGGATCGGCGAGGTCATAAGGGCGGTTCCGGCAAACAAATTGTTGGTCTCAAAACCAGGCTATATTTATAATAAAAATACGCCTCGCGTGCTGGCAACACCGCTTCATTCCGTCTATGTCAAAGTCTCGGAAGGCTGCGATAACAGGTGCAATTACTGCGCTATCCCTTCAATCCGCGGGCCGCTCAAGAGCCGGAAGCTTGAGGATATAGCCGGAGAGGTGAAGAATCTCGCGCTAATCGGCGCGAAGGAAATAAACCTCATCTCACAGGATACTACGAATTACGGTTCTGACATATATGGAAAGCCCGCGCTGGTCAAATTGCTCAAAGAGCTTGTAAAAGTGAAAGGGCTTAAATGGATACGTCTGCTCTATCTTTATCCCTCCCGTGTGAGCGATGAACTTCTTGAACTCGTCGCGGGAGAGGAGAAGCTCTGCTCCTATTTTGATATACCTCTTCAACATATTAATGGCAGAGTGTTGAAGCTGATGGGAAGAAAATACGGCAGGGATGAGGCGGCGGGAGTAATTGAAAGAATAAGGTCAAAGGTTCCGGGTGCCGCGCTGCGAACAACTTTTATCGTGGGGCATCCCGGGGAGGACAACTCGGCCTTCGAAGAACTTATGGAGTTCACGCGCCGTGCCAGATTTGAAAAGCTCGGGGCTTTTGCCTATTCGCGCGAATCAGGCACTCCTTCGGGAAAAATGAAGGCAGGGATAAGCGAAAAAGTGAAGCAGGAGAGGCTTTCCCGGCTATTGACGCTTCAGAAAGGCATTTCTTTAGAATTGAACAAAGCTAAATTGGGAAGTAAAATAGAAGTACTTGTTGACAGCGCGGCGAAGGACGCATTTGTCTGCCGGTCATACGCGGACGCGCCGGATGTTGACGGCAGAGTGCTGCTCCCCAGGAGCACGAAAGCGGCGCCGGGAGATATTATCAGAGTGAAGATAGCCGGGGCTTCCGAGTATGATCTTTCCGGGAGGCCGGAGTAAAATGCAGAAAAAAAAGGGTTTACAGGGCAGGGAAAAAATAACCATCTCAAATGTGTTGACGGTACTTAGGATAACCTTTATCCCGTACTTTATTATCTTCCTTTTTTCCAATTACAAGTACGGAAAACTCATTGCGCTCTTGGTTTTTATTGTTGCTTCGTTGACGGATTTATATGACGGTATCCTGGCAAGGCAGAGGGGTGAGGTTACGGAATTCGGGAAGTTTATGGACCCGCTCGCGGATAAGCTGCTGGTTCTTTCGGCATTCTTCTCTTTTGTCCAGCTGGATCTGGTGCCTTTCTGGATGGTGCTTATAATTTTTTCCAGGGAGCTTATCATAACTTCCGTGCGCCTGGTTGCCGCGCAGAAAGGGACGGTCATAGCGGCCGAGCAGGCAGGCAAGCATAAAACCGCATGGCATATTGCTACTATTATAACTATACTCGTCATCATAGCCTTTCAGGATTACATCACTCGCTTTATTCACCCCTGGGAGGATTTTTTTATTATGCAGGGAGATGCAGGAGAAAAATTCGTTGCCTTTGTTCATTCGGTACCCTGGGTGATGACCTTTATTTGCGTTCTCTGGTCGGTTTATTCCGGCTGGGATTTCTTCAAGCGTAACAGGCATATTCTGAAGGGGGCAGGTTTGTGAGGACCCTTCTAATTAAGTTATTCTCTTCCGTGCTTTTTATCGGCTATATTCCGTTTGCCAGCGGAACTTTTGCGACCGCCTTTACGGTTCTGCCGTACCTGCTGCTGCGCGGCAATATGCTGTTATACCTGGCAGTGACCGTTTTTCTTTTTTTTGCGGGGGTTTTCGCGTCAACCGAAGCGGAACAACTCCTCGGGAAAAAGGACCCGCACAAAGTTGTTATCGACGAGTTTGTCGGTTATCTTGTTACAATGGCTTTCATTCCTTTCGGGATTCCGTACATTATCGCAGGCTTCTTTTTTTTCCGGCTCTTTGATATCTGGAAGCCGTATCCGATCCGAGGGCTGCAGGCTTTGCCGGGCGGCTGGGGTATAATGATTGACGATGTGTTGGCCGGCGTATATGCTAACGTCCTGCTTCAAATCGCCGTATATTTTGGGATAGGAAAGTAGCTTTGCGTTGCGAGCGTTAGAAACCGTCTTTTTACAATTTTATTAATGTCGTTTCCGCGAGTATTTTCCCATCCAGATCCATTATCCTTCCAGTAGCCTTTTTCCCGTCAGTGAAAATCAATCCGTAGGTTACAGAAGCGGCTCTTTTATCGCCCGCCCTGCAGGAACCGGGGTTAAGGTCAAGCCTTCCTTCCCGGATAACAGCTTCGAAAAAATGTGTGTGACCGTATAGGAGTATATCTATATTTTCATTTTCTATTATCTCGTCAGGATTCCCGTCCAGGGTCATATCTTCAAGAGTTGCTTTGTTTGAGTGCGTGAGCAGTGTTTTAAATCCGCAAAGGTCGATGATAAGCCTGTTTGGAATACTGCTGTCGTGGTATTCTATTTCCCAGAGACCGGGGACCATTGCTACGTCGCCGGAATACTTCTTAAGTGCAAGGCCGTCGCGGAAAGTATCTCCCAGATGAATCATTTTTGTCGCGCCAAAAGCTTTCGCCGCCTCGGCAGCCGCACCCAATGTCTTAAGGTCTTTATGCGAATCGGAAAAAACAGCCGCTATCATTTCAGGTCTCCGTCGTGCGCATGCGTCGGGCACTTAATATGGCAGGCCTCGCAGTTTCCCTCGCAGGGCTCGAGATGTATAATGACATCGGTATGCGGCAGTTTTGCTTTTATGTCTTCTTCAAGGTGATCGGTCAGCTTGTGAGCCGTTTCCACATGCAGGTCGCGTGACACTACCAGATGAAGATCAATATATCTGAAAGGCCCAGCCCTTCTGGTCCTAAGTTCGTGGAATTCAACATAGCGGTCCGAGTTCTCTTCTATGGCCTGCTTGACAGCCAATTCCTCGTTGTCCGATATTTTCAGGTCAGCAAGGTTCATTACCGCGGTTTTTGAAATATCCCATCCGGCTTTGACAATCATAAGCGCGGTCAGCGCCGCAATAGCCGGATCAAAGTATCTGACCCAGGCCGGGCCCTTCAGCAGACCGTTTAAGGTGATGACCGAAAGCCCGGCAAAAACCGCTATTGAGGTGTACACATCCGTCCGCAGATGCCACCCGTCGGCTTCAAGGGCGGATGATCCGGTCTCCCTGCTTACTTTAAAGAGGTAGCCGGAGATTACCCAGTTTGAAACTGACGAGATGAGCATTATGAAAACGCCTACGCCGGGTAAAGTGAGGTTGACCCCGTGTGCGAATTTGTCGTAAGCTTCGTGGAAGATTAGCCAGGCCGCGAACAGTATCAGGATGCCTTCAATAAGCGCTGAGATGTCTTCAATGCGCCCGTGGCCGAAAGGGTGCAGGGAGTCAGCCGGTTCGCCTGACTTTTTCACGGAATAATTGGCGATGATTGAGGCAATGAGGTCAATGCCGGAATGTATCGCTTCAGCGATTATGCTTACGGACGCGGTTACGATGCCGACGGCGATCTTCAGCAGGATGAGGCCCGAGTTGGATATAATTGAAAATTTTGCCGCGTGCTGTTTTCTTATGTCGGCGTCGTTAATTTGCATAGGTGTAAATATAACAAAAAAGCAGGCTAATTGCTTGAATAAAAAGCGTAACCCCCCCGGAAAACGCTAAAATCCGAGTTTTTTCAGGGCTTTTAGGCCGGAATTGATAAGCACTTTCTCGTTTGAAGGGCCGCAGCGGGCCGCGTTTACCTCGTAGGAGCCGAGAGGATAATCCTTCTTCAGGGGAAAATAGGAGAGGTGGCCGTTGCATAATTCAACCGTAATCAGCCGCCGGCCGATGGTGCGGGAGCGAAGTATAACGCTGTATTCCCCGAAAGGCTCTCCGGGGAGGCCGAGTATGGCGTATTTTCCGATCCTTAAAGCGAAAATATCCCAGGGTATTTTGCCGCCCGGGTTTTTCGTGACAGCCATTCCGCCTTTATCGAAATAAGTTTTTGAGTAACCGAGCATCTCGTACCTGTCGGTCAGTCTTTTGATGTCTTTCAGCGGCATGCCGGTTTTGGCGCCGGCCAGAGCTTTGCGCGCTATTTTCCGCATTTCCCGGTTCCGGTCGGCGGCTTTGGAGGAAAAATCATCTCTGAACCGGAACACGGCCCTGAGTGAAACCGGTTTTACGGGGCCGTCAATCTTTTCCCACCGCGCGTTCTTTGCCTTTAAAACGATCAGGCGCGCTGCCTGCTTTCCTATCTTCTCCGCGAGTTTCAGCGATTTTCTCGTCAACAGCGGAACAAGGTTTCCTGACGGCCCGGTCATGAACACGGAACCGCCCCCGAAAAGCCTCTCCGCTTCTTTTCTGGCAAAGTAAGGAAAATCCCCGGAATAGAAATCAGCTCCCTTGACATTTGAAGCGGCTGCATGAGCCGCGAAGCGCAAGAGGGAGCCGAGGGGTTTTTTGCTCCCGGGCTCGCGGAAGAATATGCCCTGCATCAGTCCGTCGACGGGCTTCCCCAGAAAATAAGGGGACTTCACTTTTACCGGCGGCTCGGGGACTCTGTAGGCGCTCTTTAGCGGGCCTGAAACATCGAAGCCGTGCTGCTGTACCGGCGGCGTACCCTTGCAGAAACTCATAAGTTCTATCTTCAGCGTGTGGCTGATGTCGGGCCTTCCGCCTGCATCTCTGTGCCCGTTATAAAAAGTCAGAGCTCCCAGGTCTTTATAAAGTATTCTTCTTGTGAAGTTGAGAGGTTTTTTGGGTTCGAAACCCGCAAAGGCAATTTCCGCCGGTTTTCTGCCGTTAAAGGCGAGCCGGGCCGCGCGGGCGCAGGCGCGGGAGAGCAGGGCGACATTAAAATTACCGGGAGTATCTCCCGGAACGGCGTGATTATGAGTCAGGAAAACGGCGCAGGCGCTTTTGGGAATCTTCAGGGCGCGGGAGACGGCGTTCCTGACGCTCTCCGCGGTAGAATAGCGCATATTGACCATATCGGTAAAAATCATAAGAGCGGAAGTTTTGCCGGAAGAGACGCAGAAGGCCGCGGCTTCAATCGGGGTTGCCGCTCTGCGCTCCGTTCTTATCGAATTCCAGATGCTTGCTTTGCCAAAACCTGCCGACAGCATACAGTATCCTCCCGAAAACATTTTACATTGATGATTATAGCAAAAACCGCCTTCAATTTGAGGCCCTTTGTTCAAATGATTTGAAATACCCCTTTGCAATCAAGTATAATCAGTAATCTAACCCCAACGGAGGCAATAATGGACCTGAAACTGATCAAATCGCTCACTGTGAAAAATACGACGAAGATACTCCTTATGGTAATGGACGGCGTCGGAGGCCTGCCTAATCCCTCGACCGGCAAGACCGAACTTGAAACCGCCAAGAAGCCCAACCTTGACGAGCTCGCGAAAACCGGAATGCTCGGCCTCACCCACCCGATAGCCAGGGGAATCACTCCCGGCTCGGGGCCCGCGCATCTGGCGCTTTTCGGCTATGACCCGATAGCGTTTCCGATAGGGCGCGGAGTGCTTGAGGCGCTCGGGATAAACTTCCCGATGACCTGCAAAAACATCGCCGCCAGGGCGAATTTTGCCACTATGGATAAAAGCGGGGCCATTCTCGACCGCCGGGCGGGCAGGATTCCGACCGACAAGAATATTGAGCTCACCGGCAGGCTTTCCGCGGCAATAAAGGAAATTGACGGCGTTAAAATAATAATCAAAAACGGCAAGGAGCACAGGTTTGTGGTGATTCTTGAAGGCGACGGGCTGGCCGACGGCGTGAACGAGACCGATCCGCAGAAAGAGGGTTTGAAAGCCCACGAAGTTTCGCCGCTGCGTCCCGAGGCAAAGAAAACTTCCGAGGTGCTCAACAAGTTTATCAAACTGGCCAACGAGGTGTTGAAGAACGAGCCGAAGGCGAACACCTTTTTGCTGCGCGGCATAGCGGGCTGTCCTGATATTCCGGCGCTCAAGGAGATTACGAAAATGTCAACCGCCTGCGTGGCGAACTACCCGATGTACAAGGGGCTTGCCCGTCTTGTCGGGATGGACGTGCTGGACGCGGGGGATACCATCAAGAGCGAGTTTGACCTGCTGGAGCAGAATGTTTCAAAGTACGACTTTTTCTACATGCACATCAAGAAGACCGACTCCTACGGCGAAGACGGCAATTTTGACGCCAAGGTTCATATTATTGAGGAAGTTGATATAGAGATTCCCCGCCTGAAAAAAATGGGCTTTGAGGTTATCTGCATAACCGGAGATCATTGCACGCCGGCGGTCCTGAAAGGGCACGGCTGGCAGCCAAATCCTTTCCTGCTGGTTTCAAAGAATTCCTTTCCGGACGGCCTCGGTTTTACGGAAAGAAACTGCGCGAAAGGCGGACTTGGCCAGATGTTCTCCAAAGAAGCGATGCCTCTGCTTCTCGGAAACGCCGGAAGAATGGACAAGTATGGCGCGTAAAGTACCTTTGCCCAGCATGGCCGGCAAGCCCGGCTTTGTTACCGCCTGGTATGTGCTCGGCCCCTTTAGAAGCGGCTGCACGGACGGGGAGGATGTGACATTTCTTTCTCCGAAGCACACAAGGTATTGGGATTTGGATCTTTGCGGAGAGAAAACCTGCCGTCCCCGCGCCGGGAAAACCGTCAAAGCGCAGGGCCTGTCAAGGAAATGGCAGGCGGTTGTCACTCCGTATTTTCACTGGCTTGAACCCGAGAGAATTCACTCGCTTGATCCGGCTAAAAAGGAATGGCTTTGGAAAGAAGCGAAATTTAAATGGTGGGAAGCTCTGGATTCAATTTCCTACGCGGCTGCCTACATATATTCAGACTCGGCCCGTGAAGTGCTCGCGCATGCCGGAGGCTGGGACGGTTACAAGCTCTGGTTTAACGGCGACCTTATCGGGGAAGAGCATTCCTGGCATCACCAGATACTTGACCAGCACAGTTTTGTCGTGAGCCTTAAAAAAGGACTGAACCTGTTTCTTATGAAAATTGACCGGAGCAGGGTGATGCTGCGCCTCACCGAGCTTGGCGGGTTCCCGCTGAAGGGAGTTTCGGCGGCGCTTCCGGACGGAACTGACAAGAATACTCTCATTTTCGGCAATGAAGCTTCCTATGATGCGGTGGACACGCTGAGGCGCGTCGCGCTGGAATTTAGGCCCGGCATGCCGGCCCCGCTTTCAGGAAAGAAAGCGATAGGCGCCTGGCAGAAAAAATTCGGGCGGGTGTTGAAGGGCCTGCTGCTGCCCGAGGGCCCGGCAAAAGGAAAACTGCATGTAAGGAAACTCTCGTCAAGCGACGAGGGGGAATATTTAAAAGAAAAGATTGAACTCTGGAAGGACGGTTCTTTTTCAAGGATTCCCGCGTATGTTCTCGTCCCGAAAAAGAAGAACGGCGCGGGCATGGTAGGGCTTCACGGCCACGGCAAAGGGAAGATAGAGGTGGTGGAAGTTCCCGACCCGCGTCCCGCGGGCAGCTGCTATTATGACAGAAGCGGGGTTTCCTACGCTCTTCGCGGCTATGTGGTCATTGCCATAGATGCTCTGGGTTTCGGCGAGAGAGAGTCTCCGGGGTTTGACAACTGCCAGATACTGCATACCGGCGTGAACCTGCTCGGAAGGGATCTTATCTCCTATCACCTGCAGGATTATATTACTGCCGTGGATTATCTTTGCTCGCGCAAGGATGTGGACAGGAAAAAAATAGGCTGCGCCGGGAATTCCTTCGGAGGCGTGTCGGCCTACATGCTTGCCGCTGTTGATAAAAGGATAAGCGCTTGCGTGGCTTCCTGCTGCACCACTTCCTACACCGAATTCCTGCAGGAGCTGGAGGATTTTGTCTGCGGCTCGCAAGTCCTGAAAAGTGTTTTTAAGTACGGCGATATATCCGATATTATGTCCCTGATAGCCCCCCGCCCGCTTTTCATAGAGGCCGGCACGCTTGACTACCTTTTCTCTTCACACTTTGCGGGGGAAGCGGAAAAGAAGCTTAGGCGCGTTTACGCGGAACTGAACGCCGCTGAGAAATTCGGTTCTGATTTCTTTGACGGAGGCCACAGGTTCAATGGCGCAAAGTCGCACGGCTGGACTGACAAACAGCTTATTTAGGCACATAGAGCTGAGGCCGCTCGCGTTCGCGGCGTTTTTTTTCATGCTCGGAGTCCTGCTTTCAAGCGCCTACGGCGTCCTGCCTTTCTATGTTCCGCTCGTTCTGCTTGCCGCCTGCGCCGCGCTCTATGTTCTTAACCGGCTTGACAAGAACGTGGTTATTTTTACTGCCGCATTTCTCGCGGCGCTGCTGTCCTGTTCAGTGCGCGAGGCTTCCATTAGCCGCGACAATATAAGGAACAGCGTTGAAAGATTCGACGGAAAAAGAGTCCAGCTGCTCGGTGTAGTTGACGTTCCCCCGGAACTGAATCCTGAGAGAGGGGGCGCTTCCGTCCTGATCCGCTCGCAAAGGCTGATGTGCGGAAAGGATGAGAGGAAAGTAAGCGGGCTGGTCAAAGCGTCAATCCATGCAGAGCTCAAACCCGATGAACTAAAACCAGGGCAGAGAGTGCGTGTTACGGGACGCCTCTTTCGCGCCAAGGAAAGAAGGAACCCCGGTGAATTTGATTACAAGACCTACCTGGAAAGGCGCGGTATTTACGGGCTGATATCAGTTAATTTTTCCCGCGGCGAGGATTTTGAAGTACTCGGCGCGGAAAAAATCAGCTTCTTCAGAAGCGCCTCGCTATTGGCGCGCGCCAGGCTGCTTGAGGCGGTTGAACGAACCATGCCCGGCAGGCCCGTTGAAGCAGCAGTGGTCCAGGGCATGATACTCGGAGAAACGGACAATATCCCCTCGGAAGTTGCAAGGAACTTCAGGGATTCCGGCATCTTTCACACGCTTGCGGTCTCTGGCTTCAACGTGGGGCTGGTGACGGCTGCCGTCTTCTTTATCCTGCGGCTTTTCGGCGCGGGAAAGCGGTTTGCGGCGAAGTTCGGAATAGGGGCCGTGCTCTTTTACTGTCTCGTGGCCGGAGCCACTCCCTCGGTGGTCAGGGCAACCATAATGTCCGTGGTCTTCCTTGCCGCCATTGCAATAGAGCGCGAGGCGGACGGGTTAAACACGCTCGGGTTTTCGGCAATGATAGTCCTGCTGCTTGATCCCCTGGACCTTTTTGACATAGGATTTCAGCTTTCCTACGCTGCCACTTTCGGCATTATATATTTCACGCCAAAACTGCAGGAGGCGCTTAAATCCCTCCCGAAATGGCTCTCGGGCGCGCTTGGAGTCACCCTTGCCGCGCAGATATTTGTTTTTCCGATAATGGCCTGGTATTTCTATTCGGTATCGCTCGTTTCCCTTGCGTGCAACCTGGTTTCCGCCCCGCTGGTCTGGGCCGCTTCGGTTTTCGGGTTTTTCCAGGCGGCGCTCGGCATATTTGTTCCGGCCGCGGGAAAAATTCTCGGTTTTGTTTCCGGGCTGGCCGTGACACTTTTGCTTCCCGTTGCCTCCTTCTGCGCGAAATTGCCGTTCGCGGTGCTGCGGGTTGCCAAACCGGATATTTACACCGTATTTCTCTACTACGCGATGCTCTTTTTGATCCCGCTTATCCCTAGACAGGCAAAAAAATCCCCGATTTCCGCGATAGCCGGACTGGCAGCGTTTACCCTAATATTCGCGCAGGCCGCGGTTCATAAATACACTCGCCTTGACATAGGATATCTCAGCATGGGCAAAGCGCAGGCCAGGTACGCAAATTACGGCGGCGGGTTCAGCGCGTTGTATATTACGGGAAAACCGTCCGAGTATGACCTCGAGAGGGTGGTGCTTCCCGCCCTGTATTCCTCGGGCGTCAACCGCCTTGGCCTTCTGGTCTGTTCAGCGGACGCGCTCGGCGTGGAAAATAAGATCAAATGCGGCGGAGTTCTTGTGATGCCTGAAGAATTGAAGGACAACTTGCTGGTAAGCTCAGGAAAAGATTTCTTGCTTTGCGTTTCAAAAGACTACACGCTTGTCGGGAAATACCGCGGTGAAACCTTCCAGATGTCAGGCAAAGACCTGTTTTTTGGCGCGGACAGAAGGCATATTGAGTATACGGATGTGAAAGGCGACGACGCCAGGATATTTTATACTTATGGGAAGGGGTGGAGGGAAGTTAATTTTAAATAAAAGTTTGTAAGGTAAAAGATAAAAAGTTCATAAAGTTTATAAGGTAAGATCGACATTCTCTCGGTGCATGGTGATGATGTTACCTTACAAACTTTACAAACCTTATGAACCTTATAAACTTCTTGTGGAGGAACAATGAACTCAATGCCCAAATCAACCGCTCTTTTTAAAATATTTAAAACCGCCTTAACTATCTGGCACAAAAAAGAAAAGTCCATTAAAGATATGGAGGGCGCTGTGGCGGCCCTGAACCGGGGAAAAGAATTTCCGGCTTCGCTTGTCGGAGGCATAGTCGCGCTAAATTGCTATCTCTGGCACGAAGAGGATAAGGCTCGTTCTCCTGTTATTAAGGCCGAAGGAATCGCGCGGGTAAAACGCAATATTGACAGGACAAATCAGGCGAGAAACAATAAAATAGAAGAACTGGACAGGTATTTTGCGGAATGGCTCAAAGCCAAAGGCGTGAAGCCGGGGAAGTCCGCCGGCCAAAATTCCGAAACCCCGGGCAGTATAATTGACCGGCTCTCCATCCTTGGGCTCAAGATGTGGCATACGGCCGAAGAGTTGTTAAGAAAAGACGCGTCCGCCGAGCACAAGATGAAGTGCGCGAAAAGAATTGAGATAATGGAAGAGCAGAGAAAAGACCTGATGGGCTGCTATGACACGCTGGTCGCGGATATCACCGCCGGCAGAAAACGCTTGAAAATGTATTACCAGTTCAAGATGTACAACGACGCCTCCACTAATCCCTGGATGCGGAAAAAAAGCGGCAAAGGAGAGATATGAAAGACAACAGAACGCTGAACCTGCATTACTATCCGCCAACATTTAATTTTGACACGCTGGTCTGTCCTCTGATTTCGATAAAGGGAAAGGTAAGCGTGAACAGCTTCAGCAGGAGCGGAGCCGCGAAGTATTCCGGTTTCAATGCCGCAGGCGTTGCGGCTTTTCTGGGAAGAGACAGCAAAAACCTCTATGTAATGCTTCAAAGCGGCGCAGGCAAAAACCTGAGGACCACGTGGCGCAAGGATGTTCCCTGGCTTGACGACACGCACGAGATTATGATAGACGCCTCTCACGACCATCAGAATTATATCCAGTTTATCGTAAACCCGGAGAATAAGAGGGTTGCCTTTTCCCACAAGAACATGCCCGGGAATATTACGATAGAACACAAGAGGCAGAGCGGGCCTTATAATAAAAAATGGAACTCGAAAACCAGCCTGAAAGGCGGAATCTGGAAGACGCTCGTGATAATACCTTTCAAGTCGCTCGGAACCGCGCCCGGCGCCGGCGCGCCGGTAATGGGGATAATGCTGATGCGCCACTACACTGATGGCAGAGACCAGGCTGTTCCGGCGGTGTATCTTGAAAGGGACAATCACTCGTCCTGGGCCTTCATGGACCTGACAGCGGAAGGCAGGACCTTGCTTGCGGATAAAATTTGCCTTGGAGAGACGAAACTGCTTGTTGATAACATCCTGACCGTTTCCGGAGTGAACCGGTCGAAGGAGTCTTTGTTTAATCTTAAACTGTCCGTCTTAACCGGTGACGAAGAAAAGAGTTATTATGAGAGCACGGCCACTTTTAAAGCCGCTCCGGGCAAAAGGTTTAACGCCTCGGGTATTTACAGGTTAGATCATTTTGAATGGGAGTATCAAACTATCAGGATTGAAATAACCGGGCAGGACGGGAAGAAATACTATGAAGCTGCCTATAAGGTAAGCTACAAGCACGGCATGATGCTGCTTTACGGGAAACCTGAGGGGGAAAACCCGCAGCCGGATCCGAAAGACCCGGATTTTGTGGAGAAAAAATACAGGTATCTGCTTTCAAGGATTCCGGATTTTTACCGGCCCAAGGATAAGCCGTTTGTCATTAAGAGCGCGGACAACAAAGTTGTTTTTGACCTGATGAAGGCCGGCGCTATGAAGAAGATAGCGGATTATGTTTACGCCCTCTTTGACAATGACATGGACCGGCTCGCCGGCGCCGCCTTCCTGATTAACCGACCGGCCTTCATGATTTATGTGAACATCTTAAGCTCAATAGAGACGGATTTTACGCCGCTATCGACGCTTCGCTGGCAGTACGCCCAGTGCGGGAGCTCGGCTGTGATCCTGCTCGGCGTTATAGAAAAGCTCCGGAGGAATAAGAGCCGGAAATGCTTTACGGGGCACATGCTCCATATTAACAACCATGTAATCACGGTGGTTCATTATAAAGGCAGGCATGTCCCGCTGGATCCCTCGGTCGCGAAAGTGTTTTATTCGTATGACAACCGTGATTTCGCTTCCTATGAAGAGTTGCTGAAGGACGCGCGGCTTGTGAGCAAAAGCGGGGAGAAATATGTGCGGCTTTTCCAGCGCGATACCGTAACGCATTATATTGATCATTACGGCAGGACAACCTGGCCCGCGGGAGCGCCCGCTGAATAGCGCGTTTTCGCGCGGGAGCAGTTTCTCTGTTGACTGCGCTTCTTTTTGGTGTAAAATGAATAAGTATTTTGCGCGTATGCGCAGGAGGATATATGCATAAGAAACTGGTTCTTCTGGTTGTGGCAGTTTTTCTGGCTGGTTCCGCTTATTGCGCGGATAAACCGGCAGCGGGAAGCAAACCGGCTTCCGGCAAAGCTCCTGCCGCTCCTGCCGCGGCAGCGCCCGCAGCCCCGGGTGGGCCTACAGTCATTAAAGGCACGGTTTATGGAATGGAAGTGAGCGGCAACGGAAAGAGCAGCCAGCTGGTAGTTGAACTTCCGAAAAATGAAAAAGGTTGGCGTGATAGGGTGAAATATTCTATGGTCGGAGCTCTTCTGGTAAAAGACAATATACTGCAGAAGAGCCCGGCGTGCATCAATTCCGGAGACCCTGTTGTTATTGAGTCGACCGCGACTTCAACCCAGGTTGTGACAACTAAGCCGATTGTCGGCAAAACCACGGTAACAAGAACCACGACCAGAGTAATTATCTACCTCGGGAAGAACGCCCTTGATTATCCGAATGTGACTTATAAGACAGAAAAAAATAACTAGAGGTTTCCGCCGGCGCTTCAAACAGGGACAGGGCCATCGCGTCCTGTCCCTGTTATATAATCCCAAATACGGAGTCTTGAAATGAAAAACTCCATGCTCTCATTGCTTTCTTTATTTTTCGCTGTTTGCTGCCTGCAAAACGGAGCTTCAGCGGGTACTATATCAAAACCAGTGGAATATATGGACGGGGAAACCGCGCTTGAAGGTTTTCTTGCCTATGATGAGTCCGCCGCAAAGAGCAGCGCTCCCGCCGTGATTATTGTTCACGAATGGAACGGGCCCGGGGATTACGTGAAATCCCGAGCGCTCCAGATCGCGGCTATGGGCTATGTCGCTTTCTGCGCGGATATTTACGGAAAGGATGTAAGGCCGAAGACAAGGGAAGAATCAGCCAAAACTTCTTCCATATATAAGAGCGACAGGCAGCTGCTGAGGCGGAGGGCCGGCCTTGCTTTTTCTGAGGTCAAAAAGATAAAGTTTGTCGATCCAAAACGAATCGCCGTTATGGGCTACTGTTTCGGAGGCGGCGCGGCGCTTGAACTTGCGAGAAGCGGCGCGGAACTCGCCGGGGCTGTATCTTTCCACGGAAATTTAGACACAAAAACCCCGGAGGACGCAAAGAACATTAAATGCAGGATACTTATCCTTCACGGCGCGGATGATCCGTCTGTCCCGCCGGCGCAGGTCGCGGCCTTCAAAAAAGAGATGGACGACGCCCGCGTTGACTGGCAAATGGTTTCCTACGGTGGAGCGGTGCACGCCTTCACAAATCCGGCGAGCGGTAACGACGCTTCCCGCGGAGCCGCCTACAATGAGAAAGCGGACAAACGGTCATTTGAAGCGCTAAAAGTCTTCTTGAAAGAAATATTTAATTAACAATAATTGTTTTGATTTCGCTGATTAGGAAAACAGATTGCGCAGATTAAGAAATTGGTCTGTTTGAAGTTCTTGTCATATTGGGAGGGAAATCATGAACGAAGTCATCAAGGCAATAACGGAAAGAAGAAGCCACAGGGTGTACCTTTCGGAGCAGTTGAAAGAGGAGCATCTAACCGCTATACTTAAGGCGGGCGCTTTTGCTCCCTCGGGGATGAACGCCCAACCCTGGAGATTCACTGTTGTTTCAAAGAAGTCGCTGCTTGACAAACTTAACGACGCTTGCAAAAAAGTAATGCTGGCTTCCGGGATTGAGCGGCTTATTGCTTCCGCAAAGAACCCGGATTCGAGCGCGTTCTACGCCGCGCCGGCTCTCATTATTGTTTCGGCCGACAAGAGCTCGGTGACCCCTGTTGAAGACTGCGCGATAGCGCTGGGGTATATGTTCGTTGCCGCCGAGTCTCTTGGCATCGGCTCCTGCTGGATAAACGCGGTTAAGGGCGCGCTTGAATCTCCGGAAGGAAAGGCGCTAAAGAACGAATTGCAAATACCGGAATCGTTTAAGGTTTACTGCTCGGGCGCTTTTGGATACAAATCGGCAAAACCCTCGGCGGCTCCGAGAAAAGAGGGCATAGTCTCAATTCTAAAGTAGTACGATTGCACAGATTAGCAAAATAGATTACGCAGATTAAAGAATTGGATCGGTCTAAAAGACTTAATCTTTCTAATCTCATTTTGTAATCTGCGTAATCACCTTTCCAAAGGAGGAAATATGTTCTGTAAAAAATGCGGCGCGGAAGTGCGCGAGGAAGCGGTTGTTTGCGTGAAATGCGGCTGTTCGACCGCCCAGAACGCTCAGGTGCAGGGGGATAAGGCTCTCGGTAAGGATTGGCTTACCGCCGTCCTGCTCTCGGCATTCCTGGGCACCTTCGGAGCCGACAGGTTCTATATGGGCTATACTCCGCTTGGAATCGTTAAATTATTGACGGCGGGCGGCTGCGGCATCTGGTGGCTTATTGATTTGATAATGATACTTACGAACAGTCTGAAAGACGCAGATGGCAATCCGCTCGTTAAAAAGTAAAGTTTTAGCGTTCCTGCTTGAATGCGTTTCTCTCGCTACTCCGGCAGGGCGCCTTGCGGCTTTCGGAACAGGGATTGCGGTTGTTGTTTTCCTTGTTCCGAAGGCCGGTTCTTTTCCCGACCTTTGCCTCTTCGACAGGTTCTTTGGTTATTGTCCCGCCTGCGGAACAACCCGCGCTCTTTCCTGTTTTTTTAGAGGTCACTTCTCTGAAGCGTTGAATTTCAACAGGAATGTACTTGTAACCGGCCCGCTGATAACCTTTATATTGCTTAAAGACCTGCTTATCGTTCTAAAAAGGAAATAGGCGAACCATTCTCTCCGTATGACTGGTATCATACGCCCGCATCGTGCTCTCAGCTATAATTCAACAACTAATTCATTTTGCTCTAAAGGAGAAGGGAATGCCGATATTTGAATATGTCTGCAAAGCTTGCGGGAAAAAGTTTGAAGAGCTAAAATCGCGCGGCAGCGAAAGCAAGGAAAAGTGCCCGGGCTGCGGCTCTGCGAAAACAGAGAGGTCTCTTTCGGTTTTTGCCTGTTCTTCAGGGGAAGCGGGAAAAAGCGGTCCCTCCTGCGGTTCCGGCTGTTGCTGCGGAAATTAACAGATCAAAAGGGAGGCTAAAATGCCAAATTATGTAACTATAAACGAAGCTACCTGCACCGCCTGCGGAAACTGTGTCTCGCTCTGTCCTCAGGGAATTCTTTACATTGACGAAGCAACCAACAAATGCAAAGTCACCGACGGTTCAAAATGCGACCGGTTAAAAGGCTGCGAGAGAGTCTGCAAGAGCAAGTCAATAAAAATCAGCTAAAGGAAACCAAAATGCGGAAAATGATTCTCGGAATAATTATAGGCGGCGTTTTGGGAGCGGCAAGCGGATATTATTTGAGCTGCACCGGGGGAGTTTGTCCTCTCGCGGGAAACCCTTGGCGGGGGGCAATAAGCGGCGCGGTTCTTGGTTTTATTTTTTCGGTTGTCTAAAATTTGCAGGGAGGTACTATGAAAATAAACGAAGGCGGAATAGACAGGATACTTAGATTGCTCATAGGCGCAGGGCTGCTTGTTGCAGCGTATGTCTCAGGCATCTGGTGGTTGTGGCCAATCGGAGGAATTCTCATTATTACCGGAGCCATCGGCTGGTGCGGCATATACGCAATCTTTGGATGGAAGACCGGGAAATAGCGCAAAATATATTATTTGTACCTTGTAGATGAAAAAACGGAGTGCAGCGCGTAAGCGAAGCACTCCGTTTTCTTTACAGTAAAGTTCGGAAACTACTTTTTCTTGAGTATATCCGCCAGGTCTATTTCAGGCGTTGAAATAAGCTTGAGGTCGTAGGTCTCGTGGAGAACCTTGAGCACATTCGGGGAAAGGAACGCGGGAGGAGTAAATCCGAGTCGTATTCCCTTTATGTTCAGAGAGAGCAGCGTTAATAGTATAGCTACTGCCTTCTGTTCATACCACGAAAGTACAAGTGAAAGAGGGAGGTCGTTAACTCCGCAATTGAATGCTTTCGCGAGGCCAAGGGCCACCTGTATTGCTGAGTAGGCGTCGTTGCACTGCCCGACATCAAGCAGGCGCGGTATGCCTTCGATGTTTCCCAGGTCGAGACTGTTGAACCTGTATTTTCCGCAGGCAAGCGTGAGAATAATAGTATCCTTCGGCGTCTGTTTTACAAAGTTGGTATAATAATCCCTGCCGTTGTTTGCTCCGTCGCAGCCGCCTACAAGGAAAAAGTGTTTTATCTTGCCGGCTTTTACAAGTTCGACTATCTTGCCTGCGAGACCAAGTATAGCGGTATGGTGGAATCCCGTCATAAGCGGTTTGCCGGGCGCGTCCTGCAGGGCAGGAAGTTCTTTAGCTTTCTTTATCACAGCCGAGAAGTCGAACCCTTTTATGTGCGCCGCGCCGGGGACAGCCGAGATGCCCGTTGTGAAAAGTCGTTCCAGGTACGAGTTTGCCGGCGGTATCTGAACGCAGTTAGTGTTTACCAGTATCGGTCCGCTGAAGTTCCGGAACTCTTCTTTTTGTTTCCACCACGGTCCGCCGAAGTTTCCGGCAAGGTGTTTATGCTTTTTAAGTTCCGGATAGCCATGAGCCGGCAGCATTTCGTTATGAGTGTATATGTTGATTCCCGTTCCTTCGGTCTGTTCAAGAAGCTTTTTCAGAACCAGCAGGTCATGTCCGGTGACCAGTATTCCCGGTCCGGCCTTGGTGCCTGTATAAACTTCCGACGGAACGGGATTGCCGAAGTGGCGCGTGTTCCCCCTATCCAGCAGTTCCATCGCTTTCAGGTTTACCTGCCCGGCGCGAAGCACTATTTCCAGATGGTCGTTTAAGTCAAAGCTGACATTTGTGAGAGTTTTGAAAAGGGCTTCGTGCATGAAAGCGTCGACAGTTTCATCCTTTTCTCCGAGTTCCCTAGCGTGATAGGCGTAGGCAGCGATGCCTTTCAAACCGTAAACCAGAGTGTCCTGCAAGCTCTGTATGTCCTCGTTCTTGCCGCAGGCCCCTGCTTTCGCCGCGCATCCTTTACCGCCGATTGTTTGTTCGCACTGGTTGCAAAACATAATGCCTCCTGGGTTTTGAGTATACATAATGATACCAGAAAAGTATCATTCAGTCAAGAGAAATATTTGAGGATTTGTTGCTGTCTTGACAGCGGCAGGTCAAACCCACTATACTAAAGTCAGTATGCCTCAGGGAGGGATTATGAAACGCTCAATTCCCGTGATACTCGCTATTGGTTTGTTCTTCGGCCTAGGATTTCTGTATTCCCAGCACAGGGCAAACGTTTTCGCTGAACTGAAAATAGGAACCGCAGCTCCTGATTTTACCTTGCAGTCTTCCACCGGAGAACCTTTCACGCTCTCCAAGATCCTCGGTAAATCCTCAATTGTGCTTTTCTTCTATCCGAAGGATTTCAGCCCGGGCTGCACAGCTGAGGTCTGCACCTTTAGGGATTCCTATACGGTATTCAAAGAGGCCGGAGCTGAGGTGATCGGCATAAGCTCAGATTCCATAGAATCGCACAAGGGTTTTATTAAAGAGCACAAACTACCCTTCAATCTTCTAAGCGATGACAAAGGGGAAGTGAGAAAACTTTATAAGATTAAGAGTTCCGGCGGGCTGATACCGGGCAGGGTTACCTTTGTGCTGGATAAAAAGGGCGTCATTCAATATATATTCTCGAGCCAGTTTGAGGCGAAGAGGCATGTGGAAGAGGCGGTTAAAATAGTTAAGGAGTTGAATAAGAATAAAGGTTTGTAACGTTAATAACGTTCATAACGTAAATCGAGGCGGGATGCAAAACAACTGGAAGCTGTTTGATGACAGATTTAAAAACCGCAGGGACACAAATGCCCCCGGGTGGTCATCGGAAGAGAGTTATCAGAAGCACGAGGCCGAACTGGAAAGAATTTTAGACAGCGGTTATGTCCCGAAAAAAGGGAGAATGCTGGAGCTCGGTTCCGGCGCCGGCAACAACTGCATTTTCATGGCAAAGCAGGGCTGGGAAGTATACGGTGTTGATATTTCTCCCGCGGCTATTGCCTGGGCAAAAGAAAGAGCTGAAAAGGAAGGAGGTGCCGCAGTTTTTCGCGCGGGCGATGTTGCTGAATTAAAGGAAGAGAAGGATGATTTTTTTGATTTTGTTTATGACGGCGGGGTTTCCTATTATATCTGCGGCGACAGAAGAAAGCAGTTCTTCGCCAGTATCAGCAGGGTGCTAAAGTATGGCGGTTTCTGTTTTGTCGCGGGCCAGCACGGCGACGAGAAACCGGAAATCCCTGTGAAAAACGGCGATTTTTCCTATGACCCGCCCAGCAGGACTTTCTCCCGGGGGGGAGCGCCCTGGGTCTGTTATCCGCTGTCCCGGAACATAGTGAATGAGATAGAAGGCGCGGGGCTCGAGGTGATAAGCTTCAGGAGAAAGAAAGATGAACACCCGTCTGACCCTTTTTCAGCCGGAGGCGAATTTTCCGTTGATTGCATAAAGCCAAACAAGTGATACTCCATATTCCCTTGAACAGCCCCCCTTTTAATGTATAATTGCATGATTGCACCCTACAAGGAGGAATTATGAAAGAAGCAACAAACTGGCTGAGTTCCAGGAACCTGCCCTGGAAGAGAGAGTTCGAGGCGATTTGTGCTCCGCTCGTCAAAACCGGCAAAGTGACGCTGCGCGGTTTTCCCAGGGCAAAGGCAACGCTCTTTTCAAATTTTACCGACAGGAACGCAAAGGCCTACATACTTAATACCGGAAAAACGCTCTATGTCCTTATGGAAAGCGATTTTGATCCGAAGATTGGGCTTCGCAAATACCGCAAAGAAATGCCGATGTGGACGGACGACACGATGGAAGTCTTCATTGACCCGAAACACGACCACAGCGAATATTATCAATATATGGTGAACCCGGGAAATGTCCACGAAGCCGTCCATATGAAAACCTATCCGGGCACGGTTAAGAGCGAAAAAAAGGCCTATGCCCAGCCGGATAAAGTGAATTTTACCAGCGAAGTAAAAGTAGCCGGCTCAAAGTGGACTACGCTCTTTTCAATACCGTTCGCTTCGTTTAAAGCGGAGTTCAACCCCGAAGCGACGATGGGGGTCTCTTTCCTGAGGTATAAAGCGAAAGTAGCGGAGGCGTCCCGTCCGGTTACTCAGGTTGTTAACACCTCGCATTCACCCTGGGCCTTCAACGACCTGGTTTTCTCAAAGAAGCCGCTTGAAGTTAAGAGCATCTTCCTCGACAGGATACAGGCGGGTGTGGAGAACAAACTGGAAGTTGAAGTGAAGAGCCTTTTGCCGAAAGCCGGCAATTACCAGCTCTGCGTGGAAACTTTTTACGGCAAGGAGGACTCGTTCTATTTCAGTTCCTGCGCGTCTTTCGTCTTGAAGGGGAAAGAAACAAAAAAAATCGCGCTTGATTATGTTTACAACGACAAAGAATGGTCGAGGATCCGCATAAGAATCAGGATTAAGGACGAGTTCGGCAACACGCTCTACTCGGGAGATCACCTCGCGGGTTATCATAACGGG
>CAIOVX010000035.1 GCA_903861835.1 Candidatus Firestoneibacteriota bacterium | reverse complement strand
GAAGACACTCTTTCCCTACACGACGCCTTCCGATCTTTGAACGCTCCGACACCCGGCAAAACCACCGCCGAGGCCCCTTCAATAAGCTTTCTGTTTCCGGTAACTACGGCATTACCGCCTACAGAGAGCAGGGCTTTGCCGGCGCTGAGCAGATTGCCCATGCCGTAATCAACTACCGCGATGTATTTCTTCACAGTTTTCCCTTTGTGGAGGGTATGTCCCTGCCGGTTATCTTGACGGCTTCTTTGACGGCCCTGCCGAAGGATTTAAAGGCGGACTCAAGCGAGTGGTGCGGGTTTTTCCCGCATACCTTGTGCAGATGCAGTGTCGCTCCCGAAGTCATGGTAAATGCCTTGAAGAACTCCTCAGCCAGATCTTCATCGAAAACTCCGACCTTCTTTTTTTCCAGAGCGAGGTCAAACACCAGGTAGGGCCTGCCGCAGAAATCTACGGAGACCGCTACCAGCGAATCATCCATCGGCGCGGAACCAAAGCCGTACCGGTTGATTCCTCTTTTGTCATCCAGCGCTTTTTTGAAGGCGTCGCCGAGCACCAGCCCGACATCTTCTACCAGGTGATGGAAATCAGGGACAGCGTCGCCTTTTGCTTTTAAGGTGATATTTAAACTGCCGTGTTTTGCAAGTTGGGAAAGCATATGATCGAAGAATTCGTCTCCGGTCCGGATGCTGAAGGCTCCTTTTCCGTTAAGGTCCAACCCCAGAGTTATGCTGGTCTCAAACGTTTTGCGTTTTATTGTGGCTCTTCTTGTTTTCATATTTTCTCCATACCGGGCTTTGACCGGTTTAATCCCTGCGTTTTACGCTTATAGCGTGCGCGCGCAGTCCTTCGGATTCCGCCAGCCTTCGTATCTTCAAGCCCACCTTCTTCAAGGCCTGCTTGGAATACTTCACATAACCTATCTTCTTGATGAAATCTGATACGCTGAGTCCTGAAGAGAATCTGGCCGACCCTGAGGTCGGTAATACGTGATTGGTTCCTGCAATGTAGTCCCCGAGGGCAACCGGAGAATAATTTCCAATAAAGACAGCGCCTGCGTTCCTGACGAGTTTGAGCAGGCTTCCGTTTTCCCTGGTCATAAGCTGGAGGTGTTCAGGCGCGAAAATGTTTGAGAGCGCCGCAGCCTCCTTCAGGTTCCTTGTGATAACTATACAGCCTCGTTTTAGAGCAACTTCAATGAGGGCTGATTTGGGCAGGCAGGTCTTCTGCCTGTTTAGAGCTTCAAGCGTTTCCGCCGCAAGGCGCGAAGAATCAGTGAGCATTATGCAGGTAGCATCTTCGTCGTGCTCGGCCTGGGCAAGCAAGTCAGCGGCAGCATATTCCGGATTAGCAGAGCAGTCAGCAATCAGAAGAACTTCTGAAGGTCCGGCTATGCTGTCTATCCCGGCCTGTCCGAAAATCATTTGTTTCGCCGTGGCTACATAGAGGTTGCCGGGCCCTACTATCTTGTCCGCGCGCCTTACGGTCTTTGTTCCGTAAGCCATCGCGGCTATTGCCTGGGCGCCGCCAAGTTTGTAAACTGCTTTTATGCCGCAAAGTGAAGCTGCGGCAAGAATCACCGGATTTACCTTGCCGTCTTTGCCTGCGGGCGTGCACATTACTATATTTTTAACGCCTGCAGTTATCGCGGGAATAGCATTCATCAAGACCGTGCTTGGATATACCGCTTTGCCGCCCGGGACATAGATGCCTGCTGTCTCGATGGGCACCATCATCATTCCCGCTGACGCGCCTTTACCGGTAGATATTGAGAAGCCAGCGGTCTTCTGTTTTCTGCAAAAAGCGCTGATATTCCTTTTGGCGGTCAAGAGCGCTGAGATGATGGCGGGATCTACTTTATTTTTTGCCTGCTTAAATTCAGAGGCGGTTACCCTCAGCCCTTTGGGGGAGGTTTTAAAACCGTCAAAACGCGCGGTCAGCGAAACCAAGGCCTTGTCGCCGTCTGAGGCAACTGCCGCGAGTATTTTTTTCACGTCGGCAGCCGTGCGGCTGTCTGTGCTTACAAGCCGCTTGAAATAAGCCTGCAGTTCTTTTCTATCTGTAGAGCGTATAATCTTCATGTTTGATTTTATCAGAACGGGCAGCTTAATTAAAGGGCAATCCCCGGTCATTTCACTCTCTTTATCCTGGCGCCCAGCGCTTCAAATTTCTTTTCTATCTGTTCATAGCCCCTGTCAAGGTGGTAAATTCTGGATATTTCTGTAGTGCCTTTAGCCCGCAGTCCGGCGAGGACCAGGGAGGCCCCGGCCCGCAGGTCGGAGACCATAACCGGAGCTCCGGAAAGCCCGGCGACTCCTTCAACAACCGCAGTATTGCCTTTAACGGATATGTTGGCTCCCATTCTGTTAAGTTCCGGAATATGCATAAACCTCTTTTCCCAGATAGTCTCATTAATTATACTTGCTCCGGAGGAAAGAGCCATCAGCGCGGACCACTGCGCCTGCATATCGGTAGGGAAGCCCGGGTACGGCTGGGTTTCAATGTTTGCCGGATTTGGTCTCTCTATTCCCTGTGCCGTTATCTTTGAGCCGCTTATTTTAATCTTGCAGCCGGCCTCAGTTAGCTTGTTAAGTATTATCTCCAGGTCCTTAACCGGAGAATTCTCAAGCGTTATCTTGCTGCCGGTTATACCGGCAGCTACCAGAAAAGTACCGGCTTCTATATAGTCAGGGGTTATCGCATATTTCCCGCCCTTTAATTCCGAAACACCCCTGATTTCTATTACTTTAGTGCCTTGTCCGGTGATCCTGGCGCCGAGTTTGTTGAGGAAGTTTGCGAGGTCAACTATATGGGGTTCGGAAGCGGCGTTACGGAGGACCGTTTTGCCCTCGGCGAGTGTGGCGGCCATAATTATATTTGCCGTCGCGCCTACGCTGACCACGTCTAAGTTTATCTCTGCCCCTTTGAGTTTCTTTGCTTTTGCCCTGATATACCCGTGTTCAATATTTATCTTCGCGCCGAGTTTTTCAAATCCCTGAAGGTGCAGATTTATAGGCCTTTCCCCTATAACACAGCCGCCCGGCAGCGCGACTTCTGCCTCGCGATACCTGCCGAGCAGAGCGCCCATAACATATACGGAAGCCCGCATAGTTTTTACGAGGTCGTAAGGAGCTTTGAAGTTTGAGATACTTTTGTTGTGTATAAAAAGACTGCTGCCGCTGAACTCGGCCTCTCCACCAACGGTCTTGAGCAGTTTGTTCATTACAAGCACATCATTCAGCATGGGGACATTGGTTAATACGCAGGCTTTCGCCGTGAGTATCGTTGACGCAATAATAGGCAGAGCCGCGTTCTTTGAGCCGGAGATTCTTACGCTGCCTGAAAGTTTATTCCGTCCCTCTATAATTATTCTATCCATTTGTTCTCCGCCTGAATTAGATTATCTTATTTTACTATATCCGGCTTGCAATTACCACGCGTTCAATGTAGGCCAGATCCCTGACAACCTTTTGGGTTTTAAGCTTTCCGGTGGATTCTATCATATCCGAAACCTGGCCGGCTTGCCTGTAGCCGACTTCAAAAAGCAGGAAGCCGCCTTGTCGCAGCCTTGCGGGGGCTTCAAAAAGTATTTTCCTGTAGAATTCAAGTCCGTCGCTTCCCCCTTGCAGGGCAAGCTCGGGTTCGAAGAGTTTTGTTTCCGGAAGCAGGGCGGCGTACTCCTCTGTCGTAATATACGGCGGGTTGCTTACGATAAGATCAAAATCCTCATTTTCCTCAAGAGCCGAGAAAAGGTCACTTCGCCTAAAGTTTATTCCGGAAATATTGTTGGCCCGGGCGTTTTTTCTGGCAGTCATAAGGGCCGCTTCCGATACGTCTACGGCGGTGAGCTGCGCCTGCGGAACCGCTTTTTTAAAGCAAACAGCAATACAGCCCGAACCTGTCCCGAGGTCAAGTGCAACCGGCGCTAGAAATCCTTTTGAAAGCGCGATTGCCTCTTCAACGAGGTGTTCTGTCTCGGGGCGCGGTATCAGCACATTTCTATTTACAAGAAACGTGCAGTCCATAAATTCTTTCGTTCCGATTATATATGACAGGGGTTCGTTGACGGCCCTTCTTGATATATAGGAATAAAACAGCGCAGTCTTTTCAGCGGATACCGGTTTGTTCGGGGAGGTGTAAAGGGAAAGTTTATTTAATTCCAGAGAGTAGCCGAGCAAAAGTTCTGTATCTCGCGCGGGGTTTTTTAAGCCTACCTCTTTGAGCAGTCCGGTTCCCTCTTTCAAGAGTCCCTGGACTGTTTTCATGCCGTTTTTTCAAGCGCTTTGAGTTGTTCTTCGTGGTAGGCTTCTATGATGGGATTGAAGACCTGATCCAGCTCCCCCTCAAGAACACTTGGGAGATTGTAGATAGTAAGGCCTATCCTATGATCGGTCATTCTGTTCTGAGGATAATTGTAGGTGCGTATCTTTTCGCTTCTCTCGCCGGTTCCGATCTGCGATTTTCTGTCTTTGGATATTGCGGCTTGCTGTTCCGCGATTTTGAGATCGAGGAGTTTCGCCATAAGCACTTTCATTGCCTTGCTTCTGTTTTTCAGCTGGGACCTTTCATCCTGGCAGGCTACAACTATTCCGGTGGGTTCGTGTGTAAGTCTTACGGCCGAGTAGGTGGTGTTGACGCTTTGGCCTCCGGCACCGGAAGAACAGTATAAGTCTATCCGTATGTCACTTTGTTTTACGTCAAGGTCAACATCTTCAGCTTCCGGCATTACGGCAACCGTTACCGTGGAAGTGTGTATGCGCCCCGAGGCTTCAGTGGCCGGAACCCTCTGAACCCGGTGAACCCCGCTCTCATAACGCATCTTGCCGTAGACATCTCCGCCTTCAACCGAAAAAACTATTTCTTTGAAGCCGCCGAGGCCGGTGGGGCTGGAGTTTAGAATCTCTATTTTCCAGTTCTTCTTTTCCGCGTAACGGGAATACATTCTAAATAGTTCGGCGGCGAAGAGAGCTGCCTCATCGCCGCCGGTACCTGCCCTGATTTCCACGATAGTATTTTTCTCGTCGTTCGGGTCTCTGGGTATTAGGAGATATTTGATTTCCTTGTCCAGAGCCGTTTTCTTTGCTTCGAGTTCTTTTAATTCGCTTCTTGCCATTTCGGCCAGTTCAGCATCCGTGCTTTTTGCCACTTCCGCGTTGCCTTCAAGGTCCATAATCAGTTTGCGGTAGACCGCAATTCTGTCCATAATGACAGAGAGTGCAGACAGCCGTTTCATCGAAGTCTGATACTTCTGCTTGTCATTCGCGGTAGCAGGATCTGAAAGAACTTTGGTGAGTTCTTCGTATTCCTTCTCTATAACCTTCAGCTTGTCTAACATGCCTCTTAGGCTTTGGCTTCAATCTTTAGCGCGGGTTTCTTGACAGTTGCCGCTTTCTTGTCGGCCTGTTCTTTTGTTGCCGCAACTCTCTTCTTGAATTTATCAACCCTGCCGGCAGTATCAACCAATTTCTGCTGTCCGGTATAGAACGGATGGCAGGCCGAGCAGACTTCGATCTTGATGCCGGGCTTTGTTGACCTGGTCTTGATCACACTGCCGCAGGCGCAAGCGATGTCAGTCTCTTTGTATTGCGGATGTATCTTGGCTTTCATGTTTTATCTCCTGTTTAAAAGATATTTTGATACGGCCTTGGGCCGGTTTAGTCTATTAATTTCATATTAGCAAGAAATTCTTTGTTGCTCTTCGTTCTTTTGAGCTTCTCAATGAAAAGCGTCATCGCTTCATCGGAAGGTTTCGCGTCCCAAAGTTTCCTGAGCATCCAAACTTTGGAAAGCTCCAACGGCGACATTAGAAGTTCTTCCCTCCTCGTGCTGGACCTGTTTACATCAATTGCAGGGAAGATCCTCTTATCTACGAGTTTTCTGTCAAGCACGACTTCCATATTGCCGGTGCCTTTAAATTCTTCAAAAATGACCTCATCCATCCTGGAACCGGTATCGACAAGCGCTGTCGCAATGATCGTAAGACTTCCGCCTTCTTCGATATCCCTGGCTGCCCCGAAGAATCTTTTGGGTTTTTGAAGCGCGTTGGAATCTACGCCGCCCGAGAGCACTTTACCTGACGAAGGAACTACCGTGTTATAGGCGCGGCCAAGTCTCGTAATACTGTCGAGGAGTATGACCACGTCTTTCTTGTATTCAACCAGTCTTTTAGCTTTTTCAATGACCATCTCGGCTACCTGCACGTGTCTTTCCGGCACTTCGTCGAAAGTGGAACTGACAACTTCGGCCTTGACGGAACGCTGCATGTCTGTCACTTCTTCCGGACGCTCATCTATCAGAAGGATTATAAGGTAAATTTCCGGATGATTCAAGGTTATGCTGTTAGCGATTTTCTGCAGAAGTATAGTTTTTCCGGCCTTTGGAGGCGAAGTGATAAGTCCTCTCTGTCCTTTTCCGATCGGGCAAATAAGGTCCATTATCCTCATAGACACTTCGGAAGGTTCGCGTTCAAGTATTATCTTCTTTGTTGGGTAGAGGGGCGTAAGATTATCAAAAAGTATTCTTGTCTTTGCGCTTTCGGGCGGTTCGGAATTCACGGCTTCAATCTTTAGAAGCGCGAAATACCTTTCTCCCTCTTTCGGAGGCCTTGCCTGTCCGGAGACCGTATCGCCTTTTTTAAGGTCGAATTTTCTGATCTGTGAAGGAGACACGTAGATGTCATCAGGAGACGGAAGGTAGTTGTAGTTGGGCGACCTTAAGAAGCCGAAACCGTCCGGAAGAACCTCGAGCACTCCGTCCTTGAACTCAAGGCCGTCTTTCGCGCTCTGTCCCTGCAGGAGTTTAAAAATCAGGTCCTGTTTCTTCAGGCCGCTGATCTCTTCAAGCTTCATATCTTGCGCCATCTTTACAAGTTCGGATATCTTTTTTTTCTTTAGTTCAACTATATCCATCTAAACCCTCCGTATTTGGCTCTTTGATTGTTGAAAAGGCAGTATTCAGGATAACCTGCAGAACAAATCTGCAAAAAAGACATTACGATTTTTGGTCCGGATTTTTGGGTGCTGCCTGATTAATATTGTCGGTAATAAAGGAAAAGTCCGGGAAACTTGATTAATATTATCCGTTTTTTGCGTTCTTGTCAAGCGCTTTTATTTATAGTACAATGATTCCCATGTTTAAGGGATTTATAGTTTTCATAAAAGGAAGAACGAGCATAGTCCTAATATCCGTTTTCCTGGCAGTTCTTCTCTACGCGCTCACAAGGCGAACGGTAGATTTCTACCCATTTTACTGGATTACCAGGGAATTGCTTTACCTGAACGCCGACCTCTACGGGGCACATCCGGCCTTTTCCTATCCCCCATTCTTCTATTGTATAGTAGCTCCTTTTGCGGTTTTTCAGGTAAAGGTTGCTTTTGGGCTTTGGATAGCATTTTCTATTACGCTTCTTTTTGCTTCTGTCTTTCTTGTCTTGAAACTTGTTAATTCTCTGCCGAAGGGGAAGCCTGTCTTTATGTCGGAGAATTGGAATAAGGCGTATCTGGGGCTCATCTTCGCCCTTTTCATAATCCTTGATAATCTTTATCTTGGTCAGAGCAACATCCTTGTCTTCTTCCTTACGGTGCTTTCCCTCAGTCTGTTTGAAGATAAAAAAGAGTACCTCAGCGGTATTGCTTTGGCAGCCGCAATAGCAATTAAAGTAACTCCGGCTCTCTTCCTGGTATATTTTATTCTCAAAGGCGGAAGAAAGGTTTTTGCCGGGGCGCTCGCAGGATTTGCTGCCTGCTTCTTTATGATACCTGCTATGTTTTACGGCCTAGAGCGAAGCCTTTTGTTTTTTCATGATTTCGTAAACGGGGTACTGCTCCCTTTCGTCAGGAACGACACAATAATTCGCGAGACTGTTTACTACACGCACACTAATCAGTCTCTGGATGCCTTCTTAGTCAGGCACTGTACGCCAATGGGCGCCGCCTGGTACCCTGCCTTAGGAATTCACAAGGCCATTGATCCTGCTTATTTTACGGTCTCACAGGTAAAGGCCTTTTCCGCAGGATTCAAAGTTTTCTTGATTATATTTTTCGGTTTTCTTTTCAGCGGTTCTCCAAAAAAAGTGCGCAAATTGGAATACTCACTTTTGTTTCTGCTGGTCTTTTACATTTCGCCGTCCGCCTGGCTCTCTCATTACGCAGCCGCAATTTTTGCGTATTACACAGCTGTTTCGTATTTTACGGAAAAAAAGGAAAACGCAAACCGCAAACTTATGTTGGCGGGACTGTTTTCGGCGGTTATGCTTACTGCTACCGGTGTAAGTCCTTTCCTGCAGAGTTTCTCGGGGATGTTTCTGGGCCATTTTATTCTTTTCATCTGTCTGACGGCAGTTTATGTAAGAGAAAAGTATTCCTAAAATGCGCTTTGACTCTCAGGGAACTTTCTTGGGCGCCGGCTATTTCCTCGGTTCGTTTTCCGCGACCTTAGCGGGGTCAAGTCTTTCTGCGGGTTGCTCTATAGACGGCGGCAAAGTATTCAACCTGTGCAGTTCTTCCAGGTAGGCCGACAATATTTTTGTTTCTAGTTTCTGCCTTGTTTCGTTGTCAAGCGGGTGGGCGATGTCTTTGAAAGTTCCATCAGGTTTCTTTCTGCTCGGCATTGCTATAAAAATTCCGGTGTTTCCGTTTATCACTTTCAGATCTCTTATCACGAAACATTTATCAAATGTGACGGCCGCGTAGGCCTTGAGTTTCTCCTCGTTCCTAAGGTGAATCCTTACTTCCGTGATCTCCATATCCGCCTCCCGTACCTGCTTGTCCACGAAACGACTTTACGGCCCTTACCCACTTATATTTTGAAGCGAGTCGCTCCGCGATTGCTTCTGCCTCCCGGTGATTTCCGGCCAGGCCGAAAACGGTAAGCCCGCTGCCGCTCATAAGAGCGTCTTTTGCTCCGGCTTTTATGAGGTCTTCTTTTATGGCGTAGATGACGGGATACATTTCTGCGACAACCGGTTCTAGATCGTTGTGGAGTATCCCGCATAGCTTATTATTAGAAATATCTAATAGGGTATTATTGTCCAAAACAGACTGTTTTGTCAATCCAAATTTAAACCTTTCGTAGATTGCTTTTGTCGAAGGTTTTGTAATGCCTGGGTTTACAAGGATGATAAAAAGCTCTTCAGGATATTCTATTTTGGTAAGTCTCTCACCGATGCCTTCGGCTAAAGCCCTGCCCGGCGAAAGGAAGAACGGAACATCCGCGCCGCACTGCAAAGCCAAACTTTCAAGTTTTGAAGCCGGAGTATTAAGGTTGAAAAGGCTGTTAATCCCTGTAAGGGCAAAAGCTGCATTCCCGGAGCCGCCGCCAAGTCCCGCGAGCGCCGGTATCTGTTTTTTGAGGTGTATCCTGACCCCGCTCTTTAGAGAGCCCAAGAGCAGTTCTGCCGCTTTATATACAATGTTTTTGCTGCCGCCTGGAATTGAAGGATCGTCGCATGTTACTTCAATTCCTCCGTTGCTTTTCTCAATGCTGAGTTCGTCAAATAATTCCACTGCCTGCATTAGAGTCTTTAGCTCATGATAGCCGTCCGGTCTCTTACTGGTAATCTTTAAGTAAAGATTTATTTTGCCGGGAGAAAAAAGCGTCAATTTATCCATGTTTCAAAAGACCTCATTAGGGCTTCTTCGCTGATCTTTACCGCGTTTGCGGGTATCTTCAGCGGGAATGAATCCCGGGTGAAATTATAGGAAGTGTCAGGCTTAATGAAACTTATCCGAGCGCTGCCCTCCTTCCCGTAAAGTTCGACAATATAGGGGAGTTCTGCATTATCCCCGGAAGCTGTATAGGCCAGTTTGAAACGAAGCGTGTTTTTGCTGAGCTTAAGCTCGAAGGGGTTATTGCCCTTCCCGGAGAAAAGCCTGCAAATGGCAGGACCGGCATTCATAACCTGTTCATCATAGAATAAATTCGTCTGGTAAAAGTAGATTTTAAGCCTTTCATTGTCAGCGGAGAGACCAACTACAGGTTCGTTCAGAAAGCCGCGGATTTCCATCCTGAAAAAGGGTTCGGACCAGAGAAGCGTGCATTTCTTCTTAAGTTTTCCATTAGGAGAACTAAGTGTGACCATTACCTGAGACTTTACCGCTGCCGGGTTCTTGGTTACAGGAGAGACTGCGGCGCAACCGGCCAGGAGGCCTGCAATGACGGCTGCCGCCGCTATTTTAGCGGACAGGAGTTTCAAGTTCCTTAAGTTTGGTTCTCGCATTCTCATTTTCCCCGTCAGTTTTAATGGATAACGCGTACATAGATTTCGCCTTCTCTATGGCTGAGTCTTTTAAGTATATATCGCCAAGGTGTTCAAATACCAGAGAATCTTCCTGCCCGTTTTCTTTAAGCAATTTAACTGCTTCCTCCAGCTTAATCCTTGCCTCAGCGTTTTTTCCGAGTTTATAGAGTACCCATCCCAGGCTGTCAACGTAAGCCCCGTTGCCGGGTTCAAGCTCGCAGGCTTTTTTAAGCCAGGCATGGGCTTCCTGAAGGTTCTCTCCTCTGTCCGCGTACATAAAGCCTAGATAATTCAAAGCATCGGCATTTTGCGGATCGAGCTCTACTACTTTTCTGAATCTTTGAAAAGCCTCTGCGAAATTCTTCTTTCTCTCGCAGCAGACGCCCAGGAAGTAATTGCCTCTAACGTCAGTTGCCTTTAACGCAAGCAGGGCTCTGTATTGGAGCTCAGCCCCGTCATAATCTTTTTTGTCAAGATAAGCCCCTCCAAGGTATAGTTTAAGGTCAGTGTTCTCCGGCAGTCGAGAGACTCCTTCTTCAAGCACGGCCGCCGCCGCTTTTGTGTCTTTGCGTTTATTGTAAAGGAATGAGAGGTAAAGATAGCCGGATACATTTCCGGGATCTTTCGCTTTTAGAATCTCAAAAGTCTTAATGGCTCCCTCGGAATCTTTGCTTTCCAGCTGCAGGATACCTTTCACCTGCAGCATCTCGCTATTTGCGCCGAGCAAAAGCGCGCGGTTTATCGCGACGAGGGCTTCATTGTATTTTTTAAGGTGGAGGTAAACAAGGCAGAGTCTGTAAGAAGGGTCGGCTTCCTGCGGCGCCAGCTCAACTGCCTTTAACAGGTACTTAAGCGCTTCGTCGTTCTTATCCTGTTGTGAAAAAGCGGTGCCCATACGGGAATAAACCCTGGGATCAAAGGGAGTCAGACTTTCAACAATTGCGTAACGTTCAACGGCCTCGGAATACTTGCCTAAAAACTGGTAAAGAAGTCCGAGAGCGTACTGAGCGGAGACATATTCACTGTCAAGCTCTACGGCTTTGAGGTAAGCGGCTTCGGCGCCGGCCAGGTCAGCCATTTTTGAGAGAACCAGCCCGAGATTGTAATAGGTGGCTTCGTTTGAAGGTTCCAGCTTCGCTGCTTTTTTAAATGCATTTGCCGCTTCTTCGACACAGTCCAGCTTGAAGAAAGCATTCCCCAGGAAGAAATTAGCCGCGGAACTCTCAGGATGAGCAATAATTATCTCTTTCAGCATTTCAATCGCCTTCAAGACTCTTCCGTCTTCAATATAGACCTTTGAGAGCGCGATTCCGGCATCAGGGTTCTTAGTCCTAACGTAAAGGTCCAGCAGCACAGCTGCTGCTTCCTCTGTTTTGTTGTCTTTAATGTATTCCTCTGCAAGCGCCTCGCGTATAGAAATAGAATCAGGATCTGCCTTTAAGGCCAGTTTGAACTCTCCGATTGCCGCTTCGGGGGCTAAGTTTCTGCTATAAAATGTGCCAAGCGAGAAATGCGTATAGGCGCGTTCGGGCGGGTATTCAAAAGCGCTCTTTGCGATTTGTTTTACGGAGGAGCAGCCGGAAAGAAAGATTATTATGAGTAAAAGGATGGATAAATATCTCATAGTGAAAAATTATAATACTTTTGCGAGTAGTATGCAATACAAACAACTTCTATTTTCTTCAATAAGGCAGGTACCAGCGAGGCAAAAACTATACCATATGTTGTGGGCTGCGCGGGACGATTACACTACGGGGAAAGTCTAAGCAAAAAAAAGCCCCGCTTGAATACAAGCGGGGCTTTTCTTAGTGCCGAAATTAGCTTACAGGACCGCGAGCTTCAAAGATTTGCTGGATCTAAACCTTACAGCTTTCTTCGCCGGAACATCAACCATTTCACCGGTTTTCGGGTTCCTTGCCTTTCTTGCAGCTCTGTCTTTCACTACGAACGTTCCCATACCTGCAATCTTTACTTTCTGTCCAGATTTGAGCTCTGCCGTTATGTACGCAACAAGCCCGTCAAGAGCCCTTCCCGCTTCAGCTTTGTTGATCTTTGCAATTTCAGCAATCTTTTCTACTATGTCCGTCTTTGCCATTTTCGGCACCTCCTGATTTGTACCCCGATCTTTAATGGTGGGGTATCTTTTCCAAAGTATATACCGAAATCCTTATGTTGTCAAGCCTTTTAAGTATTGACACACTGATACGCAATAAAGTATCATTTACCAGCATTATATAGCATTTGGAGGCAAAACCTTGAAGACCAATTTAGGCAGGAAAAATAAAGACTTTTCGGTGTTTGTCAGATTCCTGGCACTCCTAGCCCTTGTGTTCCTAACTTTTGTGGTATACAAGGGATGTTTCGGAAAAAATGCGAAATTGGCGGGTTTTGTGCGGCATTCCAAGAGTTATGTACTTGCCGGCAACTATAATTCCGCGACCGATGAATTGAACAAAGCGCTTGCGCTTGACAGTTCAAACCCGCTCATATATGACGGGTTTGGTTTCATGTACAACTCAAAAGAAGATTCTGCGCAGGCAAGAGATTACTATGCTCAGGCGATAGAAAAAGGAATGAAATACAGCGGAATATTAGAACACAGGAAGTACGGCCAGGAATATCTCAAAAAGGGTAAATACGAACAGGCTCTTATAGAGTTTGAACACTACAACAAACTTATTCCCGGAGACAAGAAAGGAATGCTCGGCCAGGGGATCAGCCTACACGCTCTGGAAAAAATCCAGGAAGCAATTGATGTTTACAAAAAAGGCCTTGTGGTCTCTCCCGGGAACTCTGATCTGACAAAATACCTTGAGCTCGCACAGAAACAGAAAGATAAGGACGCCATAGACTATATTTTAGACACCAACGGCGTGCCGGTGCTTCGGCGCAGTGTCGCAAAAGGAAAACTCATCTTTTCCGCCGAAGGAAATATGGATAAGATTATCGGCTACAACAGCGACAAACTCAAACTCGGCCTACTCGATAAGATGGGAAAGAACTTCCCGGGAAATACGATTACTTTATGTATTGATTCCAGAATGCAGCGTATCGCCTCCTCCGCCCTTAATACTCCGGGCGCTGTTGTGGTTCTTGATCCTAAGACCGGCGCAATCCTTGCCGCGGTATCAAACCCCAAATTCCATCCGGACAAGATAGAAAAAGAACTTTCAAGGTACAAGGCCATGCAGAACAATGTTTTCCTCAACAGGGCGTTCGAAGGCCTGTATGAGCCGGGTTCTATTTGCAAAATCATAACAACCTCGGCTATGATTGAGAGCGGCGTATCAGAGAAAGATATCTTCCCCGTAAAGTGCAAAGGTTCTCTTGTAATAGACGGCAAGGTCTTCTTCTGCTGGGAGAAACACGGTAACGTTAAAAGTGTTGAGGAAGCTATTGACCAGTCCTGCAATATCGCTTTCCAGAAGATAGGGGCGGTTCTCGGCTACGACAAAATATATGAGTATGCCAATAAATACGGTTTTAATACCCCGATAGACCTGCAGCTGTCCGTGGCTACGAGTAACATTCCGCTTGAGTGCGAGACCAAGTACGACCTTGCTGACAGATCTACCGGGCTCGGAAAGCATTTCCGCATCACTCCCCTTATTGCTGCCTGCATGGCGTCTACCGTAGCTAACGGCGGAGTGTTAATGAAGCCCTATTTAGTCAAAGAAGTTCGGAATATTCTTGGTGAGGTTGTCTACAAAGAAGAACCTGTAGTTATGAAGAATGTCATTAAGAAGGAAACCGCCGCGCAGCTGACGCTTTACATGGTAGATGCTGTTGAGCGCGGTTTGGGGCAGAAGGCCCGCGTGCAGGGAATGAAAGTGGCAGGCAAGACCGGAACGGCCAGGACAACTTCAAAAGGACTGGACGGCTGGTTTGTCTGTTTTGCTCCTGCGGATAATCCGAAAATTGCGATGGCAATACTCTGTGACGGGAGCGGCAAAGGGATGGAAGTCGCGGCGCCTGTAGCCAAGAGAATAATAGCGGAGGCGCTGGGGCAATAAAGCCGGCTCGTCAGCGTGTTTGAGAGGCAAGAAGGTATCTTCTGAGCATATCAAGAGCAGTCTGAGCAGACTGCTCTTTTATTTTAACCCTGTCTCCGTTGAATCTGCACTCTTTAAATTGCATTCCAGCCGGCGTAGAAAGGGCTATATAGACCAGCCCGACCGGTTTTCCGGCGGTCTCGCCGCCAGGTCCGGCAATGCCTGTTACGGCAAGCCCCAGAGCGGTACCGGATAGTTTTTTAACTCCAAGGGCCATTTCTTCTGCTACTTGACTGCTTACCGCTCCGTACTTTGTGAGCGCAGTGGCGGGCACTTTTAGAAGCTCCTCTTTGGAATCATTGCTGTAGCAAACTATGCCGAGCTTAAGAAACTTTGAAGCTCCCGGGATATCGGTCAACTTATTAGCGATTAAGCCGCCGGTGCAGGATTCAGCTACGGATAACTGCAGTTTGGCGGCAGTCAGCAACCCGGCTACCGTTCTTTCCATACTCCCTTCATCGGCGGCAAAAATATTTTCGCCCAACCTGCGCAGTATCTCTGTTTCCACTCTTCCTATTGCCTCGGCTGCGGCCTCTACCGATTTGGCTTTTGAAGTAAGGCGTATCATGACTTCAGTATGCGAAGCAAGCAGAGCAATAGTGGGGTTGGTCGAATGCGTAAAGAGGTCATTAATCTTTTCGTCAACGGTGGATTCGCCGAGCCCGAAACATTTTAGAGTCCGGGAACGTATAGTTTCTTCAAGGCGGAAAGTCTCTTTCAGGAACGGGAGAACGCTTTCCTCTGTCATCAATTTCATTTCTCTCGGAACGCCCGGCATAAGAATAAATACTTTCCCGTTTTCATTCTGCAGCCTGAGACCGGGCGCAGTACCGTTGTTATTCTCTATAATTACGGCTCCTGAAGGGACCAGTGCCTGGGAAACGTTATTTTGAGCCATTGTAATATTTCTGGCAGAAAAAAAAGCGCGCAGCTTCTCCAGTATCCTTTCATTGAGAATAAGTTTTCTGTTCAAGAGTTTTACAACTGCGTTCTTTGTGATATCGTCGACCGTGGGCCCCAGTCCTCCCGTAATTACGACAATATCAGCTCTGTCTGCTGCTTGTTTGAGGACCTGCAGGAGGCGATCGTCGTTATCTCCGACGGAGCTCTTAAAGTAGACATTTATGCCTATCTCAGCGAGTTTTTGCCCGAGGTAAGCGGAGTTGGTATCAATAAGATGGCCAAGCAGGAGTTCCGTGCCTACGGTTACTATTTCGGCGGAGACCTGTTTGAAATATTCTGTCATTTAATTATTTTAGCAAATCAGGCTGATAATGACAATCATCTAATTTTCAGCAGGCGATCAGGCAAAGGCTTATCAGAGACCGCAAGGAGGTACCTGTTCAGGCGGCCTAAAATCTGACGCGCCTCCGAGGCGTTTCCACTCTCTGCGCAAACTGAAAGCAAAAAAGATACCCGGCAATATTACAACTGCAGTCCAAAGAGGATAGTATCTATACTGCCAGTCGCCGGGGCCGGTGAACTTATGCAGCATATCAAAACAGTAGCCGGCCAGTATACTTCCCGGTATGAAGAAAAGAGTCCTTATCATGGCGTTTGCGCCGCAGAACTGCCCGTACTGCGCGCGCGGAAATATTCTCATATACATTGGTATTTCGGAGGTCATAAGTATCGCCATGATACAGTTCTGCGCTATCGTAAACATGTACAACAAGCTCAGGTTTGCTTCTCCGAAATCTTTAAATATCCAAACACACTGGAACAGGTGAAGTACAAAATATGCGATAAGCCCCCAGAGAAATGTTCTGAGCGGATGGAACCTGTCCGCCAGCCAGGCAGCGGGGAAAAGAACCGCCAGGTTAACTATCCCTGTATAAAAATTCATATTGCCTACATCTTTCATAGATAACCCGAGTGCAGCCGTGTTTCTGAGTATCGCGAAATTCGAGGAAGCAGACGAAAGCAGGTAGAACACGCTCGTCATGAAGACCAGCATGTAGATTCTGTGACTGAAGCACTCGCGCCAGTAGGTCTTTATTGCCGGAATAAATCCCGGCTGCTCTCCTGATGGAGGCGGAGGATACTCCCCTTCCTTGACTGTAAAGCACATTATCATGAAGCCGATTACATAGGCTGCTCCTGAGACGGCAAAAATCAGCCTGAAATGGTCCAGAGATGATGGAAAAATGTACTTGTTGAAGAGCATGACCGCAAGAAATCCGATAATCTTGAACATTGCTATGAACCGTGACATAGTTTTTTGCGGAACCACATCATTTATCAGATACCAGAAGAGCGTGTTGACATAAGAAGAAGTAAAGTCAAAGCCTACCAGAAAAATAGAAATCAATATCAGCGTCAAGACAGGTTTGGTTATCGTAAGCCCGGCAATCTGAAATACCTGTGATGTTCCGGATAGCAGCGCCGCAAAAGAGTCAGAAAACCCCATCAGCACCATAAAAAGTCCGACAAAAGGCGTTGACCATCGGAGAAAAGGTATTCTGCGTCCCGTCTTCCCGCGATGGCGGTCAGAGCGGAAGCTTATGAACGGCGTCATGAAAAATGTTATGAACGCGGCAAGCGACTTGTTTACGGCGGCGTTCAAGGTGTCAGAAGCCCCGAGAGCTTTTAGCTTTAGAGGCATTACCTGCTGGAGCAGCGCAATGTCGAATATATTAAAAATGAAATCTCCCCACAAGAGCCAGATGAAAAGAATAACCATTCCGCCAAATGTGTATTTAAGCGTACCTGAAGTAAAAATATTATTTTTGGTCCCTGGAAATAAGTTGCGGAATATGCGCATTGCTCGCCCCTTTTCGTTAGAAAATGTTCTTAGTTAGGTCCAGCGGGATTTGAAGCTGCCTTCCTTCCCTGGTTACATAGAGCAAGTAGCCTCTTTCGAGCGCGAGTTCAAAGAGCTCTTTAGTAAGCTGGACATCAAACTGGCAGTATTCAATCACTTGTTGTATTTTTCCTTCCCGGAACCATTGGAGTGACTGCAGCCCATCAGCAGATTTTCCCTTGCTCAGGTTTGTCATCGATAAATGGTCAAGGCTCAGCCTGAAATTGATTTGTTTCTTTACTTCTTCAAGCAGGTCAAGCGTCGGTATTTTTAAAAGGTCAAGTTGAGTGTAAGGCGCGAGAACTGCCCAGTCAAAGCTCTTTATGTTGAACCCTACTACTATATCCGCTTTTTTTATCTCTTCCACTGCCTCATTTATATTCTCTTCCGTATAGGAGAGATATTTGCCCTGGCGAGTAGAATAGAGCACCAGACAGGCGATCTTCATCAGATGCTTTTTATTCCAACCGCCGACTTCCTGGGCTGAAAGCTGGGTCTCAATATCAAGAAAAACAATGTTCTTGCCTGAAAAGTCCGCTTTTTGCGGCGCTTTAACTTCAGGCGCTGCCGCTTTTGGCTGGCAGGCGGCAGGAATTACCTCTTTGCCGATTCCTTCTTCCGTCAGAAAAGCCTTTAGGATATGCTCCGCCGCGGTCTTATCCAGGGGCTTGTTGCCATTCCCGCACTTGTTAGATTGAATGCAGGAAGGACAGCCATCATCGCAGGGACAAGAGAGAATCATTTTAAGAGTAGCAGGCACAAGTTCGTGGATTATTTCATAAGCCTTTTCTGAAAGCCCCACTCCTCCGGAATGCGCGTCATAAATAAATATTCCCGGAGAATTGAACTGTGTGTAAAAGTCGTACGAAACCCCGCCGAGGTCAAGCCTGTCGCAAAGCGCAAATAGCGGGAAAATTGATATCAGGGCATGTTCGGCGGCGTGTATTCCCCCCTTGAAATCCCCGATATCAGAGTCGCGTATCGTTTCCTTTAGCGTATTGGGTATCTCAAACCAGATTGCGGTGGTCTCGAAAATATGGGCCGGCAGTGTCAATTCGTGCTCGTCAAATATAACCTGGTTATACATTTTTTTTCTAACGTAGCCGGTTACCTGCTCGGTTACCCGGACCCGCCCGTACTTTACGGTTATCTTACCGTAGGATTTATGTTTGAAGATTTCAAGTATCTCAACTTCCTCGGTGGATCTTGGCTGGGTGTAGTAATCTGCGTCGATTTCCGCTGCTTTTACTTTTTTGTTCAGCAGGTCAAGTTCTCGGACTTCGTACTGCAGCCCGGAGTGAAGATAGATGGCTGAGGGGAAACACTCCGAGAGAACCCGCGGATAGTCGATCTCGCCTATGATGCTGCTCTTGTCTGAGTCTATTATCATAAAGGAGTCGCCAATAGAGCGGATGCCTACAAAGCGCTCAGGATGTCTCTGGCAGCTGAAATAAAGGCCTTCCACGCTCTTCTGGAGCCTGTTCTTTGCTGCCAGGGCTTCCAGGGCGGCCTGAATGCCGGTAGCGTAAAATTTGGCGTCTTTGAGCTGATCAAGAGGGAGTTCGAAGGCGGCGCAGGCGAAATGAGCCTCCGAAATGATGCTATTATTCACATCCACTATCGCAGCTTCTGTCTCTTTCGTAAAGAAGTTTTCCGGGTGCAGCGCGAAAAACTGGTCTATGGCGTCCTGCAGAGTTATGAGGATAACGAGGGCGCTGTCAATCCTTCCTACCCTTCCGCTTCTCTGCCAGGTGCTCATCATGCTGCCCGGATAGCCGACCATAATACAGGCATCCAGCCCTCCGATATCTATGCCCACTTCCAGCGCCGATGTGGAGATGACTCCGAGCAGTTCTTCGGAGAAGAGTTTCTGTTCAATCTGTCTTCGTTCTTCCGGAAGATAGCCTGCTCGGTAGGCGGCTATCTTCTTGCTGTATTTTGGTGCAAGCTGTGTTATCCATTGGTAAATGAGTTCCGTTACCTTTCTTGCTTTTGTAAAAACAATAGTCTTCAGTCCGCTGTTTAAGCATTCCCGCATCAGGTGAGCAGCTTCGGTGTAGGGCGATTCCAACGGATTCCAGAGGCAAAAATATTTTCCTGACTGGGGAGCTCCGCTCTCGGTTACAACCGCAAACTCAAGGCCGGTCAGTTCCTTGATAAACTTCCCGGGATTGGCTATGGTTGCGCTTGAGGTTATGAATTGCGGGTTGCTGCCGTAGTATTCGCAGACGCGTCTGAGCCGGCGGATTATATGCGCTACATGCGAGCCGAATACGCCTCTATAGGAATGCACCTCATCAATGACCACATATTTGAGATTTTTAAAGAGCGCTGCCCAGGCAGAATGATAAGGGAGTATTCCCAGATGCAGCATATCTGGATTTGTAACAACAATACTTGGGCAGTTTTGCCTTATCTTAAGCCGCCGGTAAGCAGAGGTGTCGCCGTCATAGATGGCGGCAAGGTTGGTTCCCTTCGGGAAGAGAGCTTCGCCGAACTCCAGGATGGTTTTGAACTGATCCTGAGCGAGCGCTTTTAGGGGATAAAGGTAAAGCGCTTTTGCGCCGGTTTCTTTTAGGCGTCTTTCAATGACCGGTATATTGTAAATCATTGTCTTGCCGCTTGCGGTTGGCGTGACAATCGCCGCGTTCTTTCCTTCGGCTATAATCTTTAGGGCTTCAACTTGGTGGGAATAGAGCTTCGTGATTCCTTTCCCGGCAAGAAAGCTCTTCGTGCCTTCCGAGAGACTATCGGGCAAAGGCGCGTACTTCCCTGCTTTTTCCGGGATGCGGTGGATATGTATCAGCGCTTCCTTGTGGGCAGGATCGCAGCTGAGATGGTTAATAAGTTCTTTAATCTTGTCCATGAGCCGAGATTATAACAAATGGAGAGTGAAATAGAAAGACAATCGGTACCGCAGGCAGTTACAGCAGGGAGAATATCACCGGGACCGTCAGCGCTGAAAGCAGGGTGGTGACCAGCGCGCCGGCCGCGGCCAGGTCCGCATTCTTTCCGTATTGCTTAGAGAATATTATCGCGGCAAAAGCGGAAGGCATTGAAGCCTGCAGGACGATGATTGCGCGAATTACCGGGTTCAGGTGAAACGGTATCGTTATAAGGAGAACAATCAAAGGGGCAATTATAAGCTTTAGCAGTACCAGCGCAATAATTTTCTTCTCCGTAAGCATTATAAATGCATCCTTAAGTTTTATGCCCGCAACCACACCTCCGGTAACTATCATTGCTAATGGCACCGTAGTGTCACCGAGAAAAGCCAGAGGTTTAAGCAGTCCGGACGGCACCTGTATTTTAAGGAAAACAAAAGCGAAGCCAAAAAGCGTAGCAGCAAGCGCCGGTGTGCTTAAGAGTTTCCTGGAGAAAAAGGACCGCTTTTCATTGAAGAGTTTGATGCCTAAGGTGTAATTGAGCACGTCACCGGCAACCCCGAACAGTATTACGTAAATCATCTTGTCGGGACCAAAAAGCATAGCAACCAGCGGAAGAGGCATATAGGTGTAATTTTGAAAAGTATTCAGATAAAGGAATACATTCTTATCCCTTCCTTTAACTTTCAGCAACTTTGCCGCGGCGCGCGCTAGAAGATGATTAACTAAGAGAATGTTTATCACGGCAAAGAGCGGCAGGTATAACGAGGTAAAAAACATTTCCGGTTTGTAACTGGTCAACATTTTTACAAATATCAGCGACGGGATAGAGATGTTGAAGACTATCTTCGACAGTTCCCCTATCCCGCCCTGTGTAATTAAACCTTTCTTGGCGGCTACGTAGCCCGCGAGCACCATTACGAGTATTCCCAGTACCGAAAAGAATATATTGCCGGCTGCGCCGCTGCTAAATATCGGAGTCACCTTTTCCCATCGCCTCTTCTTTTGCCTCTATTATCGCTTCTTCCAATACTTTGACGCCTTCAAGCAGAGCGGCCTCAGGAGTGATAAGCGGAGGAGCAATCTTGACTGAAGCGCTGCCGAAGCCTACGGGGGCGAACATCATAAGTCCCTTTTGCAGGCACTTTTTTACAATCTCGTGCGCCATATCGGCATCCGGATCTTTGCCGCCGGGTTTAACCATGTGAAACGCGAAAACGAGTCCTGTGCCGTGCAAGGCGCCGATGATGTCGGAATGCCTCGCTTTGATTTTGGCAAGTTCAGCCTGCAGTAACTTTCCTGATTTTGCGCATTTTGCGACAAGTTTATTCTTTACGATATAGTCAATATTCGCAAGAGCCGCTGCGCAGCAGACAGGGTTGCCGGTATGTGTGCTGGTCATAGTGTTTGGTTCATAGAGGTCCATAACATCAGGTCTTCCAAGAACCGCGGATAGCGGCAGCGACGAGGTGATACCTTTGCCGAAGACCGCAATATCCGGCACTATGCCGTAGTATTCAAATCCGAAGAATGTGCCGCATCTGCCAAAGCCGGCCTGAACTTCATCCATCACAAGAAGTATCCTGTTCTGTGTGCAGAATTTGCGCAGCTGTTTCATGAATCCTATTGGCGCGAAGGTGGAGCCGCCGCCCTGATAAGTTTCAACTATTATCCCTGCGATTCTGGATTTTGCGTCAAGTTTGAGATTCTTTTTCAGATAGTTCGAGAAATTCTTGAAACAGAAATCATCGCAGCCTTCGTAATCCTTCTTGCCCCACGGGCAGCGAAAGCAGTTAGGGAACGGCGCCTGACAGATATCTTTATCCTTGTTGACTATCCATTCTTTAAGCGCAGGGCTGCCGCCAAGCAACTGAGACGCAAGCGTTCTTCCGTGGAAAGCTCCGGTGAAAGATACCATTGCGATCTTCTTCGGGCCGTGCTTCTTATGCCCCCAGGTGCGGCAGAGTTTGAAAGCTACCTCGTTTGTTTCAGAACCGGTTGTAAGCAGGAAGACTTTCTTCAGCGGCTTAGGCGCAATCTTCGCGAATTTTTCCGTGAGTTTTTCCCTCATTTCTGAAGGAAAGCAGTAATTGTGGAGCAATCCGTGCTTTGCCTGTTTGATTATAGCGTTAACTATTGCCGGATTGGAGTGGCCGGCATTAGCTACCAGCACGCCTGAACTCCAGTCGAGCCATTTGTTTCCGAACTTGTCATAAACATTAAAGCCCTTGGCGTGGTCCCAAAGTGCCAGCGGCTGCCCTGACATTGACCGGGGTTCATATTTTCTCAGGTTCTTCAGTATCTTTACCGAGGCCTGTACCGGGAAGGTAGTTGTCTTCATCTCCCTGTATTTCGTCTTAACTTTCTTTATTTTCTCAACCTTCAACTCAAATTCCTTAGCCATCTCCTTCCTCCTGTGTAATCAGCAATCAGTAATTAGCAATCAGTAATCGCATTTAAATCCAGCCCCTGCTTCCCATCGCAGCCACTACTTCCTCTGTCGCAAGCGTCAAGGCAGCGTCTTTATGGGTCATTTTTCTATCTTTTGAAAGCGCCAGGATTCTCTCAAAACTTTTCCCTATGGTTGTGTCAATGAAATCAAAGACTTCTTCAGAAGAAGTTAAAACTCCGGATTTAGCGCTCCTCCATTCTATATAGGAAGCGATAACTCCGCCGCTGTTCGCCAGTATATCGGGTATGACGATAATATCTTTATTACGCAATATTTCATCTGCGGCTTTGGTTGTAGGGCCGTTGGCCGCTTCAACCACCATTCTTGCCTTTACGGCGTTTGCGGTCTTATCAGTCAGCACGTCTTCTCTTGCGGCCGGCAGCAGGATGTCGCAATCAAGCGAGAGTAGTTCTTCATTGGTTAAGCGGTCTCCTTCAAATCCTGCTAACCCGCCGGTCTTCTCGCCGTGCTGCATCAGAGCAGGGATGTCCAAGCCGTTCTTATTGAATATTCCGCCGGCCAAATCCGAGACAGCGGTCACTTTAGCTCCCATCTGGTGAAGGAAATAACAGGTCCAACTTCCAACATTGCCAAAGCCCTGGACAGCGCATCTTAGGCCTTTAATCTCAGTTTTCAAGCACTTAGAGGCTGCCGCTCCGGCGGAATAAGCCACGCCTCTTCCTGTTGCCTCTTTTCTTCCGGGGAGACCTCCGACACCGAGCGGTTTTCCGGTCACACACTCAGGAATATGCAGGTCTCCGTAAATAACAGCCATCTCTTTTGGCGTTGTTCCCATATCCGGAGCAGGGATATAAACTCCGCTTACCAGGTCAGCCCGCATCATATGGACAAATTCCTGTATAAGATGGCGCTTCATATAAGTATCAAGTTTGTGGCTGTCAAAACGTATGCCGGACTTCCCTCCGCCGAACGGAATTCCGGTCAGAGCTGTCTTAAAGGTCATTCTTTCGGCAAGATCCGTTGTTTCCTCGAGGGTTACATTCGCGTCTATCCTGATACCGCCTTTGGCCGGTCCTCTCGCAGTGTTATGATAAACCACATAGGCGTCAGCGACTATGAGTGTTTTGCTGTCGAGCCAGATATTGATATCAAGTATGGTTTTCTTTTCGGAGCGCATAAGTATCTGACGCGCGTTCTCGTTGCCAGCGAGCACATTCTTCACGGCATCAAGGTCAAATACACTCATAAGTTCTCCTTAGGGGTTACGGCTAAAAAAGTAATTCAGCCCGAAACTAATTTTACGCTCTTTCCCGGACACAAGTCAACAGAAGCTCTGCAACGCCGGGTATTGCTAAAATACTTGCGTGAAAGGCGGTTAATTCTGCAGGTTAAGCTTTTCTGCCTTTAAGTTCTTCCGGCCAAGTGGCTGCATAGACATATTCAAAATCATCAGTAAGAGAAGTAAACTGATGCAGTGTGTTAGCCGGAACATAAACCAGCTGACCCTTCTTAACTTTCCGTTCTTCCTCACCGAGTAAGAGCAGGGCCTCACCCGAAAGTATTATGTAGGCCTCTTCTTCGTCCGGGTGCAACCCGAGTTTATTCTTTTCATTCTTCTTTAAAGGGACAAACCCTACCTCGAGATTAAGAGTCTCGCCAATGGATATTTTCGCGCCTTCTTTCAGGTCTTTTATAATCATATAGCCTCCATAGATATTATCTTTAAACTTTCGATAGTTTTCAAGAACAGGTGTTTGGTATATAATACGCTAAATTGTTGGTTTTAATGTTTTGGATAAAAAAAGAGCCGCTTTCCGTTTAGAAAGCGGCTCTTAGTAATACAGCTTAAAACAAACCAACTACTTTGCCGTTCTTATCTATGTCAATCTTAACGCCTGCCGGCACGGAAGGAAGCCCCGGCATCGTGCGCATATCGCCGCAAAGCGGATACAGAAAGCCGGCTCCGATAGAAGCTCTTATATCACGCACAGGCAGAATGAAATCTTTGGGCCTGCCTTTGAGCGCCGGGTCGTGCGACAGCGAAAGGTGCGTCTTTGCCATGCAAATCGGAAGTTTATCCCAGCCCAACTGAGTGTAGAGACGGATTTTTTCTTCAGCAGCAGAGGTGAAAGATACATCCCTGGCGCCATATATTTTTGTGGCAATAGTGCGTATTTTTTCTTTTATTGAAACCTCAAGAGGGTACAAGAATTTGAAATTGCTCTTCTTTTCGCAGGCTGCGACCACTGCCGCCGCCAGCTCCTTCCCGCCCTGACCGCCTTTTGCGTGAACCTCCGAAAGACATGCAGCTTCTGCGCCGAATTCCAGGGATTTCTGTTTAATGAACTCAATTTCCTTCTCAGTGTCGTCGCTGAACTTGTTTATGGCGACTACAACAGGCACGCCGAAAAGTTTCGCATTCTCAATCTGCTTTTCAAGGTTAGAGATTCCTTCGGCAAGCGCCGGCAGGTTCTCTCTTAGGAGCTCGTCAGGAATAGGTCTTCCCGGAACTATGTTATACTTGCCGGAATGCATCTTAAGAGCCCTTACGGTACAGACCATAACCACGCAGTTCGGTACAAGCTTGGAGTAGCGGCATTTGATGTTCATGAACTTTTCCATTCCCATATCCGCGGCAAAGCCTGATTCGGTGACGACGTAATCCGCAAGCCTAAGCGCCATCTGGTCCGCAATAATTGAATTATTTCCGTGCGCTATGTTGGCGAAAGGCCCGGCGTGCACGAAAGCAGCCGTATGTTCCGTAGTCTGCAGCAGCGTCGGCTTTATCGCGTCCTTCATAAGTACGGTCATAGAACCCGCTACCCCGAGATCCTCGGTAGTTACAGGTTTGCCGTCCTTTGTAAATGCAACCACTATCCTGCCGAGGCGCGCGCGCAGATCTTTAAGGCTTGTTGTCAGGGCAAGTATAGCCATCACTTCGGAAGCGACCGAGATGTCAAACCCGGTCTGCCTGGAAACGCCGTCATCCTTTCCGCCGAGGCCCACAACTATATTGCGCAAAGACCTGTCGGAGATATCCATAACCCTCCGCCATAGGATGTTGTTTATTTCAATGTTAAGTTTATTGCCTTTTTGCAGGTGATTGTCCAGGAATGCCGAGCACAGGTTGTGAGCCATTGTGACTGCATGGACATCTCCTGTCAGGTGCAGGTTGAAATCCTCCATCGGAAGGACCTGCGAATAGCCTCCGCCTGCCGCGCCGCCCTTTATACCGAACACCGGGCCCAGAGAGGGTTGTCTGATGCAGGTAATGACTTTCTTGCCGATTGCGCCGAGGCCGAGTGAAAGACCGATGGTAGTGACAGTCTTGCCTTCACCGAGAGGGGTCGGAGTTATTGCTGTTACATCGATGTATTTGCCAAGTTTCTTGGTTTTAAGGCGGTCAAGGAGCTCAAGTTTTATTTTTGCTTTATCGTCGCCGTAAAGTTCAAGTTCATCCCTTTTGATTCCGCATTTTGCCGCGATTTCAATTATGGGTTTGGTCTTTATAGACTGGGCAATATCAATATCTGAAGCAATCCTCGGTTTCTTTATCTTTGCCATTTGTTCTCCTTTTCCCCGGATTACCCGGCTATTATGACGTTAATTACAAGGGCAATGTTAGCACAAAATAAATCTTAATACTATAACCTGATGTGGGCTCTCGGATCGTCTTTGTTTTCCTTTCGCAACTCTTCAAAGAGGGCCTTAGTTTTTAAGGTAAGAGCTTTAGGAATAACTGCCTTGACTTTTACAAGCAGATCTCCTCTTTCCCCGCCATTTCCCGCGAGTCCCTGTCCTTTGAGCCGGAAAATAGAACCGTTCTGTGTATTTGCGGGTATTTTTATTGTTACCTTACCCTTGAATACCGGGATATCTATTGAGGCCCCGAGAGCAAGTTCGTAGAGCGCGACCGGCATTTCGCAGTGTAGATTATCCTCTTTAACTTCAAAAAAACTGTGTGGCTTAACCTTCACGACCAGGAAGAGATCTCCTTTGGCTCCTCTTCTGGAAGGATTACCCTGTCCGGCTATCCTTATTTTAGAACCGTCTTTTACGCCGGCTGGAATATTTACGGTGAGTCTTTTGCTCTTGGACAAGCGGCCTGCGCCGCCGCACGAAGGGCAAACCGCGTTTCGTGCCAGCCTGCCGTTCCCGCCGCAAGAATCGCAATCATCGTTTGCCGATAATTGAAAAGTTTTCTCGCCGCCAAGAAAGGCCTCTTTAAGGTCCAGTTCAATATTGGCTTCAACATCCGGGTTGCCGCCGCGCGCGCCAGGCTGTTGTTTTCCGGCGGCGTTCCCTAAGTTGCCGCCGAAAAATGTTCTAAAGAAATCAGAGAAATCTTCCGCGCCTTCTCCGCCGAACATGTCTTCATCGAATTTGAAACCGCCAAAATCACCCTGATTCCCTCCGGAGTATTGCGGTCGCCCCCCCTGCTGCCCACCCTTTTGCCCTGAATATTGCTCCCAGTTGGAACCGAGCTGATCATACTTTGAGCGCTTTCCTGCGTCAGAGAGGACCTCGTAGGCCTCGTTGATCTCTTTGAACTTTTCCTCGGCGCGCTTGTTTCCGGGATTTAAGTCCGGGTGGAATTTTCTGGCAAGTTTCCTGTAAGCGTCCTTAATTGTCTTTTCCTCGGCCTTTTTTTCAACGCCGAGTATTTTGTAGTAGTCTTTATAATCCACAACTGCCTCTTTTACCTGAAATTGGTGAACTGCAGTGACAATCCGAAATCCTTGGCGCGCAGGGCCGCCATGACGGCCTGCAGGTCGTCCTTGCTCTTGCTGACTATGCGAAGCTGTTCCCCCTGGATCTGGGCATTAACTTTGAACTTGGCATCGCGTATGTATTTTGTAATCTCTTTAGCTTTTTCCTGCGGAATTCCTTCTTTTAAAGTTATTTTTTGCCTCACCGTCATATTGCCTGACGGTTCAATTTTGCCGGCGTCAATGGATTTCGCGGAGATGCCTCTTTTGATTAGTTTGGACTCTACGATGTCCCAGAGGTTCTTAATCTTGAACTCATCCGCCGCCATGAGGCCTATCTCCTTTTTTGTCTTATCAAAGGTTATTTCAGCCGGAGCGCCTTTGAAATCAAAACGGTTCGCGAGTTCCTTTTGGGATTGGTTAATCGCGTTATCCGCTTCCTGCATGTTTATTGAAGACACGACATCATAAGAAAATTCATTTGGCATCTTTAGCGCCCTCCCTTTTTAAAGTCAGGTCCTTAATCGGATATTTATCGTGTGAACCGAGTTCTACCGGTTTACCGTTGAACTCAAGTTTTAAAGCATCCTTCTTCCCTATGACGAGAACAAACTCATTATTCGCCTGCCATTCCCTTTTATCTCCGGCCTTCAACATCATTTTGTTCGCGGGCTCATTGTCAGTAACAATTTCAAACCAGCAATCGTCGGTAACATCGGCGGTAAGCAACAGTTTCGGTCCGCCGGGTACCGAGGTCCCTGCTGCTCCGCTGCCCGCCGCGCCGCCGCATTGCCTTATCCCTGCGACAAAAAGGATTAATAGAACAAGCGCAAGCACTGCCAGTGCTCCATACTTAGCTTTGTCGGGGACTATGAACTTAGGCTTTTTGCGGGACGCCAGATGCGTAGTCTCAGGAGTGAGCTCCTGTTCCAGCTTTTCTGCGGGGATGTTCTTCTCACCTTTTAATTCTTTCAAGAGCGCTATAAAATCGTCGCTATTTAATCCGAGGTGTTTGCAATAGGTCCGGAGGAAAGCTTTTTCATAAGTAATTCCCGGAAAACCGTTGTAATCGTTCCGCTCTATTCCCTCAAGAAATTTAACGGGTATGCGCAGTTCATCGGAGATTTTTTCAAGTGCCCAGCCTTTTGATTCCCGTTCCGCTTTTATTTTGCTTCCAAACGCTTTCTCGTCCATTGCCTCTCCTTTCACGGGCGCCTATTTGAGCGGCGCCTCAACTATAGTAGTGCCCTCGGGCGGAGTGAACTCAAATAGCGAGTCCGCCGCTCCGGTATTGGTCTTTGGATTAAAGAAATTCACATAAACAAAACTGGTCTCAGTGTAGTAGACGGTTATCTTAACCGGCAGCCAAACTTCCCGGTCAACAAGAAAAACAACTTTTCTGAAATCACAGCCTGCTGCTTTGGGCACCGACTCAATCTCCAACAGGTTTTCTTTGCCCGGCAGTTTGTTTAGATTGTTGCTGAAGTCCCGCCGCAGCGTAGCGAGAAATTTTCCAAAACCGAAGAGAATATTGTCGCGGTTTTTGACATTTTTTACTTCTTGCGTTACCGCTTGATTCATTGACGGCACATAGACCCAAACAACTTTGCCGTCGCATTTCACAACCTGCTTTTCCGGTTCCTCGTACTCAATTGAGAATTTATCAGGGTTTTTAAGAGTCAGGCGCCCTTTCATCACAGAAACATCTGAAAGGTCCGAATATGTTGCCTGCTCGATATCGGCCTTGAAAACCGTTACTTTCTGCGCAAAAAAAGCTTCAAAATAACTTACGGCCTCATCTCCCGTCATTGCGGAAAGCTGCAGTCCGAGCAGAATACACGGGAGGAGTATTTTGATCTTATTTTTGAGCATTTTTCTTTAGAATCTCTTCAATTTTATCATAATAGATGTCGCGAGCTTTTGAACCCTGCGCAGGACCAATTAGTCCGTTTGTTTCCATAAGGCTGATCAGGTTTGCTGCCTTGCCGTCGCTGACATGCAACGCTCCTTTGAGCAGAGTAGCCGAAGCCCTTTTTCTTTCTTTGACCACGATCAAGGCGTTTCTTAGCAGTCCGTCTTCGTCTCCTGCTTCATCCAAGCCTGTCGACGAAGGAGCGGCCTCAATCTGCGAGTATTCCGGTTTAGCCTGCCCTTTCCAAAACTCCATAACAATTTTCACTTCAGCGGAAGAGACATAAGGGCATTGAACCCTCTCCGGCTCCGGAAAAGAAGCGAGTGAAAAGAGCATATCGCCTTTCCCAAGAAGGTTCTCGGCCCCTCCGGTATCTAGGATGACCCGTGAATCAATCTGCGAGAAGACTTGGAGCGCAATCCTTGAGGGGAAGTTGGCTTTAATTACGCCCGTGATTATGTCCGCGGAAGGGCGCTGTGTGGCGAAGACCAGATGAATGCCTACCGCGCGCGAGAGCTGGGCCAAGCGTGTTATCACCTCTTCAACCTGTCTTGCCTCAAGCAGCATTAAATCTGCCAGTTCGTCAATAATTACAACAATGTAGGGCATTTTCATGCTCTCTTCCACGGAAGCGTTATAGGAAGATATGTCGCGCGCGCCTATTTCCGAGAGTTTTGTGTATCTGTTATGCATCTCAAAACTTACGGCCTTTAGGGCCTGTGTCGCTTTTTTAGTATCAGTTATTATCGGAGTATAAAGATGCGGGATATCACGGTAAAGACTGAATTCAACGCGTTTAGGATCGATTAGCAGGAGTTTGAGCTCCGAAGGATCGAAACGGAAGAGCAAGCTCATAATGATGGTGTTTAGACAGACGCTCTTGCCCGAGCCTGTTGCTCCGGCAACGAGCAGATGCGGCATGTCGGCAAGGTCTGCAATAACAGCTTTGCCGTCAACGGTTTTTCCGATAACTACCGGCATCTTACCTTCAGAGCCCGTGAACTGGGTGTCTTCAAGCATCTCGCGCAAGCTGACATTTACCGGTTTCTTGTTTGGGACTTCTATGCCCACAGCGCCAACCCCGGGAAGCGGCGCGATGATCCGTATCCTGGTGGCTTTCAAGTTCAAGGCCAGATCATTTTGCAGGGCGGAGATTTTGCTTACTTTAGTCCCGGCATCAGGTTTTAATTCAAACCTTGTGATAACAGGGCCGGAAACTGCGTTTATGACTCTTACTTTTATGTCAAAGGTGGCAAGAGTCTTTTCAATAATTTCGGAGTATAACTTTATGTCTTCGGCAGTAGATACCTGAGCCGGTCTCTCGGAAAGCAGTTCAATCTGTGGCAGCTCATAAGTTACAGACTCTCCGGTACTTTTTTTGACCGCTTCCTTCCTCTTCTCAGGTTTTGACTCTTTTTGAGGTTTTTCTTCTTTTGAGGCAGGCGCATCGGGTATTTTGGGAATAATTATGTCGCTTTTCACAGGTTTATCAGCCGGCTTCACCTTGGGCGAAGTATCAGCAGAAGCGCTGTTCTTAAAGAGGCTCATGATCCAGGCAAAGCAGCGGGTTATCAGCCCTTTCGCATGTCCGTCAAACTCAAGCAGATAGACGCCGAATACCAGCGCGAGAAACGCTATGAAAGAAGCCCCAAAGAGTCCTGTGTATTGTGTCAGGAACTTTCCCAGTAATAATCCGAACTGGTCATTATCAGAAAGAGCGCTGATATAATTCACATTCATTATCTTATCTAAGCCGAGAAGATTCTGGAAGACGCAGAGGCCGGTCATTATAGCGAAAACACCGGCTCCCTTTAGTTGGCGTTTTTCAATTTCCTTTCCCGTGAAGCTATAGAATCCAATGACACCGAAGAGTAACGGAAATAGGAGGGAAATATAACCGAAAAGCAGGTAGAAAGCAGAACTCAGGTATTTACCGAAAACTCCAAGAATGTTGAGCGGAATAAGAGCAATAAAAAGAAAAAGACCCGCGGCAAACCAGATTATGCCAAATAATTCATTCTTTTTCTTCATAATTCCTCTAGTTATTCGATGCGGCCTCGTTTTAGCGCCGCTGTCGTTTTTGAAGGGACCGGATACTCAGAAAAGCCTTGTTTTAATTAACTTTTCTGCGTTTACATAATATCAAAGGCAGGTATACTTGTCAATAAGCACTTGCGTTTGAAGGGATTATCTGTAAAGCACGGTATACATGGATTTTCCTGAGCGAGTGATAACAATCAAAACGCCGTTATCCAGGCTTGCTTTTGAGGTGATTTTATTGAAATCCTCGGTATTTCTGACCGGTTGCTTGTCTATCTCAACTATCAGGTCTCCTTCATTTAGTCCGCCAGACATTGCTTTGCTGTTCCTGTCTATTGCAATTATCACAGCGCCGGCGTGTTCCGAGATGTCATATTTTGCAACCATTCCCGGTGTTAGGTCTGAAACATACATCCCGAGGTAATTGGCCCCGCTTAAAACTTTCTCTTTACCTGACACTTGTCCTAACTTAAGTGTTGCGATTAAGGCAGAGCCGTTCCTGATTACAGCGAAACGCATTGTTTGACCCGGCAACTTAATATTCATCAGTGACGAGAACTGATCCGTGCCTGTTATCTTTATTCCGTCAGCCTCTGCTACTATGTCTCCGGCGGCGAACCCCGCTTGAGCTGCCGGGCTGCCGGCTTCAACGAAACTGACAAGCGCACCGTTCTCAACAGCAAATTTCTTTTTTAAACCGCCTGTTAGTTCCTGGAGTTTCAAACCAAGCCACGCGGAATAGCTTTTTGCAGGGCCGTTCTTCATCATTCCTGCGATTGCTTCTTTGGCGTCATTTATGGGTATAGCAAAACCTATCCCGGCGTAGGAACCTGAAGTAGAAACTATCGCCACATTTATACCGATTACCTCTCCGTTTATATTAGAAAGAGGTCCGCCTGAATTGCCTGGGTTAATTGCCGCATCTGTCTGTATCAGGTTTGGGAGTCTTCTCACTCCGGTTGCATCGCTGTCTTCGAAAACGCGCCCGGTTGCGCTGACAATACCGGCTGTTACCGTGTGATCATAGCCGAAAGGATTGCCGACCGCAACTGCCCATTGACCCACTCTTACCTTTGAAGAATCCCCCAGAACGGCCTTGATAAGTTTTTTCCCGGGCTCTATCTTTATCAATGCGAGGTCCCTGGCTTTATCCGTTCCCGTCACCTTTCCGGCATAACTGCTTTTGTCTGAGAATATGACTGTGATCTTTGTCATCTCTTTTATAACGTGAAAATTAGTAAGAATGTAGCCGTCCTCGGAGACAATAAGACCCGTGCCGAGACCTGTGCGCTTAAACTGCCGTTCGCGCGGACGGGCTTCTTCATCTAAATTAAAGAAACGGTCAAAAAGGTCGTTGAAATTGTAGCCGTTGTAGCGGTATTTAAGAACCTGTTCCGTGCTGATGTTTACGACGCTCGGTGCCAGGCTTTCTGAAACTGAAACAAAAGACTCCTGCAGGCTCTCTGCCTGGCGCGCGCCGGACGCAGTCTTTCCTGAGGAGGAAAGGCCCAGTCCTGCAGCTATGGCAAGTCCGGTAATTATTCCCACAGCGCCCAGTATAGCGGTTCCTCTCTTTGTTTTCTTTGGAGTTGTCTGCATTAATTTTTAAAGAATCTCGGTAAATATTGTTTTTGTTTTGTCAGCATTTCTTCCAAAAGGACTTCCGCGTTTTTAAAATCCTTAAGGAGCGGATCCAGCATTAAAGCTTGCATGGCAAGTTTTCGGTCTCCCGTCATTGCCGAATCAGCGGTAAGTTTGTGGATTGCTCCCATCCTTCCGACAACTTCTGCCACCGGTCTGCTTAAAGCGCCCAGTGAAAGCGCTTTGTAGCCAAACTGGCCAAAAACCGCAGGTATTTCAAGGCAATAGTCGTCAGGCAGATTACTTACGCTTCCGTTATTTAGGATGTTTACAGCGGGATTTATATCTCCTTTGTTCCTGATGATGGACATCATGATGTTATGTGCTTCCTCTCCGGAAGGTTTGTCCATATCCCAGGGATCTTCAACTCTTGAAATCCATTTCTTTAAAAGTTCCTTTGAATTAAGTTTACCTTTGATAGCTTTATTGAAATCCCTCTTCTTGAGGCCGAAGTCATTGCCGTTCTTTGAGTTAGGGTCAAGGAAATGCGGGAAAAATTCCACAATGTGATTATCTCCCGCTACCGGCATCATCCCGTACCATTTAAAGAGTTTTGCCGTTATATCCCATTTCTCATGAAGGCGTTCCTGCTCCAGCCAGTCTTTGCTCTTCTTCTTTACTGCTTTTGGTTTAGTAATGTATTTGCAGAAGTCCCCGTACCAGGAGGCGGTCTTGTTCTCCCCTTTGACCCATATTTCTTTGACCCAGGTGAAATGATTTGTTCCGGCGGCAAAAACATTAATTTCTTTTTTCTCGGCGCCGTAAATCTTGCACACCATCTCTTCAACGCCGCCTATGGCATGGCATAAACCGACGCATTTAATCTTGCTGTACCGTTGAACCACGGAGGTCAGCTGGCTCATGGGGTTTGTGAAGTTGATGAGCCAGGCTTCGGGGCAGAGCTTTTCCATGTCCTTAACAATTACCATCAGCGCTTCTATGTTTCTCAAAGACCTGACCAGCGCGGAGGGCCCCATAGTGTCTCCGACTGTATTGCTGATCCGATATTTGCGGCAGATCTTCCCTGCCTCCATATCGGCCCGTTCACCGCCGACATTTATACAAAGCATAACGTAATCAGCGCCTGCCAGCGCTTTCTTTCTGTCCGTCGTACCTTCAACTTTTATGTTAGTCCCGGAGATTTCGTTCATTATTTTGCAGACCGCCGAGATGTATTTTATAGGCTCGGGATTTATGTCAAAAAGCACTACCGTTGAGTTTCTTAATTCTTCAATCTTGACCAGGTCTTTGAAGACTCTGTGGCAAAACAGGTAACTTGCTCCAACAAAGACTATTTTGTAATTCTTCATCTTTTCCTCCAAATTAGCATTCCGATTTAATCACATATTTCGAGAAGTAAGCTCTTCATCTAACATCCTTAAAAAAAACTCTTTCTGAGCAAGCGCAAGGGCTTCCTGTTGGGTCATTTTTGTCCTTGCCGAGAACCTCATTTTCTGGCGGATCATGCCCTGCAAAAGTTCGTCGCTTTCAGTTGAAATCTTCAGAAATTTGAGTGCTGCTTTACCGGCCTCAACCCTGGCAACTTCGGCAAGAATTTTAACAGCGTTTTCAGAGCTTTGCAAGCGCAAATTTATATCCAGCCGTTCTCCCGGGACGAGCGTATGGTCAGTTAGCAACAGTGTTCCGCCCCCGGAAATATTCACTGTGACAGCTTTGAAGCTTTTTGCCAGTATTTGCGAGAGTGCTCTTGAGTTATCGCTCTTAACCTGCTTGAAGGTTAATTCAAGATCAATGGTCCATCTCGGATAGGCTCTCCTTTCTACGAGAATATCATTGTCAGCCAAGTGACTCTCCCGCTAAAGAGCCGCCTCCGGTTTTCTGCATTGCATTCCGGGGCTTACTTCGCAAGTAATTTTGAAAGTTGATTATGTATTCTGCCGTTTGATGCCAGAGTTTCGTTCCCGAAGATATCAAACTTACCGCCTGAATAATTTGTTAATTTACCGCCGGCCTCTTCAACCAAAAGAGCTGCAGCCGCAGTATCCCAGGGTTTTAGCCCTTGTTCGAAAAAACCTTCAAAAACCCCGGAGGCAACATAGCAGAGGTCAAGAGCCGCTGCTCCTCCGCGCCTCACAGGGCCGGTGGTAGCAATATTTCTAAACCGCTCGAATTGATTTCCCTGTTCAAAGTATATTGAATACGGAAAGCCGGTTCCTGTCAGTGATTTATTTAACCTTTTCTCTCCGGAGACCCTAAGCCGTTTTCCGTTGAGGAAAGCGCCTTTGCCTTTCCTTGCAGTATAGAGTTCACCTATATAGGCGGCGAAGACAGCGCCTGCCAGTGTGACGCCTTTTTTCTGTACGGCAACCGACGAACAAAAAAGAGGAAAGCCATGGGCATAGTTAACCGTGCCGTCCAGCGGGTCTATTATCCAGCGGTATTCTCCTGTGGAGTTTTCTTCCCCGGACTCTTCGGCGAGGAAGCCGTGTGAAGGATAAGTTTTGCGGATAATATCCTTTATAGCCTTTTCGGACTCAAGATCGGCTTTTGTCACGATATTTGTGACATATTCCTTGAAACCGTAACTTTTGAGTCTCCTGAAATATTTCAGGTGTATGCGTCCGGCTTCCTTTACGGCTCTGACCGCTGTAGCTAAGAGTTTTTTATCGCCGGCCATCTCTTCTTCCTTTACTTGGACCGCTGCTGCCGCCCTTGTAGCGTGATTTCGACGGCCCGCCGAATTTCTTCCCTTTCCTGTCACCCGCTTTGGATTTTCCCTTGTAGCCTTTGCTGCGCCCTCCATAAGGAGTTCTTTCCCGTGAGGCAGGGCTTCCACGGTCAGGCCTGTAAGCTTTCTTTTCTGGACGCGCCGCAACTACTACTGCCGCTCCCGTAGTGTCTGCCGAGGATAAATACTTTCTCTGTCTCTGCGTAGTGCCCTGAAAGGGGACGTGTTCCTGTTTGCGGTAGCCCTCGCTCTTTCTTACAGGAGAAAACTTCTTTCGGTTTCTCCCCTTATCACGCTCAGGTCTTAGGTGTTTTTTTACAGGGCGCGCTTCTGCAGGCGCGGAATCATGCTGCCTTTCCTGCTTCACAAAGGCGGTTTTTTCGCGGACTTGTTCCGTCTTGGCAGCCGCGGCTAAAGGGCGCGGTTTACTTTCCCTGCTGCGGACCGGTGCTATTTTTGTTTCACGGGGTAAAGAACGCGGAGCGCTTTCATGAATAGCCACCGTAGATACTTCAACTTCTACTTTTGGTGCAGGTTCCGGAGCGATAAAACTTTCGTCGCGGATCAACTTAACAATTACCTCAACGTGGAAAGTGTTGGGGAACATATCTAGCGGCTGTATAAAGATCGGCTTATAGCCGGCCGCCTTCAACTCGAGCAGGTCTCTTGCCAGCGTCATCACATCACAGGAAACATAGACAACTTCCTCAGCTCCAAGTTTCCCGATGTTTAACAGTACGCTCTTCTCGCAACCTTTTCTCGGCGGGTCAAGAATCACGACCTTAGGTTTATATCCGGTTTTCAGGGAATTAGCCGTAATATCCTCAACTCTGCCGTTCAAGAACTCACAGTTTTCAATCTTGTTTAACTCGGCATTTAGCTTAGCATCGGCTATTGCGGGTTTCACTTCGTCTATGCCTATGACTTTCCTGAACTTCTTCGCTATGAGCAGCGAGATGGTTCCTGCGCCGCAGTAGAGATCGCAAGCTTCCGCAGTCAAGTCTTCACTTACAAGACTGCTGACAAGGTCGTACATCTTCCGCATTTGAGAGGTATTAGTCTGGAAGAAGGATGTCGGAGAAACGCTGTATTTAATGTCCGGCCATTCTTCGACAAGAGTGCCGTCTCCGAACATCATTATGGTCTGCATTCCCATTATTATATTTGTGTCCGTGTTATTAATATTAAAGAGAACGGAGATAGCCTTGAATTCCTCCCGCAGCAGATTTGCCAGTTTTGTCGCTTCATCCAGGCTGCCGTCACGCAACACAAGGACCACCGAAGAAGCCTTCTTCGTTTCGCTGCCCCGGACAACAATATGGCGGAGATTTGTGATTGGAAAGGCATTCGCAATGAGGTATTTTCTGATAAATGAGTAAATCTCGTTGAGTTCCCGCAGAATGAGAGGGCAGGTCTCAACATCAACCACATAGTGGCTTTTTAACGCGTAAAGTCCGGTTTTTTTGCCGTTTACATCCACAGGGAACTGGCTCTTGTTTCGGTAATAATAGTGCTCGTCCGCGGGTATGGTCTTCTCGATTTTAACATCCTCGAAAGCCCTAAGAGCGTTCCTTACTATCTTTTCTTTATACTCGAGCTGCTTTTGATAATTCAGGTGCTGCCAGTGACAGCCGCCGCATTCCCCAAAAACCGGGCAGGGCGTCTCTATCCTGTCAGGCGAGGGTTTTAGTATTTTTTCGATCTTTCCGCGCGAGAAGTTCTTGCGGACCTCCGTTATCAGCACTTCGAGCTCGTCGCCCGGCGCTGAGTAGGGAACGAAAACTATGAAATTTTCAAATCTGCCGATTCCGTCCGGCGAATATGCAAGTTCGTCTATCTTAAGCGTTACTCTCTGTCCTACTCTCACCGGCTGGTTCATTTTATTAGTTTCTCCTTTAGAAGTTTGTTCACTACAGCCGGGTTTGCCTTGCCTCCGGTCGCCTTCATTACCTGTCCTACAAGACTGCCTAATGCTCTCTCATTTCCGCTCTTAAAGTCCTGGACTGCTTTTGGGTTATCCGTCAAAACCTTTTCTACTACCTGCGCTATGGCTCCTTCATCCGAGATCTGCACAAGCCCATTCTTTTTAACTATACTTTCCGGGTCACCCTTGGTGGAAAACATCTCAGCAAATACCGTCTTTGCCATTTTGCCGCTAATGGTTCCGCTCTCTACAAGTTTTACCAGTTTGACGAGATTTTCGGGTGTCACAGGGGAATGTTTTATTTCCATTTTATTCTCGTTCAGCAACCCGCCCAAATCGGTCATTATTAGGTTGCTGAGGGCTTTGGGCTTGTTGAGCAGCTTAACGCAACTTTCAAAATAGTCGGCCGTGTCTTTTGCCGCCGTAAGCACCCCCGCGTCATATTCCGGCAGTCCGTACTGTGAAGCAAAACGGGAAGTGCGGGCAGAGGGCAGTTCAACCAGTTTAGCGCGTATCTCTTCTATAATAGCGTCGGTGAACTCAAAAGCCACGAGGTCCGGTTCCGGAAAGTACCTGTAATCGTGCGCCTCTTCTTTTGAGCGCATCGGAACAGTTTCTCCGAGGTCAGCGTTAAAAAGGCGAGTCTCCTGACGGAGTTTTTCCCCGCTATTTAGGGCCTGGGTCTGTCTCGCCACCTCATATTCAAGCGCCTTCTGGACATTCTTAAACGAGTTGAGGTTCTTTATCTCTATCTTCTCTCCGAATTTATCCGCGCCTTTTTCCATCAGCGAAACATTAGCGTCGCAGCGCAGCGTTCCCTTTTCCATATCGCAATCGGAAGCTCCGATGTATTGGATCAAACTCTTGAGCGTTGAGAGATATTCATAAGCTTCAAGCGGAGAGCGCATATCCGGCTCTGAGACTATCTCGAGAAGCGGAATACCCGTGCGGTTTAAGTCCACCAGGGATTCTTCTGCGGAGCCAATCTGGCCTCCGGCGCCGACATGTACCAACTTGCCGGCATCTTCCTCCAGGTGGGCCCTTGTCACGCCTATCACCTTTTTCACTCCGTCCACCGTTATTTCAAGCCTGCCGTTCTTTGAGAAAGGCTTGTCAAACTGCGAGGTTTGGTAGTTTTTCGGCAGGTCAGGATAGAAATAATTCTTTCTGTCAAATTTGCTGTATTTTTGAATTTCGCAGTTCAGCGCCAGCGCCGTTAGCAGCGTAAGTTCAACTGCTTTTTGATTAGCGACCGGAAGCACGCCGGGCAATCCTAAGCAGACAGGGCAGGTGTGAGTATTCTGTTCCGCGCCAAATCCGGTTGAGCAGCCGCAGAAGAGCTTTGACTCAGTTTTTAACTGCACATGAACTTCCAACCCTATTACTGTTGTGTATTCCCTGGCCATATTTACCCCTTTTCTTCGAGCTTTAATATTTCTATGCTTATCTTATCAAAGTACTGCAGAATGTCCAACATTAGATTGTATCTTCCTGCTTCATCCAGTACCCCGTCATTCAATTTGATGTGCGCAGCGTCAGCCGGAGCTTCGTCAAAAGTAGGGTCCAGAGCGACCCATTGGCCGACATAGGCCTCTACCCACATATGATAATAGAATTTCGAACCAAGAGGGAAAAGCCCTGCGCTTGCCCTCGCGGGAATGCCCGCAGCCCTTAGCATCGCTATGGCGAGAACCGAGTGGTCCTTGCAGTCGCCCTGCCTGCCGGTGAGCGCTTCTAAGGCAGAAGCAAAACCGGTGTTGAAATTCTTTTTATTCAAGTAGTGATTGACCCAATAAATTATCTTTTTTGCCGCGCGGTAGGAGTTCTTCTCGTCTCCCGCCGCATCTACTGCCGCGGCTATTATACGGCTGTCGGCAGATTGTTCGTAGGTGCTTGGTATCAGATAGCGTGTTAGCTCTTTTGCTCTGACCGGCAACGGAAGCGCGGCTGCTTCCGGAAAGTTGTCCCGCTTGTTCTTAAAAAGAATGCTCCTTCCGTCCGCTGAAAGTTCAGCTCCTGCAGGGAGATTGCTTTTTAACCGTTCCGGAACTGCGTTTTTGAAACTCATCCGGGCTTCCAATGCAGTCACCATCGAAGTATTCTTTATACTGATGTTTGAGGCAACACAAGTTTCTTTCATAATATCAAGTTCCGAAGGTGCAAAAGCAAGCGCGTCTTTCTCTCCGGTCTTTACCATCTCGGCTCCGAGGGCCGGCACGGTTGAACGGATCGTATTCCCGTCTTTATCCAGATAGTGCACCGTGTCAACGCCGAGCACTTCGGTATGAAGCACAAAGCCGCCTTTGTTTTCTTTATCAAAATAAACAGAGCACTTTAGGTCTTCGAAAGTGAGAGAGTCCGGATTAAAAACCCTTACCGTAAACTTTTCGCCGTCCCTCAGGCCCTTGCGCCGAGCGAAGAAATCTCCGGCGTCAGCAAAAATGGCGTTTTCCTCATAAACAATATCCTTGTGAGTTTCCTGACCGGCTACATTTATAGTCAGGGAAAGGTTATCTTTGTTAAGCACTCCCTCTACGGTTTTTTCTTTGGCTGCCTGGCGTTCGGTAAACTTAAAGTAAAGCGGAACAAGTTCCGAGGTAATGAAGGCGGTTCCTTCAGCCTCCATCTCAACAGGAGAACCCATCCTTAGGAGACCGAACTTCATATAGGTTGAGAATTTCAGACATTCACGGCCGCCGTATTCAGCGGGCTCATAGGCAGTAAAAGTGTATCCTACTTTGGAATTCTTGAGATTAATATTAAACCATTCTTTACGGTTTTCAAGGCCCCGGGCAGGAGAACCCTCAGCCGGTTTCGCGGAAATGCTAAATAGAAGTACTGCCGCGGCTATAAAAAGAATTGACCTTTTCATTCATTAGCCTCAATGACAACAATTGCTGATTTCTTATTGCTTATTGCTGATTTCCTTAATCAGTAATTAGTAATTAGCAATCAGCAATTGTCTTTAATGGAGCTGATGACCGGGATTGAACCGGTGACCTACTGATTACGAATCAGTTGCTCTACCAGCTGAGCTACATCAGCCAAGCATGTTATTTTAGCAAAAATGGCGGGTTTTAGCAATTCCAATTTGATTCTTCCTATTTCTCAACCGGCAGGATAATACCCTGCATAATTATTCTTTGGGCGAAAATGAAGACGAGAAGGACTGGCAAGGCCGCGAATGTAAGCGCCGCCATGACAAGATGCTGGCCGTTAGCGCCGCTTGACTGCTGAAACTGATACAGAGAGACCATAATTGTCCACATCTTAGGGTCCTGACATATTATGAATGCCCACATAAAGCCGCCGTAAGTCGAGACAAAGGTCCAGAGAGCTATAACCGCGAAAACGGGCTTGCTGAGAGGCAGCGTGATGTGCCAAAACATTTGAGCTTCGCTTGCGCCGTCAAGGTCGGCGGATTCATAGAGGTCCTTAGGTAAACTGTCAAAGAAGCCTTTTAGTATGAAAATATTGTAGCCGCTCGCCATGCCGGGGAGAATGAGCGCCCAGAAAGTGTTAAGAAAGCCAAGTTGTTTTAAAAGTAAAAATCCCGGTATCATTCCGACTTCCGCAGGGAAAGCCATAGTTGCCAAAAGGAACAGTAGAATCCTGTAAGCGTAAGTCAGATTATATCTTGAGAGAGCGTAGGCGCATAAAGGGTTCACGGTGAGGCTTGTCAGCAGCATAGCAAGCACAAGGATTACAGTATTTACGCTTGCCCGTCCATTCAGAAGCATATAACTTAGAACATCAGAGTAGTTGTTAATGATGAATCCAAACCTGAGACCTGCTTTATGCGAGAGAAAATATGAGCGGTCCTCCTCTTTCAGCGGCATTGGAACGTCCGAGAAAGAAATATAGTTGCTTCCGTAGGCTCTGTTCATTGGGCCCGTTTGACCGTACAAGGAGCCAAGAAATTCTGCGTATTTATGTGACGAGTCGAAGATATGAATCGAGTCGACCGGCGCGGCCGTGTCACAGTAATTTCTCCAGTCAAGTTTTAGCTGCCCGTCGCCTGCCGGTTCGAAAAATGGAAGTTTGATCTCGTTAAACCCGGAATAAGCGGTTTTGTAATAACGGTTCAAGCGGTCAAAATTGCCATACTTGTTCTTCAAGTAGGAGGCATATTCACCCCCCTTTCCTGAAAGCTTTATATAGCGGTACGGTATCTTGCTCCTGACATAGTTAGTCCAGCACTCTGCTTCTTTCGGATTAACCGGCAGGGTTTCTCGCAGGCTTATCTCATCAAAGGTCTTATACGTTGTTCCCCACTCGGCGTTAAGTTTTCCGATCTCCAGATATAAACTCAACTTGAGATATTCTGTGTATCTTTTTTCAAGCAAGGCGGGAATGCGATGGCTTGGAGGAAGTTTTGCCTTAAACTTCAGGTAATTATTCCATTTTGCGCTTTCCTGATCTGGTTTCCAGGACCTGGTAAGCGGCTCGTCAACTGGGAATAGCAGGAATTCAAAACTTGAGAGAGTTTCGGCATAGCCATTATAAATGTTCAATATCTTTGAAGCGCATCTTTTCTTCAGACCTGTAGTCCTTCAGAAGGTAATAATTTAAGCCGCGCGTCCAGTACTCAGGAGCTAATTGTGAGAGGAAATGTTCATAGTCTGTAAGACGCGCCTTGACCCCTTCTCCTGAAACCTCAGGGTAAATCGGAGTTATATCCTTGTATGCCGGGTAGTCCGTCTTATACAGGCTGTTAAGAGGCAGGATGTTCTTCTCTCCGCCGCGGTACCTGTCTGTATACTTCAGGTTAAGGTACTTGCGGTAGAGAGCATCATCGTCAAAATAGAACCTTGGCACCAGCTTGAAGTCTTGATAATCTACGGAGTTTGTCGTGGAACTTGAGAGCATAAGCAGAAAAGGATAGGTAAAAATAACGGAGCCGAGGACGCAGAAAAGATAAAGTAGAGCAAAGAACAGCTTGCTCTTCAGGCTCTTCCTTCCAACCATTGCTATTATAGGCATTCTATCCCCCTCTCTCAGTTCTCAGGCATCATAACACGCGTCTAATCATCCGACTATCCGAGCTTCTGAGCATCCAAATTATCTTGCGACTTTAAATGTAACTCTTTTCAGGATTCTCAGTTGGTAAATTGTGAAGCCAATGAGCATCATTCCCATAATCCACGCTATTGCTGTTGCATAACCGAAACGGAGAAAGAGGAACGCATCCATCCAAATCTCGAGTCCCAACACGTGAGTCGCGTGGCTCGGACCGCCGCCCGTCATTACCAGGATATTTCCCATTCCCTGGAAAGCGCCGATGAACGCCCCAACGAAGTTTATAATTATCAGCGGCCGGAGCTGCGGCAAAGTTACAAATTTTATTTTCTGCCAGGCTGAGGCCCCGTCAACATCAGCCGCTTCATAAAGGTCATCCGGAATACCCTGAAGGGCCGCAAGGTAAATGATGCTGCCCGGACCTGCGCCTGCCCAGATGTTCGGTATTATAACGCAGAGCATAGGGACTATCGGATGCTGAGCATCCTGAAGCCATTTTTGCGCGCCGATACCAAAAAAACCTACTACAATATTTAATAATCCCGTAGGCGCCGGATCATAAAAACTCATCCAGAGGATAAGCAGCACAAGCGAAGTTGTGAGCGCGGGCGTGTAGAAAAGCGTCCGAAAGAAGACCTTGCCTTTCGGTATCTCTGAAAGTACGAGCGCTACTATTATCGGAAGGAAAAAACCAAGTCCCAGCGTGAGTGAAACAAAAATGAGAGTATTCGTGATGGATTTCCAGAAAAGCGGAGACGAAAATACATCGATGAAATTGTCAAGCCAAATAAAAGTGCTGGAGCCTACTATTTTGTAATCAAGGAAGGCCAACCTGACGCCATTCAGAAGCGGATAATATTGCCAGACTGCGACTGAAAGCAAGGCGGGCAGCATAAACAGCCAGGCAAGAGCCGTGGTTCTGTGTTTTCCTTTAAGGCCTTCCGGTCCTTCATGAATATTTCTTTGCCGGTCAGAAGCGAATATTCCCACGAGATTTTTACCCGCGATTATCATAAGCCAAATGAGAAGCGCGACCAGTACAAAGAAAATACCGTTGGCCCAGGCGCGCTTCTTATTCATTTCAACCGGGTCTTTTACGCCGAGCAGAACCTTGTTTGATTTTTCTACAACCTTGTCCAGCTCGGAAGGGATGTTGCTGTCTTCTTCCGTTAGGGCTTTGTCCACCGCCAGCGGGAGTACCACCGTAGCAACTGATTTATAACCCGTAGCGTAAGGCTCCGGACGCGCGTTTTGTATCTGCCTCTTATATGAACGCACCCATGAGGCGGGTATTTGCTCACAGTATTCTTCATAACCGAATTTCTTAAGCAGCTCGGGGTTGGCATATTGGGCCTGCCCCGATTCAACGATAGATTTGATTCTGAGTCTTGCGGCTTCTTCTGACGCCTGGAATTTAATGTATTCCCAGGCGGCGTCTCTTTTTTTCTTATCTTTGATTTGAGAGTTTATGCACCAGGTAATGGTCTGCATGTTATTTGCTTCAATCCCGGTAGGGCCGGCAGGCAGGGTCGCTATTCCTACTTCCGAAGGAGAGAATCCTGAATTGGCGGCAATCATATCTCCGTTGGCGTAGCTGAAAATCATGGCGACGCTTCCTTTAAGGAATTCCTTCATCGCATAGTCATAATCAACAAGGACTTTCGCGCAACCCTGATAGCTTTTACCTTGGCGCGTATACTTGCCATACCTGAACTTTTTAAGAAATTCCAGCGCTTCAATTCCGGGTTTCTCGTTGAACGTTACTCTCCAAACATATTTGTCAACTTTTGAGATATCAGAGCTGCACTTTATGCATTTATCAGGGTATATTGCCCAGCCGCCGTCGTACTTCCCATCAAGTTGTTTGTTGATTTCTTTGCAAAGAGGACACTCTTTATATTCCCGGGCCATCTCTCCGCCCGCCTGCCATACAAAATTTGGCAAGAGCCAGCCGCCCCAGATTCCGAGGCCAAGTCCCAGACCATACTGGCCCACGCTGTCATCTGTGAGTTTTTGAGCATATTCATAAAGTTCATCCCAGTTTCTGGGCGGTTTTTCTGGATCCAGCCCCGCTTTCTTGAAAAGATCTTTCCTGTAATACAATCCAAAGGCTTCGCTGAAACTTACGGGTACTCCATAGATATCTCCCCCGCGCCTGTCATAATATATTGGTTTGAATTTATCCAGCATGAAAGGTGCGAAGAGGTTTTTGTCCTTCTCGTAATACTCATTAAGAGGGCAAAGGAAGCCCTGATCCATATAGAGCTTTAGCCCCCGGAAGCTCACTTCGAATATGTCCGGCGCCGTTCCCGCGGCCATCGCCATCATAAAGCCTGACTCGGCAGCGTTTCCGGTAACGGAGATGCCTCTTGTTCTGACGATATTGATTTCAGGATGTAGTTTTACGAAAGCATCGAAGACAACTCTGCCTTGAATATTCCAGGCTTCAGGGACATCCCACATATTAAGTGTTACAGGTTCAGGGCTGGCGTACAACGGGAGGGCGAGGAATATGGAAAAAAATAAACCGCGGAATGGTTTCGTCATGGATGTGCTGTTTTTAACAGAATTTAGAGCAGGTGTCAACCTGAAAGCCGGATTCTACACCATTAGTCTGAATATATAGAGGCCAAGTGAAAAAGCTCCGTACCAGCAGGTCGCGGATATTCCGGCTCCAATTGCGCCGAAGATTAGCGCTTTTCGGTACTCAGGAGTTTTTTCAAAGTTTGGAAGTGCAACTGCTTTGTCCATCATCGGGTTTACTATTACATTCAAGAAGAGTCCGTTTAGGGTCAGCAGTCCGACAAAAATCATTTTCATGAGAAAGAGTTTTGATTTAATCGCGTCGCCGTAAGTCGCCGCAGACGTAAAGTAAAGCGCGACGCCCGAGGTTATCAACAGGAAAAGTCCGGCCCAGATGAGCAAGGAGAGTATTTTAAAGACAGCTACTGCCTTGGGCATTATTTTCGGGTTAAACATTCCATAGGCCCCGAGCACATAGGTCACGGTGCAAGTTCCTATACCTACATCTAAGCCGAAGACATGCAGCCCGACAAGCATAAAGTACAAAGACATAAACCCTCCGTTCGGATTCAATAAATTACCATATTTACCGCGTTAAAACTACTTTTTTTTCCAGCCGGCCCACTTGCTCACTTTCTTTTCTAGCAGGGCCCTGACCTTGGCGACCAGCTCTTCGGGCTGCGCGGGTTTGTTGATGAACCCGTCGACAGGAAGGTAAGTCGGCACATCAAGGGTAAAGAGTTCGTCCGCGGCGTTCTCTTTCCCTCTGCCTGTTTCAGCCGGCACCGGCATTCCGTCCATATCCGGCAGGCTGTCAAATACGGGCAGTTTTAGGTTTACCGAAGTTATCATCAGTATGAGAGTTCCGGAAACTGCAGCATCCTGGCGAATCTTAGATACGAGTTCAAGTCCGTTGGTTTTGCCTCCGGGGCCGAACATAACATCAAGTACCATTAGATCAGGTTTTTCTGTCTTAAGCTTAGTGAAGGCCGCGGCAGTATCGTAAGCGGTTATAGTGGAGAATCCTTCGGCCTCGAGGACTATCTTCATGGTCTCTACAAGGTCAATATCATCGTCAGCGAGCAAAACTGTCTTAATTTCCTTCATAGCTTTAAACCTCCCCCGGATACCCGGTTGCGGCAGGCAGCGTAAATATGAACCTGCTGCCCTGACCAAGCCTGCTTTCAAGCCATATTTTCCCTTCATGAGAATCAAGTATCTGTTTTACAATAGATAGGCCCAGGCCGGTACCGTCTTTCTCAATCATACGGGCATTCTCTGCCCTGTAAAAATCCTTAAAGAGTGATTTCTGGTCTTCTTCAGCGATTCCTATACCGGTGTCTTTTACTGCTACCTCTATATTACCGTCTTTGTTCTTTAATTCCATGCTTATTTTTCCGCCTGAAGGCGTATATCTTACTGCGTTTTCCAGAAGGTTTACGAAGACCCTTTCAATTGAGTCCTCATTCGCTAAAATAATTGCTTCTTCGAGCAGATCGTTAAACTCAAACTTGATTTTTTTGGCTGTGAAACGCTGCCCAAAATTGTCAACCATGCGTTCAGCAATCATAGAGATGGATACTTGACTTTTTCGCAGGTTCCTGTCGGCTCTTATGCTTGAAAGATTTAACAGGTCGCTTATGAAGTCAAGCATGTAAATGCTGCGGCGCTCCGCTCTGGATAACATTTCCGCAGATTTAGGCCCAATACTGCCGGTCAGACCTTTCAGCACAACCTTAAGGCAGCTTTGGATAGTTGATACCGAGGACTTGAGGTCATGGGAAACCGTCAGCACGTACTGCGACTTGAGGCTGTCCTGCTCCGCAAGCAATTTGTTCGCCGCGTCAAGTTTTTCTTCACGGTCTCTCAGTTTGTTGACGACGGTGGCCGCCATAAATATGGTAATGAAGAGCGTTGAAGAAAGTACTCCGAGAGATCCTATGAGGTATTTGAAGTTGTAGATCATCTCAGAGTCAGGGAATCCTGCCACATGGTAATGGGGAATAACGCCGGCGTATTCAAGGAAAGAAGTTGACCCTATCAAAAACACGGCAAAAGCGCCGTGAGCGTAGGCTGCCCTGTTGGAAAGCAGAATACCCGCGATGACCATGTGAAATATGAAATAGTAAACAAATGGATTTTCAATGCTCCCGCCGAAATGCAGAAAGTAGGTCAGTATAAGCAGGTCCATGGCGACCTGCACATTCGCGAACAGGTTATGCCCTCCATTGTCTTCTTTAGGACTTGAAGCGAGACGTTTCCAGTAAAACAGAAAGCCTGCGTTGTATCCTGCAAGCAGCGCTGCTCCGGTGTATAAGTAGCCAAGCGGCAGCGTTATTTTGAATATTACCGCGGCTGAGGTCACTACACCTGCCACGCCGATTACGGCAAGCCAGCGGAGGTCGATGAACCACTTGTTCCGTTCACCGACCTCGTTACCGGCAGGGATATTTAGCGGAAATGCGTCTCTGAGTTCCATGGGGAAACTACTTTGACAGCTCCTGGTAGATAGCTATGACCTTGTTTACCGTAAAACAGGTGCATTCCGAGGAAATTGTGGCGCCGGAAACACCGGTGACGCCTTTGCCTATTGACACGCCTTCCCCTTTACCCGTGAACTGGGAAAGGAAGTTTTTTGTTGAGATAGGGCGCCCGCGTTTTTCCGAGAGGGACATAACAGCCATGTTTTTTACTTTGGCAGTCTTGGGGTCAAGAAGAACTATATATTTTACCGGTCCCCACTTGCCCGGTTCCTCTTCCATTATAGCCACGCCGGTCTTTTCTCCGCCCTTAACCCCATAGTAAACAGTATATTCCGTTTCAGGTTTCCAGGTGTTGCCTTTTCCAGAACCTTTGTAAACAAGCGTGCCTCCAAGTTTCTCCTTTATTGCGGCAAGCTGTTTGGCATCGAGAGTTTTCTTCACGGTGTCAACCTTGTCGGCATCAGGAAACATTTCCTTGACAGCCTGGTCGCTTGTCAAAAGCTCAACAGCGCGGCAGGTGCCGCTTAACGCAAGAAAACATACAACTCCCATTGCAAGTGCAAACATTCTATTTTTCATTTCTTTCCTCCTTTCTCTTTTAGAGAAAATAGCTTTTTTAGCCCCTCAGTGAGAGTAATCTCTCCGTTCGCGCGTATTATAATAGCTTCAGTCCCGGGATATTTCTCTATTAGCTTGAGCCCTTTATCCCTTCCAAGCACGAAGACCGAAGTCGAAAGCAGGTTGGCCATCGTTGCATCAGGGGTAATAATGGCAACACTAATGAGTTCCGAAGCGGGAACGCCTTTTACCGGATCTATTATATGGCAGTAACGCTTCCCGTCAATTTCGTAAAATCGCTCGTAATCTCCGGAAGTCGACATTGAAAGGTCTGTCATTCCGATTATTCCAAGAGCGCCCTCGCCGCGGGGTTTTTTTATGCCTGCTTTCCATGCTTTACCGTTGTACAGTCCTATTGCGTAAAGGTCGCCTCCAAGGTCCACCATCGCGCTCTTTACGCCGGACGCTTTCAGGCTTTTCATAGCTTCGCCTACTGCATACGCCTTTGCCCCGGCTCCCAGGTCAATTTCCGCCGAAGCGCGCAGTTTGATAAGCCTGCCGTCTTTCAATTCGATGCTTCCCGGCCCAATTTGTTTCATAGCGGCAGCAATCTCTTCCTTCCCGGGAATCTTCGGCTTTTTGGGAAGTTCTCCGTAGAAACCCCAGAGCCTTACAAGAGGAGTGACGGTGATATCAAAGGCTCCCCCGCTTTTTACATTCATATCAAGGCATCTCTTTACAAGTTCAAGCGTCTCCGGATCAGTTATCGGAGTACCATTTTTATTAAACTCATATACCTGTCCGCCGGGCCTGAAAGCGCTGAACTTTTTGTCAAGCTCCTCGACTCTGTCCAGGGCAAGATCAAGCGCCGCCGCTGTCTTCATGTCTCCTTTTACAGGAGCCAGGACGGAACAATAGGTGTCCATCAGGTAGCGCGTCCTTTTGGTCAGCTCACCGTCCGGACCGGTTGATGAGAACAGCGGAAGAGCCGCGCAAAAGAACGCTATGTTGAGTAACTTTACCGTCAGCCTCATCTTATGCCTCTTTGGTTTGGAAGGCGGCCGGTTTTACCCGGCCGCCCGCCTTTGCAATCTCTTAGAAAGTTGTTCTCCAGCCAACTACCAACCGGTTATAGTTCAGTTCGGCGGTGCTGTAAGCAGCGCTTGGCAAAAGGCTTATGCTGGAATTCTCTACATTTATTACCTGAAGGTAAATAATGGAATCAGGAGTTACATAGAAGTTCAAAATAGGCGACAGTTCAGTGTATGTTTCATAGGCAAAAGATTGTTTGTTCGCCGCTGCAGTCGCTCCGCCGCCAATTACCGCAGCAGACTTCGGTAAACTGCTGAAATCCTGGTCATAGTGAGCATATACCATCAAGAACCTCACCCACGGCAATATCTTGTAACCCGCTTTCATGTAATATGAGTGAGGGGTGAGGTTTCTCGTGACCTGAGTTGCGTCATTGATATCAGTATTGGCGTACATCTTGACGTTATTCCAGGTTCCTCCCATATACTCAGACCTAAACATAAACGCGTCGTAATTAAACGCAACGCCGGCAGAATATCTGTTAATCGGGTTATTGCCGGAAACGTCCATGGTCGAGAAATACGAGCCCATAAACTTGAACGGCCCTATCTCGGGAGTAATGTGAGCGAGGAAACCTCTGGAATTGGTGTTACTGACGAGCATGTTCATGCCGCCGCCAAGGATATATAAATATGACGGCAGAGAAACCGGACCAAGCTCAAAGTTCTTGTAAAGCTCTATGCCTGTATCATCGAGGGTTCCGTAATATCCCCCGCATACCGCGTAGTTGCCAAAAAACTCATCCTCGTACCAGAGCATGTTTCCATAATCTTCAGTGAAAAGAGTGCGCAGAGATCCGGCGGTTAGTTCCACACTTTCCGGGAGTTTTACGGTGATCTGGGCTTTAAGTAATCCGAGACTGAGCGTCGGGCTTGTTGACGGAGACGGAAATGCCGCTCCCAGTTTAGGGGTTGCACCTCCGCTTACTGATATTTCAGGATCTATTTCGAGGGAAACGTTTTCTGAGAGATCTTTGTTTATGAACATATAGAAACTGGTCATGCCGGTAAGAGCTCTCTCGCTTGAAGCAGACCCGTTGGTTACTCCCTCCGATTTGTCATACAGATAGAACTTGAAGTTCCCTCCTACTGTTCCGCCGCTATTCCCTGAATTTGCGGAAGTTTTGGCTTCTGCTTTTTCCGGCGCGGGCTTGAGCTCGGTGTTGAGCGCTGATGGCGCTGCCTTTGTGCCGGACTGGGCGTCGCTTTTTGTGGAAACCGAGGTTTCCTGCGCGTTAACCGCGGAAAGAAGCGAAAGAAACGCCGCGCACATTGTTAACTTTATGAATTTACTTTTCATCCTGCCTCCTATATTTTTTACGTTTTTTTGCGGTGTTGCGGAATAAATGATTCCTCCGTTATCGCGCCTTCTCTGTCTCCGCGTAGAGTAAAGCTACGAGATTTATCGCAACCGGCAATGCTTTTTTAAATATAGAACTGTCAAACTTATGTTGTTTTATATAGAGGCGTGACCTCTCCCAGAATACAGGTATGTTTTCCCAGGCAATCATTACTATTCGGGAAAGCCTTTCCCCGATAATCTTCTTAAGACTCCCTGCAAGTTCTTCGGCAGGAGTTGAAGCGGAAAGCAAGCCTGTTGCCATCATTAAAAGAATGAGCCTGAATGCGAAGAGTAACCCGGTCAAGAGCCCTGATTGCGTAACCTTAAGCAGCCAGAAAGAGAATAGTTCCGCGCCGCCGCGGTTGAAAAGCACCGGGATAATAAGCGAGAAAACAAGGAACATGCGCAGCCTTTTTACTCCAGAGAACATAACTGAAACAGTCGTTTTCAGGATTGAAGAGGCGGCAAGGAGTAAACTGAACACAAGCGCATAAAGTCTAAGATCGTTGACCAGAAGGACAAGAGTGCAGATTATTGCCGTAAGAATTATCTTTATCATTGCTGGCGCGGAAAAAGCCGCATTGCGCGTAATCTTTTTTATGCCTTGAGCTTCCGGAAGCGTATCGGCAATTCCTCCTTCTTTGATTCTGGCGAATACATTCATAGCGACCGCCCCTGTGAGCCAGCCCATTACCACCGCGCTTGCTCCGAGCCAAGGCATAAGAACGAAGACGCCTGGATGGCGTATTATCAGAATGTAAACCACAAGCAACTGGGTAAGAACGTGGACAACAGACCCTAAGACGCTTGTGCTGATAAATCCCAGGTATCGAAATGTCAGGCCCATGAGGAGCGTGCTCGTGAGCGCGCCGGACAGGCTCATAATAAATGTAGGTGAAAGGAAAGTCCCCAGGAAAAGAGAACTCACAACAGTTCTGAGAATCGCGATTTCAAGGGCCGGAATGAAGCCCATGTCGGCGAGGACAATAAGCGTTATTATGTTCGCGAGCCCGAGTTTTACGCCGGGAATTGGGCTCGGTACCAAAAACTCGGCTGCCTGCAGCACAGATGCGCAGGAGACGAGCAGCGCTATTTTCTGTATTTTCTTTTCGTTTTTCATTTTAGTAGCTCATTGCAACGATATCGTCGTCGCCCGTCTTACCGGACACTTCTACCAAAACTTTGTTTGCCACGCATACAATAGACTCTCCCGGGGAAGATATCCGTCCAAAGCCAACGCAGAGTCCTTTGGGACAGTCAGAGTGTAAAACCCTAACTTTGCCGTTCTTGATCTCTATCTCCATCTTTCCGACCGTTATCAGCCTGTCCGCGTCAATTGGCCCAACAGCAATCAGTTTATTCTCTTTGAATACTTTAACTTCTTTTAGTACCCCTGAATCCCTGTGTTGATACCAGTAAGGAACGGCAAAAAGTAAGGCCAATATAATGATTGAAAAGGCGAGGTCAAAAGGCCTTATGTTTAGTTTCGGCACAGTCAAGTTTCCTCCGTCATATAATATTAGAGCAAGAAGCATGCCAGAACAGTAGCATTGTAAAATAAGGGTTTTATTGAGGCAGAGCATCCGGAGGCATTACGAAAAGGTAACGTTAACTCAAAATGTAATGAAAGCGCGGAATAACAAAAGGCAGTGATTAATGGGAGAGTGTAAATAAAAGCGCTTAAGACGCCAAATTAGTCTATTCCGTATTCTTTGGACTTTTCCCAGAGTGTTTTTGCTGAAATTCCAAGTATCTCCGCTGTCTTCTTCTTTACGCCGCCGGCGTGTTCTAAAGTAAGCAGTATGTGTTCCTTCTCCGCCTTCCTTACGACAGAATCAAGGCTGGATTCTTTCCAGGCTGTCTTCTCTATAAAATAGGCGGGGAGTTCTGAGACCGTTATCTCTTTCTTTGCCGCAAGGCTTACTAGGCGTTCCATCATGTTTTCAAGTTCACGTATATTTCCCGGCCAGTAATAACTCCCCATTGCCAGCAGCACTGCCGGATCCAGTTCAGTTTCTTTCTTTGTTGTGCCATTGAACTTCTTTAGGAAATGCGACGCCAGGGAGGGAATATCTCCGCTCCGTTCCCTTAGCGGCGGCAGGTTAACCTGGACTACATTCAGTCTGTAATAAAGATCTTCTCTAAAGGAACCGTCTTTTATTTTTTCCCGAAGGTCAGCTTTGGTGGCAGAAATAACCCTGACATCTGTTTTTATGGTCTCGGTTCCGCCTACCCGCTCAAACTCCCGTTGCTGAAGAACCCTGAGCAATTTAACCTGAGCCGAAGGTTTCATATCATCAATGTCGTCAAGAAAGATTGTGCCGCCGTCGGCAAGCTCAAACCTTCCTATTTTTTTTCTGATGGCATCCGTAAAAGCGCCTTTCTCATGACCGAAGAGCTCGCTTTCCAGCAGGGCTTCAGGCAAAGCGCTGCAGTTTAATTTGATGAGCGGCCCGTTTTTTCTCGGGCTGAGTTTATGTATGGCTTCCGCGGCCAGTTCCTTGCCGGTGCCGTTTTCCCCTTGAATGAGAACCGTGGTGTTGTATTGGGCGACGGACTCTATAAGTCTGAAGACATTTTCCATTACCCTGCTCTTTCCTATTATATTTCCGAGCGAGCCGGAAGGGCCAATCCTGTTTCTTAGTATCATATTTTCTTTTTTGAGGGACTGCAGTTCAAGGCCGTTTTTAACAAGCAGCAGCATCTCTTCAACCAGGAACGGTTTAGTCAGGTAATCGAAAGCGCCAAGTTTCATCGCCTGGACGGCTGTTTCTACCGTGCCGTAACCAGTCATAATGATACATACGGTATCCGGAGCCGCCTCTTTAATGCGTTTAAGTACGGAAATTCCGTCAAGTTTCGGCAATTTTAAGTCCAGGATGACCAACTCGAAATCACTTTTCTTGAATTTGTCTACGCCTTCAATGCCGTCAATGGCGGAAGCCGTTGAAAACCCGGCTCTGCCTAGATTATCCTCAAGCATATTGAGCATAAGGTCGTCATCTTCTATTAAAAGTATCCGCGGACCGCGTTCTGTCATTTGAGCTCCTTATATGCCGGCAAGGTTATGGTGACGGCCGTGCCGCCTTTCGGAATGTTATTGATGTCGAGTGTGCCTCTAAGCACCTGAATAATATTATAACTAATAAACAAACCGAGGCCTGTCCCTTCTCCTACTTCCTTTGTAGTAAAGAAAGGCGTGAAGAGTTTTTCTTTTTGCTCAGGCGTTATGCCTACTCCGCTGTCCTTGAAAACGATTAAGATACCGGCACTGTTAGAAAAAGTCGAGACCACAGCCTCCTTTCTTTCTGTTTTCTCCATCGCATCAGCCGCATTCTTTAAGATATTGTTAAAAACCTGGCTCAACTGAGATGGGTCGGCGTATGTCCTCGGCAGGTCCGGTGCGAGTTCCAGAGTCACTTTGACAGATTTCTCTTTAAGTCTAAATCTGTTGAATTCGGCAAGTTCTAAAAGCAATTTATTGATGTCCACGGGTTCGAGATTCTGCCGCCCGGAATAGCTGAGAATCTGTTTAACTACATTATCTATTCGAAACAGGCCCTTTAAGCTTTGTTCCAAGTAATTTCTTGCGTCTGTCTTGAGCTCCGGATCAGAAAGAGCGGTTCTTATGTAATTGATCACGGCTCCCAGCGGGTTGTTTATCTCGTGCGCGATGCCGGCGGAGAACCTGCTCAGAGCGGCTACCTTTGCCGCCTGTGAGAGTCTGGATTCCGCCTCCTTCAGTTCAGCCGTTCTATTCTTGACGGTCTCGCCTATCTCCCTGTTCTTTTTATCCAGTTCCTTTAAGAGATAAACGCTTGTGGTTTTAAATTCCGACAGTTTCTTCTGGGTCTCGTTAAGTTCTTCCTTTTCTGCCAGCAGTTTCTTTGTGACAGATCTAAATTGCTCCGACATGACCTCGAGTGTTTGAAGACAGTCGGCCGGATCGAAATTATCCTCAAAAACCCTGCAGTCAAGGCAGGCAGACATCTTCTCTATGCAGGACCCGCTGATCTTATCGTTGCAGAAAGTTCCACCCAGCAGCCAGCATTTCTCATTCGGCTCGCCGTGCGCAGGACATTCCTTTTGCGGACAATCAAGTATTTCCCAGCAATTGGTTTTCATTTGAACTCAATTACCGTGGGAGCTTCATCGTTTAAAGCCTCGCTGTAAACACGGAAGCGCAGCAGCATAGGAGAAAGTTTTAGAAAAACGAAATGTTCCGCAGTCAGCCCCGCCTCGAGGGCAACATCGGCAAAAGGATTTCTTCCCTTCAGTTCTTGCAGCGCGCGTCCCTGTTCTTGCTCGGAATCAATAACGCTCACATAACCATTAAGCTCGCATTCCCAGGAAAGATCAAAAGGAGTTTCAAGGCTGTGCACCAGCACGCTCACTTTGCCGGCATCAGCGAGGTGTGTAAGCTTAGGGCTGTCTTTGAGAGTCATCAAGTAGCACTCAAACCTTTCTGAAATTCCGTAATACATAAGGCGAAGCCGTATCTGTCCGCCCTTGTTGTCATTGGTCGCGATAACTGCAACCTGGCTTTCTTTCAGCCGTTTTAATACCTCATCCTTGGAATGCTGCATTGTGAACCCTCCCTGCGCAAACTTACTATATCTTATATCAATAAAGAACGCTGTTCAAGGAGTAAGCGGAGAATTTATTGAGATAAAAACAAATAGAAAGGTATATCGGATAAAAAACAAATATAAAGGCGCAAATTGCAGAAAAACTAAACGGCGTGAGGTTTCGTCATAAGAGCTATTTCATCAGAGGGTCTTTTCTAGCTTCCTCAACAATTTCGTCGATTGCTTTTATTTGTTCCCGGTTTAGCGGAGATTCTGATTCCGCAGCGAGAAGTTCCTCGGCCTTGGCTGCCGCGAGCTTTTCGAACCTGCGGCTCTCCAGTGAATCGCCCGTGCCCCACGAAAGAGCGTCAAAGAAAGGCGAGAGCAGTTCCTCTTCTTTAAAACGCATCATGGTGCTTTCGCTGCTTACCGTATTTCCGCCGATACCTGAGTTTTTTACGGTTTCGAAATCAAGCGTTTCCTCAGTAACTTCAACTCCCTTTACGGCGCGCCGAACATAGCGGGCAATTTCGTTGTCAATGACAAGCTGCAGCGGAGAAAAAGTTATGGCGTTCTCCAGATGGCCTACCGTTCCAAACCCTATAGCGCCTGCAAGTACAGGCGCCAGCATTGAGATACCCTTCTCAACCCCTGCCTGAATACCTGCAACACAGGCGTTTGTCTTGCCGCCGTGGACGCCTGAGGGGCAGCCGTAGAACTCGCTGATAAGTTGTATCCTTGCCGAAAGCAAAGGCACTCTCTCAGCGCCTGCGTAACCGAAGAGCATAGAGCGCATATCGCAGTACCCGGGATTGATATCCACGCCTATTGTTGCGTCCGGATTTACGGCAAAACCGAGTACCAGCCCGCCGAGTGTTTCGGCAGCTCCCATGGAAAGTGTTCCGGCGGCAGACATCGGCGTTGTGGCTCCGGCGTTAGGCATAGACTCAATGGTCTGCGGCAAGCCTCTTTCCAGATGCGCTATCAGCACATCCGCCATAACTTCATCAAGGCAGAGCGGAGATCTTACTTCCGCATAACCGACGAGGATAGGGCTTTCTTGAAGCCCTTTCTTGCCGCCTTGCACAACTTCGCCTATTCTTGAGATGTACTCTACATCGCGAGCCTTAAAGGTTTCAATGCCACCGAACTTCTTTGTGGCCTTTGCGAGTTCCGCAGCCATAACGACAGTTCTGACTCCCACCGGCACTTCTTGCGCAGCAACCGGCAGACCGGTGTAGGTAATCTGATCAAGTTTGTCGGCAAGTTTCAGGGAATCTCTGACATCGGAAATAGAGGCCGCCCTTCTTTTGCCGTCGAGACCCAACACAAAACAGCAAAACCCTCCGGATGAGACGGAGAAATCACCTTGAATCTTGAAAGGCTTTTTATCGAAGCCTACCTGGGAATAGCGGACAGACATTCTCTTGGGAAGTCTTTTTGAGCAAGAATAATTGGTCTTCATCTTAGCGACTGCGTTTTCTATTATTTGTCTTGGGAATTTCACGGTTCTTTTTTCAAAGTCGACGCTGCAACCCGCGTTGCGCAGGTAATCGAGCGACTTTAGATGATCAATCTTCATGCCAATTTCTTCCAGTATCTTGCAGGCGTTCTCGTGAATACGCTGCATCTCTTCGGATGACAGGTATCTTACCGGTTCCATTACAGATGTATGCATATCGCCCTCCGGGTCAGTTTCTTTAGTTAATCATACCCGTTGTTGTGCGAATTAGCCAGTTTAACTTGTAGGAGTTTCTGGTGATAAGTCGGGTTAAACTACGAAAGAGGACAAACCGCGATTGACATATGGATAGAGAAAGGAATATAATTGTTTAACTAAAATCCTTATAGGGAGAATTAAATGGCAAAGAAGGTATTCCTTTCCCTGGTTTTCCTGCTCTCTTTCACGCTGTTCCTTTCCGCTGAGGTTATGCTGTTGGAACAAGAAGAAGCCCTAAACTCCAATCTTTTCAAAGGTAAAATCGGCGTGGGTTTCAATTGGACCGGAGCGCAGGTCAGGATGGATGTCGGCAGCAATTTCCTGGCTGAAATACGGGGTCAGTACAGCGGGGACAACCTTTTGCTCGCTGTCAGGGGCTACTATGTCCTGCCGAAGCTTAGCGGGCAACCGCCTCTTCAGCCCTATACAGGTATAGAGATAGGAATCCCATTTTCCAATGTTTTGACTTCCGGTTTTGAATGCGGGGTTTTCTTCGGAGGTGAAATATTTGTCGCAAAGAACATTGGTGTCGGCCTTGATGCGGGACCTTATTTTATTTCCATTTCAAGTGATCTCGGCAGTATCAGCGATTTCGGCATAGTAATTAATCTGGGCGTAACTTATTACTTCTAAAAGGCGGGTGGCTGAATGAAAAAAGCGCTATTTGTTTCTTTATTTCTTCTCTTTCTTATTACCCTGTTGATATCAACCGGTGAAAAAGCGCATTCGTTCTTTGTTGGTTTCGGTTCCGGCGGAGCCGTAAGTAACACAATCAAAGACGGTCAGTCAAAGGGCCTGATACCGATTGATGCCCCTCCTCCGGGCAATCTATCCGCTGCTCTTATCGGCTGGACCGAGATAGATCTATCCTGGCAGAATAATACACCGGGTCAAACAAATATTATAATACAGCGGCAACTTTGGGGCGGCAGTTACACGACTATTGCCACCGCCGCGCCTTCGGCAACCTCCTACGCCGATAATTTAGTTACTGCGAATAATACATATATTTATAGGCTGCGCGCGATAACTCCTGCCGGCCTTACAAAAGTCTCAAACGAAGACACAAACATGACAGCGCCGCCGACGGCTCCGACAAACCTTACCGGAGCGTCTGCAGGCGCCAGTTCCGTCTCGCTTTATTGGACTGTTAATTCCGTCAATGAAGCCGGGTTCTATATTGAGCTGGCGGTCGGGAGCGGTACTTTTAGTTCTACGGTAACAGTTGCAAGAAAGTCAGCGGCCTACACCTGGACCGGACTTTTGCAGAATTCGCCTTACACCTTCCGTACAAGGGCTTTCAATGTTTTGGGAAACTCGGTCTACTCAAATACAACCACCGTAACAACCTCACTTTACACCTGGAATGTTGCAACCGTATGCAACACCTCCAGTTTCACCAATCCCGTGGCTCTTTACAAGATGGCATTCGGAAACGGCAGGAACGATGCGACCAACAGAATCTATTGCGGGTTGAATTCCCCTGTCTATTCCGTAAAAGAGTTCACCTACGCCTACGGCGCCGGCTGGGCAATGACAGATGCTACCCCTGTTTCCATTAACTCCACGAGAATAACTACTTGGAACTCTATAGTGAGAGCGATTGCCATCGGTAACACCAAGAATGACGGAACCCCCAGGTTGGTTTATGCCTTAGGAACCAGCTTAACGTCAAACATAGGCACAAGCGCCGTAGGGGAAATAAACTACAATCTTGCCGGACACACTTTTATATGGACTACGCCGGCAGTTTCTACAACTCGTTCAGGCAATCTAAATCACGATGTTATTGTGGCGAGTCCGGATGCCACTGATGCCGCCGGTCCGACAATAATAAATAAAGTGTTTTCCGTTGATGATTTAACTAAGGTTTATCAGTCCTACTATACTACAGGCGTTTACGGCGAAGTGTCCATCAACTCAACGGGTATGACCAATAAGAACTACAGCGTTCTTTGTGACAGTTTGAAAACTTCGGATACCAAGAAGCGAATCTACGCAGCCGCCGATAATGGCAAGGTTTATGAGTACACCTGGACCTCCTCTGCCACTGTGACAAATTTTACCGAAACTACGATAGCAACTAATTCTATATCTATTTCGCCCAGCACAACGCTGAAAACGCTTACTACCGGAACCTGCAGAAATGACGGTGTGAAAAGACTTTACTACGGCGGCGGAGACGGCCACGTTTATGAATTAACTTCAACTTCTCCGACGGCCTGGACGAACACCGATAGCGGAAGTCTTACCAACGCCATAACGGCAATAGTTGCCGGTAATGTCACACCGGACGGCTATGTGAATATTTATGCCGCAACGACCAACCGGGATATCTTTCAGCTTTCCTGGCTCAGCGGAACATCGGAATATTCAATCGTACGCATAGGCGGAACGACCGGCTGGGTTAATGATATGCAGATTTTTGCAGGAAGAAACGACGGAACTTCAAGACTTTACCTTTCTACAGACGACGGCTATTTACTCGAATATACTGCGCAGTAGCCTGCGAATGGAATAAAAAAGGGGGCGCGACGCGCCCCCTTTTAATTAATCATCTTTTTACTCTTTATTCTCGAGCAGATGATGCCTGATGTCTTTTCCTGATACCATAAAAATAACATCCTCTGCAATATTTGTCGCGTGATCCCCGATTCGTTCCAGGTTTCTGGATACCAGGACAAGGTCCATTGCCCGCGAGATATTGTTGGGATCCTGGCTCATATATACCAGCAGTTCTTTAAAAATATCGTCCTTGAACTTATCCACTTGATCATCCGTCTGCAGCACTTTTCCTGCAAGCTCAGGATCTTTGCTGACAAATGCATCCAGACAATTCTTTACCATATTCTTTACTATCTCAGCCATTCTGGGAAGATCGATAAGCGGTTTGAGCGGCGGCGCTTTGAGAAGATCCAAGGAGTTTTCAGCAATGTTCACAGCCTGATCGCCCATTCGCTCCAGGTCAGAGTTAATCTTCATCGCGGAAGTGATAAACCTTAAATCTCCAGCAGTCGGCTGGTAAAGGGCCAGTAGTTTTAAACATATCTCGTCAATCTCAACCTGGATATGGTTCACGTCCTCTTCGTGTTTCCTGATATCCTTAGCGAGATCTTCCTTTCTCTCGACCAGTATTTTTATGGAATACTGAATCATTGCCTCAACCAAACTGCCCATATACAGCAGCCTTTCTTTTAATTCATTCAATTCTTCTTCAAAATGCCTTGTCATTTACCCTCCGCCTCAGCCGAAACGGCCTGTGATGTAGTCTTCGGTCTCCTTCTTTTCCGGAGAAGTGAAGATAGCCGAAGTTTTTCCGAATTCAATAAGCTCACCAAGCAGCATAAAGCCTGTGTCGTCGGAAACCCGCGCTGCCTGCTGCATATTATGAGTGACTATTATTATAGTGTATTTTTTCTTGAGTTCAACCATTAATTCTTCAATCTTCATGGTTGCCATAGGGTCCAGCGTGGAGCAGGGCTCGTCCAGCAAAATTACATCCGGCCTGACAGCCACCAACCTCGCCACACAGAGTCTCTGTTTCTGTTCAAGAGAAAGATCGAGGGCGGACTCATTCAATCTGTCTTTTAATTCGTTCCAGAGCAGCACAGACCGCAAACTCTCTTCGACAATGGCGTCAAGTGTTCCTCCTCCGGCTTGGTTGTGAACCCGGAGTCCAAAAGCTACATTTTCATAGACGGAAAGCGGAAATGGATTTGGTCTTTGGAAAACCATTCCCACCTTCCTGCGCAGCAGGTCGATATCGCAGGAATGATGATAAATATCGGTATTTTCAAAGTAGGCCTTTCCTTTCACGCTCACGCCTTCTATGGTGTCATTTATCCTGTTGAAAACGCGAAGCAAAGTTGATTTGCCGCAGCCTGAGGGGCCGATAATAGAGGTTATTCTGTTGCCTGCTACCTCTATATTAACATTTTTCAGCGCGTGAAAATCTCCATAGAAAAGGTTAAGATCCACAGTCTTTATTACCGGTATTTGTGTGTTCATTTTAGTATTTCCTCATCCGAACCGTCCGGTGACATAATCTTCCGTCCGCTTATCTTTTGGAGAAACAAAGATGTTCTGCGTGACATCAATTTCAATGAGCTCGCCCATAAGGAAGAACGCAGTTCTGTCGCTGACCCTCGAGGCCTGCTTAACATTGTTAGTCACAAGGACGATAGTATATTTCTTCTTAAGCTCCAACATAGTTTCTTCCACCTTGGCGGTGGAAATAGGGTCAAGGCCGGAGCAGGGTTCGTCAAAAAGGATTATCTCCGGTTCAACTGCCAGGGTCCTGGCCATACAGAGCCGCTGCTGTTGTCCGCCGGAGAGTTTAAGCGCTGAGGCGTTAAGCCTGTCTTTAACCTCGTGCCATAAGGATGCCGCTTTCAAGGCCTTTTCGACTATCTCATCAAGGCCTTTTTTATCATTATTTCCGTGTCTTTTAGGGCCGTAGGCTACATTATCATAAACCGACATCGGCAGCGATAGCGGGAGGGCAAAGACCATGCCGCATCTTTTTCTCAGAACCTCTGGATCCAAAGTAGAGATATCTTCGGAATCTATCTTAATCGAGCCTTTCATTCTGAATCGCTCATTTAAGTCGTTAAGTCTGTTAATCGTACGCAGGAAAGTAGTCTTCCCGCTATTGGCCGGCCCAATGATTCCCAGAATCTCATTTTCTTTTACCTCAAGAGTAAGCGACTTTACGCTGTGCGATTCACCAAACCAGCAATTCAGTCCCTGTACTAGTATTTTTTCTACCATTTTTTCCTCTTGCGGAAATAGTATCTGGTAACTATGGCCGTCAGGCTCATTGTAAGAACCATAACGAGAAGCACTAAAGCCGTGCCATAAGTGATATTCTTGGGCATATTCGGAATCTGTGTTGAAATAATGTACAGGTGGTAAGGCAAAGCCATAACCTGATCGAAAACAGAGTGAGGCAGTCTCGGGACGTAAAAGGCGGCGGCCGTAAAGAGTATAGGGGCTGTCTCTCCGGATATTCTCGCAATGCTGAGAATAGCTCCGGTCATTATGCCCGGAAGCGCGTTAGGCAGCACCACATGCGCGATAGTCTGCCATCTTGAGACGCCGAGAGAAAGGCTGGCCTCTCTGAATGAATATGGAACGCTGTTTAAAGCCTGGCGCGAAGTTGTAATAATAACCGGCAACTCCATTATCGATAGAGTCAGCGCTCCGGCAATTATTGATACGCCAAATTTAAGCAGCATTACGAAAAGCCCGAGCCCAAACAGGCCGTATACAACGGAAGGCACGCCGGCAAGGTTAACTATTGAAAGCTTGATTATTCTGGTCAGAAGATTATCTTTCGCGTACTCATTAAGGTAGATGGCCGCGAGCACTCCGATTGGCAGCGTGATGCAAATAGCGCAGGTAACTATAGACAGCGTACCGACTATAGCCGGCAGTATTCCTCCGCCGCGCATACCGTCTTTAGGCATACCGGTGAGGAATTCCCAGGTAATAGCCGAATAACCTTCCTTTACAATTACGCCTATTATCAGCAACACCGGAACAATTATTAGAATTGTTACTATCAAGAGGATCGCGAAGGCAATATTTTGTGATCTTTTGGGGTCGAGCCTTATCATTTCTTCACCTTCCGCAAATAGGTGTCGGCAATAAAATTAATAGTGAAAGTTATAATGAAAAGAACCAGTCCTATCGCGAAGAGCGCGTGATAGTGGGAAGATTCTTTTACGGTCTCCCCCATCTCTGCCGCTATGGTCGCGGTCATCGTTCTTACGGGGTCAAAGAGTGACTGGGGAATTGCTGCCGCATTTCCGGTTATCATCATTACCGCCATGGTTTCGCCTATTACCCGTCCGATACCCAGCATCACAGCAGCAATGATTCCCGGCAGTGCCGCAGGAATAACAATTCTGTACATCGTTTGCCATTTTGTAGCGCCCAAGGCGAGAGCTCCTTCTTTGTACGCCCACGGAACGGCCCTTATGGCGTCCTCTGATATAGAAACGATGGTCGGCATGGCCATAAACGCAAGCATAAGCGCTCCGGAGAACGCCGAGAGTCCTGTTGACAGGTTGAAAGTTGTCCTGATTAACGGGACTATGGTAACCATACCTATAAAACCGATAACAACACTGGGTATTGCGGCAAGCAATTCAACACCGGATTTTAATATATCCTTTATCCCTGCAGGCGCTACTTCTGCAATATAGAGTGCTGCCATGACGCCAAGCGGCACGGCAACAACTGTAGCGCCGAGCGTGACAACAAATGAACCTGCAATAAGCGCAAGTATGCCGAACTGCGCGGGAGTGGATGTAGGATACCAGTACTTGCCGCTAAGGAAACTAAGGAAGCTAAATTCTTTAAAGAAACTCCCGCCCTCAATTAAGAGGAATATAAATATAAGCGCTACAAAGACTATTGCCAGCAGGCCGCAGGCAAAAATGGCCTTCTCTATGAACTTGTCGAAGCCCTTGCGCATTATTTCCCCGCCTTTACGATAGGAACAAAATCGGTTTTTCTGACTATTACCTGTCCTTCAACTGACAGCGCGTAATCTATGAAGCTTCTCGCTGTCCCTGAAGGTTCGCCGTTAGTGTAAAGGAAAAGAGGTCTTGAAATAGGATATGAATCGTTCACCACATTTTCGATGACCGGCGCCACATAATGTGTCGAAGTTTTTTTCGCTATGGCAACAGCCCTAAGCCGCGGATTAATATAACCCATTCCGACATAGCCGACAGCGTGAGGGTTCTGCTCGAGCTCGTTGACGATTGTCTGCGAGGAGGGCATAAGCAAGGCTCTGGTCGAGAATTCCTCTTTCCCCTTTTTATTCCCCTTCCTTAGAACATGCTCTTTAAAGAACATATGTGTTCCCGAGTTGCTTTCCCTGGAGAGAATTACTATCTTAAGGTCATTGCCGCCAAAATATTTCCAGTTGGTTTTATTTCCCATGAAAATATCTCTGACTTGGTCCAGCGTAAGTTGGGAGACCGGATTGTCCGGGTTTACGATCACCACCAGCCCGTCAAGGCCTATCTTGAATTCTTTCAGAACTTTCTTCTTTTCGGTTGCTATTTTGATTTCTTTATCTTCTGCAGGCCTTGAAGACATTGCGATGTCACAGGTTGAATTCAGAAGTGCCGCGAATCCTGTTCCGGAACCTCCCCCCGTAATACCTATATTCACGCTGGAGTTAGCTTTTGAATACTCTTCTGCCCAGGCTTGAACAAGGTTTACGATTGTGTCGGAGCCCTTTATCTGCAGAGATTGTGATTTAGAGGATTCTTTTTCGTTGCTTCTGGAGCAACCTGCAGGGATAATGAGCAAACAAAAGAGCAGAATTATTATTAAGAAAATACTAGCTTTAGGATCGGTTTTGTGTAAATTGCTCTGAAAAGTATTGTAAATCATAGGAAAACTATACAGGGCAATTATTAAGATTGTGTTAAGATATGGTTAAGGTTGTATTAGCATACCTGGTAAGTCGAATCAGCTATTACGCGGTATGCTCCTTGTCTTGACCGGCTGTTTTCGAAAGTGTATCAATTATTAAAGGAAAGAATGACAGGAGAAGAATAAGGGTTTGGGAAAACCGTTTTACTGATATTTAGCATAAACAGGGCGTCCTCGGCGACATTAACTGCGTTCCAGGCGGTCATTTCCGGATAGCATTCAATAAGCAGAAGTTCCCCCGACGGAGCAACGCTTTTCTTTTCTGTTTCCATTTTTGCCAGCAGTTCCTTTAATATCCTTTCTTTCATTTTTCCGGCACGTTCTCCTCCGGAAAGAACAGAGAGCGCAAGCTTTTCATCTTTTTTAACGAAAGCGTCAAGGCACTCACATAGCACTGTTTTAGCGGTATATGCCAGTTCAGGGATATCAGCAATGTGGAATGGCGCGCCTGAGGAAAGGATCTTAATGGAAGAAACCGTAAAGTTGTGAGTCTGGAGAGCTGTTTTCCCAGCTCTCCGGCTATTTTCATGGAAGACGTCAGGAACCTAAGACCGTTTGCCGCTGGCTGTTGCGTGGCAATAAGCGAGATGCATTTTTCATCAAGTTCTTTGCGGACTTTTTCGGCTTCCGCTCTTTGAGACTCAACTGCACTAACAAGCACTTCTCTTCTTTCTACAAGGGCCTTGACCGAACTGATTATCATTGTTTCTATGATGCTGCCGAGGTAAAGAAGTCTGTCCTTAACGCGAAGAAAATATTCAAAGTTGCGTATCAAGAATTCCCCGCTTAAGTTGATAAAAAGTTTTTCAAACTATAGGTTTTTATTGTGTTTGATGGATGTGCCTTCTGCTATAAAGATAACATCTTCGCAGATGTTAGTGGCAAGATCCGCAATACGTTCTATGTTGCTGATAATACGCACCAGGTGAAGGCCCTGCTCGACAAAAGAAGGATCTTTGCCTACGGAAACGACAATTTGCCGGAGTATTTGTTCACGCAACTCGTCGACCACATCATCATGCTTGCATACCGACTTCGCAAGCGCGGAATCTTCTGTCATAAAGGACTGAAGGCTGTCGCGCAGCATCTTTATAGCCTCGTCGCCCATTATTTTGATGTCCTTGAACTCGTATACTGCTTCGCTATTCACGAGAAGCAGAGAACTCTGCGCGATATTTACCGCGTGATCGCCCATGCGCTCAAGGTCATTCGTCATTTTAAGCGTCATAATAATCTGCCGCAAATTCTTCCCGGCCGGCTGCTGCCTGGCGATGAAGTTAACACAAACCTCATCGAGCCGTATTTCTTCGTCGTTCGCAACTGGTTCGAGCTTCTCAATGATATTGTTAAGCAGTTCTTTGTCTCTCAGGAAAAACCCCTTAATGCTGTTCTCAACCATATTATCAATATAGCTGGCGTATGCGGTTATTTCCTTCCTTATGGCGTCTATTTTTTCCTGCATCATTCCTCCGAGTTTTTCCTTAGTTATCGAGCGCTTCCATCATTGTTTTTACTTTTTTTTCGATTATATTCCTGACTTTTCGGTAGTTTTCAACCGATCCGTTTTTGGGGTCAGGAATATCCCATGTCAAGACCTCGCGAACCGGAACAACAGGACATTCATCCTCGCAGCCGATATTAACCACACAATCAAATCTTGCAACGGGCAGCACATCAAAGCCTTTCGGATTGCTATTTGAGATATCGATGTGTTTCTCTTTCATTACCTCTACTGCGTATTCGTGAACATGCTTTCTAGGCTTTGAGCCGGCGCTGAAAACTTTTATTTTGCCGTAACCGAAAGAGTTTCCGAACACCTCCGCCATCTGGCTCCTTCCGGCGTTTTCAACGCAGACAAAAAGTATGTTCCGCATGACAGGCTCCGGGCTCAACCGAATTTTCCGGTAAGATATTCTTCAGTTCGTTTATCTTTGGGAACTGTGAAGAGTTTTTCTGTCTGCCCGAATTCTATAAGATCCCCTAGATACATGAACGCCGTGTAATCAGAGACACGGGCGGCTTGCTGCATATTGTGGGTCACGATAACAATAGTGTAGAACTGCTTGAGTTCTATAATAAGTTCTTCTATTTTCCTCGTAGATATAGGGTCCAGGCTCGCGCAGGGCTCATCAAAAAGAATAACTTCCGGCTCAACCACCAGGCATCTGGCTATGCACAGGCGCTGCTGCTGCCCGCCGGACAACCTTAAAGCGCTGTCGTTCAGGCGGTCCTTGATCTCGTCCCAGAGTGCCGCTTTCTTTAATGATTCAAATACTTTTTCGTCAACGTATTTCTTATCTTTTATCCCTTTAATTTCAAGCCCGTAGGCCATATTTTCGTAAATAGACTTCGGGAACGGATTCGGTTTCTGAAAAACCATACCAACCCTTCTTCTGAGTTCAACTACATCTATATCCTTGTCAAAAATATTCTTATTGTCCAGCAACAGCTGTCCTTCCACTCTGGAGGAACTGACAAGGTCGTTCATTCTGTTAATAAGTCTTAAAAAAGTGGATTTTCCGCACCCTGACGGGCCTATAAGCGCCGTAACCTTATTGGCGTAAATGTTCATATTTATACCGTTAAGCGCTTTCTTACTGCCATAAAAGAAGTTAATATTATCGGCTTTAACTCTGACGGTTTCCTTGAAGTTATTATCCATACGTTCTCCTTTGCCTTTGTCTTAGATAAATTGCAATAGCCGACACCGCAAGTACTAATATCAGCAGGATGAGCGCGCAGCCATATGCAATCATTTTTTGAATCTCCGGCTTTGTCCCCTCAGTCATCAGGACATAGATATGATAAGGAAGCGCCATTGTATCCGACATTATGGAACTGGGGTAACTTCTAGCGTAAAAGGTTGCAGCCGTAAATAATATTGGAGCGGTTTCTCCTGCGGCTCTGCCGACACCCAGTATAATTCCGGTAAGTATACCCGGCAAAGCAGACGGGAGTACAATTCGTCCTATAGTTTGAATCTGAGTGGCGCCCAGCGCATAGGAGGCTTCGCGCAATGACTGAGGCACGGCGATTATAGCTTCATATGAAGCCGATATTATGCCGGGTAAAATGAGTATTCCAAGCGTTAGACTCCCGGAGAGTATTGAAACATGAAAATTGAAGAGCTTAACAAATACTGCCAGGCCAAAAAGCCCGAAAACGACTGATGGGACTCCGGCAAGATTATTCACGCTTAACCTGATAATATTGACAATTACATTTTTCGGAGAATACTCGCAAAGATAGATTGCAGTTATTACACCAAGCGGCACGGAAACAATAATTGATCCTAAAACGAGATAAATTGTGCCGATTATCGCAGGACCTACTCCCCCTGCTGTCATAGATTTTCTGGGTATATCCGTAAAAAATGTCCAGGAAAATGAACTTATTCCGTTAGAAAAGATGAAATAGATCAATGACCCCAGCACTAATAGAGCGATAATTATACACGCAAATAGAGCTGCGAAACCCAGTTTCTGTGCGTTGACCGCTTTTATCATCATACGTCAAGCCCCAGTTTAACCCTGTATTTTCTTCCAATGTATTCCGCTATCATGTTCAAAACCAAAGTAATCATAAAGAGCACAAGCCCTATAGCAAATAGCGCGTGGAAATGTACCCCGCCAACAGCAGCTTCCCCCATTTCAGCGGCTATAGTCGAGGTCATTGGTCTGACAGGTGAGAATATAGAATTAGGTATCTGGGCCGCGCCTCCGGTAACCAAAAGCACGGTCATAGTTTCTCCCATTACCCTGCTGATACCAAGCACAATTGCCGTTGATATTCCCGATCCTGCGGCAGGAATTATAACTTTCAAAAGAGTCTGCCATCTATTGGCTCCTAAAGCAAATGAAGCCTCTCTGAAGCTTTTTGGAACGACGCTCAATGCGTCCTCAGCAATGCTGCAAACTACGGGGATTGCCATTACACCGAGAATAAGGGCTCCTGTAAAGGCGCATTGACCTGTAGAAAGGTTGAATACTTTTTGTACCAGAGGAGCGACTATGACCATTCCGAAGAAGCCAAATATTATTGAGGGTATTGCTCCCAGGAGTTCAATTATTGGCTTAAGGAACATCTTTTGTTTTTCGCCGGCAATCTCGTGTATGTAAAGTGCGCTGCCTATTCCTACCGGAATTGCGAAAAGCATTGCGCCAACTGAAACTACAAATGAAGCGGATATTAAGGGCATTATGCCAAACTCAGGAGGAGTTGAAGTTGGATACCAGCTCTTTCCGAAAATAAAAGATAAAATACCTGTAACCGAGAAAGCAGGGAGCCCTTCTATGAACAAAACCAGCACTATCCCTGTTAAAAATATAAGGGAAGAGAACGCGACAACCATAAAAACATTCTTATATATTTTTTCGGATATTTTCATTTATGGCGGGCGCCGGCTTCTAAGGGCCGGCGCCCTCTCCTTTTACTGCTTCTTTTTAAGAGCTACAAAGCCTTGTTCTTCGACAACTGCCTGTCCTTCCGCGCTCAGGACATAATCAATAAAAACTTTCGCGTCTCCCTGAGGCTTTCCGTTCGTGTACATAAAGAGCGGCCTTGAATACGGATAGCTGTTGTTCAAAACATTCTCTTTTTTGCACTCTGCTCCGTTCACGGTAAGTACTTTTGTGGTGTCGCTTATGTAGCCGATTCCGACATAACCAATAGCGCCCGGTGTATTTGCGACCGTTGTCGCTACTGCCTGGCTGGCCGCCTGGAGCATTGCATCCGGCCTGATCTTGTCGCCTTCAAGAGCAAGAGCTATGAAGGCTTCGTAAGTCCCGCTGGAAGTATCTCTGGAAATGGCAAGGATCTTGCCCGGTGTACCGCCAACCTGAGACCAGTTAGAAATAGAACCGTTAAAGATGCCTCTTACCTGTTTCTTCGTAAGGTTGGTGATGCCGTTTGCTTTGTTTACGATGATCGCAATTCCATCAAGGGCTACCACCGTCGCTTTCGGATCAACTCCCTTCGTAAGTGCTATTGCTATCTCAGAACCCTTAATCGGCCTTGAGGAATCCGCGATGTCGCATGTTGAATCCTGTAAGGAGGCAACTCCTATCCCTGATCCGCCGCCCTTTACGCTGATGGTGATCCCGGGAGTCTTGTCCATATACTTCTCTGCCAGAGCCTGCGCTATGGGCAGCATCGTGCTTGAACCGTCGATAAGAAGTTTCTTGTCAGCATTCGCCGTTCCGCAAAGAGCCAGCAAAACTGCTGTTAAGGCCAAACCTTTAAGTAATTTCATGTATCCTCCTTGTTAGATTTAGTAGTTGAGTTGAACCATTACGTTTGCGAGGTTAAGTTCCGGCTTCGTGTCCCTCATGCGGTAGTCAACAAGAATCCTAACCGCAGGGTCAAGGTACAGGTTTACGCCAACAGTGTAGTAGTTAATAATATCGGCTCCGCCGTCGTTCTGGTTCGGGTCCCACTGTTCCGCCCTCAATACAGGCGCCACGCCTGAAAGGCAGCTTGAAATTATGCCCAAGGGCTGTACTTCGAGAGTTACGATTGAATCAAGTACCTGATTTGCATTGTTCTTGTCATAGCCGCCGACTACTTCAAAAGTGAAGAAAGTAGGGCAGTTGCCGATAAGAGAGAAGAATGAATCACTTTCGTATTTCGCATAAAGATCTTCGCTGTTCTGGTAGCTGCCAGCAAGATTCCTTAAATAGGCAGAACCGGAGAGTTCAAGTCCCGGCAATACTGTGGAGCAAAGCCTTACTGAATAATCCTTGTAAGGATTTGTTTCCGCGCCAAAGGTGCTGCCGTTGATGACTGCCAGACGGTACTGCAAGTACTGTTTTGCGCTGCCCGGAAGGTTGCCCCAGAGCTGAACGCCGTAGTCATAATCCGCGGCAAGAACGTTTGTCATGTACTGAGGAGTGTCAAAAAGTTTCTTTTTCGAAGAAGAATACGGAAGTTCAAAACCGAACGGCTGATGATACTGTCCGATTCTGAATGTCGCGTAGTCTCTGTCCGCGATAAGGTCTGCCCAGATTTCTTTGAAGGCCACATCAACCATTGGGACGGCTGACAGGAAGTTGGTCGTTGACTTCACGGCGTTAGTTACGCCGGTAGTCGTTGACGTTACCAATCCTGTCGTCTGCGCGTTATTGATCTGAATTCCTGAGAAATCCGGCTGAATCTTGAAGGTTGCCCAGTCATTGAGCTTCGCGGTCATTGCAATCCTTGCTCTCTTTACCGTAAAAGGTTCAATACCGCTGAGTGTCGGGTTGTCGGTGAAAGAGAACTGAGTGTAGCCCGACCAAGTGATCTTCTGCGCCCAGACCGGTAAGTTTTCTGCTTTTGCGGTCGCAAGGTTCTTGCTGACTTCGTCTTTTGTCTCTGCTACTAACTGCGCCGCTTCTCCGCCGTCCAGGACATTCTTCTCAAGAAGTTTCTGGATTAACAAATCTGTTTCGCCGGCAAAAGCCACGCCGGTAATGCAAAGTACTGCTACCACTGCTGATACTACTTTTGACTTTGTCATTTCTCCTCCCTGGATTTTATTCTTTCACTAAAACCTTGAAATATGTTTTACACCCCCAGGTAGCCTTAAGCCGAAAATTACAACAACCTTCATAGGTATAGTAGTAAAAATTTGTTAAGAATGTTTAAGTGTATTGTTAAGATTGTGTTAATTTTGAGTTGAATTGACTTAAACGCAAGGGTAGTGCTATAATTTCGTATGCTAAAAGAATACCTGATTGGAATAGACATAGGCGGGACTAAGATGGAAGCCGGACTGGTAGCCAGCAGCGGTAAGATTTTGCTTCGTAGAAAAGTCAAGACTCCATTAAAGTGTACTAAAAAAGAATTTGTATTATCCGTAGTAAACCTTGTCAGGGAACTAATAGCAGAAGGGGATATTTCCATAAAAGAAATCTCAGGCATAGGAATAGGCATACCCGGTGTAATTGATCCAGTGCACGGCAAGGTTCTTCTCATAACTAACTTACCCTTAACCGGCATCAACCTCGCCACAGAACTGAGAAAGAGCTTCAAGGTGCATATTACCGTGGGCAACGACGCAAATATGGCCGCGCTCGGTGAACATCGCGCCGGACTTGGCCGTAATGCTCATAATATAGTTAACATATCGGTAGGCACAGGTGTCGGCGGTGGGTTAATTATTGGCGGAAAGCTGATTACGGGATCATTTTTTGCAGGCGGAGAACTTGGTCATATGATAATTCAGATGGACGGTCCTAAATGTACCTGCGGAAAGAAAGGCTGTCTGGAAGCTTTTGCCGGCAGGTGGGCTATAGAAAAAGAAATACGCGCAGCAGTCAAAAAGGGTGAAAAAACTGTTATTACTAAGTACGGACAGGGAAAACTTAAATCTATCAAGTCCAGATTGTTGAAAAAAGCGCTCGATAAACACGACCCGCTGGTAACCCGGGTAATCAAAGAAGCTTCAAAAGCCCTCGGAGCAGCCTGTGTTTCCATAATGCACATTGTTGATCCCGAGTATATCATTCTCGGGGGTGGCGTTATTGAGGCCTGCGGAGACTTTATGCTGCCCTTAATTCGCAAGGCTGCAGAATCAGATCCATTTCTCTCTACGGTTTCCGGTTGTATAATCGCGGAATCAACTCTGGGCGATGATTCCATAATTCTCGGAGCGGCCGCTGCCGCCTCTCCGGACCGCTAAGCTCTGGAAAAATGCTTAATTAGATATTCCTGAGAGTTAAAGTCTTGCCCTCCAGGTTCCGGACGCGTGTACTCCTTGTTCATATAGAGTATCCTGGTCTTATCGTTATCCTTCCACTGGCAATTAAGGAGCATGTCTAGTTCTTCCTTTAATTCAATTTTATCAACTTCAAAAAGTAATTCTATCCTGCGGTCAAAATTCCTGGACATCCAGTCGGCAGAGGATAAGAAGAATCTCGGCGAGCCATTGTTGTTAAGCCGAAAAATCCTCGAATGTTCAAGAAATCTCCCGACAATACTGTGCACCGAAATATTTTCGCTTAGTCCGGGAATCCCCGGCACAAGGCAGCAAATTCCTCTTACAATCAGTTTTATAGTTACTCCTGCCTTTGAGGCCTCATAGAGCTTGTCTATTATTTTTACATCCTCAAGGGAATTCATTTTTGCGAAAAGTGCTCCGTTTTTGTATTTTCGCTGGAAGTTAACCTCCTTGTCGATAAGCTCAACAAAGTACTGGCGCAGGTCATTTGGCGCGGAGACTATTTTTCTCCAGCGGCCGGGGACCGAGTAGCCGGTTATAACATTGAAGACATCGGAAATATCCCTTGCAAAATCCTCATTACAAGTGAAAAAACCGGTGTCCGTGTATGTTCTGGAGGTTTTTTCATTGTAATTCCCGGTTGAAAGATGCACATAACGTTGTATTCTTCCCTCTTCTTTTCGGACAACCAGGGTGATTTTTGAATGAATCTTTATCTTAGGGATTCCGTATATTACGTGGCAACCTTCAACTTCAAGCTGCTTTGCCCATTCTATATTCTTTTCCTCGTCAAACCTGGCTTTAATTTCAACGAGAACGGTTACTTGTTTCTTCCTGCGCGCAGCTTCTTTTAGAGCGCTGATTATTGCCGAATCCTCATCAACCCGGTAAAGCGTCATTTTAATGGCAAGAACTCCGGGGTCTTTCGCGGCTTCCTTCAAAAAGTCAACTGTCGGTTGAAATGATTCAAACGGCAGGGCAACTAAGAAATCCCCTTCTTTTATTCTGTCAAAGATACTCTCGTACTCCTGTTTTGAGGCAATGAATCCTCTGTAAAGCAGTTCCGGTTTAGAAACAGCCGGTATGAGTTCAAAAAGGAACTTTAAATCGGGATTTCCTTCAACAGCCCTAACCTCTTCCTCCGCTACTTCAATTTTATTGCAGAGCGTTGTGAGCAATTTTCTGTTGTAGGGTTTCTCAACCTCAAGATAAACTGCCTTGGCGAGAACCCTTTTCTTAACCTCTCCTTCTATGGCCTTAAGCAGGTCGTCAGCATATTCTTCCTCAACTTCAAGTTCACTGTCCCGTATTACTTTAAAAAAGAGCGCAGAAGTTATCCTGTAGCCCTTAAAGAAGAACTCCGTATAATTATTCATCAATTCCTCGAGCAGAATAAAACAAGTTTCTTCTTTGGCTGACGGTATCTTTATAAGCCTCGGTATGTTTTTGGGCACCGGAATAATAGAAAGGTATTCAATTCCGTCTTTTTCGAGGTTTACGGCGAAGGCTAAGGTTTTTGAGGAAAGTATAGGGAACGGATGTCCCTGATCAACTGCCATAGGAGTGGTAATTGGAAATACCGTCCGTTCAAAATGCTTCTTGCAGAATTTCTTTTGGGTTTCGCTAAGTTCTGCGAACTTCCTTATAAAGATCTTCTTCTTATTAAGTTCCTCGGTAATATCTCCCTTGTAAAGGTTGTAAATCTTCTTAAACTGCAAATCGAGTTTTTCCTTAATGGCGGACTTAAGTTCCACGGGGAAATACCCGTATTTATCCTCTTTATTATACTGCGAATCTTCAATTTTTCTGAGTCCGGCATATCTGACCATTAGAAATTCATCAAGATTATTGACGAATATAGCTAGGAATCTTACCCGCTCGAGGAGAGGGTTTCTTTTCTCAGCCGCTTCTTCAAGGACTCTGCCGTTGAAAGAGAGCCAGCTCAAGTCTCGGTGAATGAACCTTTCCTTTTCCGTGTAAATTTGTTCTGCCATTAGTCCGCCGTGATTTTTAACAATATTTTGTTTCCGATAATCTCTTCGAGTACCATAGCTTTTTCGTAAAACTCGTGTTTTTCAAAAATAAAATTATCTTTTACCTTCATGTTTATTACCGTGTGCTCACGCCTGCCCGAACCAAACTCAATTTTTTCTATCTTCTGCATGTGTGAGGCGTCGAGTGAGTTAGCGACTCTCAATATCGAGCTTAATTTCTGCACGAGTATCTGTTTTTCTAAAGGAAGCGACTTAAAGAGCAGATGGGATTCTTTCGGGGTCGATTTTCTGTGATAGCGTGCAACGCAAGCAATTATCTTAATCTCTTCATCTGTAAGCCTGAAAAGATTAAGCGCGCTAATCATATATTCCGAATGTTTGTGATGAGATCTGTTTGAAACGCTCATTCCAATATCGTGCAGGTAGGCAGAAAGCGTAAGATAGAGGAGTTCTGATTTTCTAAGGCCCAT
>CAIOVX010000034.1 GCA_903861835.1 Candidatus Firestoneibacteriota bacterium | reverse complement strand
GCGCGTAAAAAAAGTCATAGCGAATTGCGCGGTCGTTGACTGGGCTATCCTGCCGGAGGAACAGAAGAAAGAAACTTCCAATAAGAGTTACGCGGCATATATTAAAGAGGCCTTCGGTAACGGCTACCGCCTGCCGGAGAAGAACTGGAAGAAACTTTTTAGCGGAAAATTCTTCAATCCCGCCGATCGCGCGGACGAGTTAAACCCTTCAAAGATAATGATGTTTCACGCCAAGGACGATCCCTATATTCCCTACAAAGGCGTAAAACGTTTCGCGGACGCCGCGGGCATCAAACTCAACACGCTGACGCGGGGCGGGCACATCAGCACGGAATACATAATACGCAAGTACTGGCCCAAGATAAAAACATTCATAGGCGGCAACAACAATTAACCGCCAAAAGGAGCTTAAGATGAAACTGCTCAAACTTGTAATGCTGGCCACGGTGATTCTTTCCGCAAATCTCTGTTTTGGAGAGAAACTTTCCTGGACAGGCTGGCACGGACCAAACCACAACAATATCTCTGCCGAGAAGAACCTGCTCAAAGACTGGCCTAAAGAAGGTCCGGCGCTTATCTGGAAGTTTGACGCGTGCGGCAGGGGATTTTCCTCGGTAAGCCTCGCCGACGGCATGATCTTCACGGCCGGCGACATTAAAAACAAGACCGTGATAACCGCGCTGGATTTGAACGGAAAGGCAATCTGGACGGCGCAGAACGGCGAAGGTTCCATGGGCAAAATGCTCATACTGAAATACCCGGGCTCAAAATCCACGCCGGTTTACAGCGAGGGGATGCTTTACCAGTTGAACGGAAGCGGCGATCTCATAGCGCTGGAAGCAAAAACGGGCAAAAAAGTTTGGGGCGCCAACCTTGTAAAAGATTTTAAGGGAAAGGCCGGCAACTGGGGTTACGCGGAATCCGTTACCATTGACGGCGGGAATCTGCTTTGCACAACCGGGGGAAGTGAAGCGCTTGTAATCGCGCTTGACAAGAAGACAGGCAAGAAAGTCTGGGCGTCCGAAGGCATCAAGGATGATGCGTCCTACTGCTCGGGGGCGCTGATTACCCACAAAGGCAAGCGCCAGTACCTGACTATGAGCGCGAAGAATGCCCTGGGGCTGGATCCCGCGACAGGCAAAATACTCTGGAATTTTGAACACATCACAAAGTACGATATTAATCCCATAACCCCGGCCTACAAGGACGGCTTTATCTACCTCACCAGCGGCTACGGTTCCGCGGACGCTATGATCAAACTTAGCGATGACGGAGCTTCCGTTTCACAAGTTTGGTCGAGCAAAAAGCTAGACTGCCAGCTCGGCGGCGTCGTGCTTGCCGGCGGCTATATCTACGGCTCGGGCGATACTCTCAAGGGCTGGCATTGCCTTGACTGGAAAACCGGCAATGAAATGTGGGTTAACAAAGGCGTCGGAGCCGGCGCTGCGCTCTATGCAGACGGGATGCTCTATTGCCTCGGCGAGAACGGACAGGTTGCGCTTGTCGAGACCTCGCCTTCAAGCTACAAGGAACACGGAACCTTCTCTCTTCCCGACGGAGGGGATAAATCCTGGAATCATCCGGTCATTCTTGACGGGCGGCTCTATCTTCGGCGCGAAAACAACCTTTACGCTTATGACATTAAGTGGAAATAGCATGAAGCGTTATTTCGACCCGCAATACTATCACCGGGAGCTTTATAAAACCACCGAAAGACAACTTGCTTTCAGGAAAGGAACAGCGTTTTTGAAGTGGAAATACGCGCTCTTGCGGAAGTTGAAAGACTTGACCGGTTATGAAGAGCCTGAAAAAAAGCCGCTGAAAATTACCTGGGGCGAGGCTAAGGAATTTCCCTCGTACACCAGAAAACGCCTTGTCTTCAATTCAGAAGAAAACTCGGACATTCCCGCCTACCTTCTTATCCCAAAAAGCGTGAAAGGAAAAATGCCGGCGATGGTCTGCCTGCAGGGCCATACAACCGGGTTCCATCTTTCCGCGGGAATAACCAAATATCCCGGAGACGCGGAAGCCATAAGCGGCGGGCGGGACTTCGCGGTACAGGCAGCCTTGAACGGCTTTGTCGGACTGGCAATAGAACAGCGGTGCTTCGGTGAAAGGAGACTGACGCTTCAGAAGTATATGTGCGACCATCCCTGCACTGACGCAGCACTGCACTCGTTCATGCTCGGCAAGACCATGATTGCGGAGCGCGTGCAGGACGCCCGGAGGGCAATTGACCTGCTCGAAACTCTTGATTTTGTAGACAAAAAAAGAATCGGCTGTGTAGGAAACTCGGGCGGCGGTACAATAAGTTTTTACCTGGGAATCTTTGATAAAAGGATAAAGCTGGCTGTCCCGAGCTGCACCTACTGCACGTTCAAAGAGTCGCTTATGAGCATCTGGCACTGCGTTGACAACTATATTCCCGGTATCTTAAAATACGCCGAAATGGGGGACCTTGCGGGACTGCGCGCGCCGAAGAAACTGCTGATAGTGGCCGGAAAGCGTGATAAAATATTTCCTTTGACGGGCGTAAAGAAAGCTTATAGAACAACTGAAAAGATTTTTTCGGCCGCAGGCGCGAAGAACAACCTGAAGCTTCTAATAGGATCCAAGGGGCATCAGTTCTACCCGGAGCAGGCCTGGCCGCTGATTAAGGAAATGATCAACAGCGATTAAGCATTACTTTGGTTCATAAACCACATAAATAGCCGGCCGCTGCTTCACTTCCTTTGCATTGTAAGAATAGGCCCTCGCTCTCTCCTGACCGGAGCCATAAACAATAAAACCATAATTCTTATGCTTTCCGTCCGTCCAGAATTTAACTGCTTCCTTGAAATCAAAGACCCCGGTCTTTTCATAGCAAACGCCATAAGCGATGTAAGCCGGCCAGAAATCAGGGTCATCGCCCAGCCAGGAGAATCCGTTGCTATCCTGCCAGAATTTATCCTTCGCGTACTCCGTCCAGGTATATCCTTTCTCTGTCCACGGCCGGTTACAGGCTTCCACGGCGTACGCCCCGCCTGGCCCTTGAGCAAGCGTTAATACCAGCTGTGCCGACAATATCCCGGCCCCCTCGGGTATGACAGAAAGGTCTGCCTGCATTAGAGGCGCTCTCCCCCGCGAGAAAAGTTCCAGGCTTGTGACGCCGGCAATATTTTCAAAATTATGCAGATTAACTGAGGCGGGCCCGTGGCATTTTAGCCCGCAATCTTTCCACCCCGTATACAACTTTGAGGGGGATTGGGGATCATATCCTGCGTCTCCCGAACGGAACACGGACAAAAGGGCTTTCGGATGAGTTTTCTTGAGTTCCTCGTATTGCGTCGATAGAGCCTTTTCTATCTCTGCCACGGGTTTTCCCGCAAGGGAATTTTCCTGCCCGCTCATCTTGCCGTAGAAGTCCGAAACATTGGCGGCGGTGAGATTGCCGCCTAAGATACCGAATTTAGGAACGAGTTTTATTTCGAAACGGCGCGCGGAATTTCCTAGATCAAGCGGCTCCTGGAATCTAAAGGGAGTTATGGTTTCCGGCTGTTTTGTAGTGAGCCTAATATTGTCTATGTATAGCTGCTCGCCCTGCTTTGGGGCGTACATTCCTATATAGAATTCTGCCACGGGATCGACGGCCTGAGGATAAAGATCAATAACGGTGTTTTTCCCTGCATTCAAGCGGGCTATCTTCACCCAGTCATTCTTTCCGTACTTTGTCATAAAGAAGACAACGCATTCCCTGCTTACGGTCACATCCGCCTTGAAGGTCTTGTAAAGCCCCCAGATATTCTTGTCTGCAGGAAGCGCTGCAGCTTTTATGGCAGGCATATTACCGCCGTTGAAGGTAAGTTTCAGGGCATATTCTCCTTCCGTCGCGTTCTCTTTCACTCTCGCCGCCTTTATCTCGACGGTTTCAGGCTTCAAACCCGGCACGTTTGAAGCGCTCCAGTTCGCCGCGGCGTCCTGTTCTTCAAAACCAAAGACCGTCATTTCTTCGGCAAGGGCAAAACTTGAGAATAATACGAGCAGGACGATTAGTTTCTTCATATTCCCCCTTTGGACTTTCGTGCCAGGAAAAATGCAATAACGACGCCCTCAACAATTGAACCGATAAAGAGCAAAACCATTTCCAGAAGGCAAAGAAGAAGCGGCTCACGAAGCAGCGAGTTGAACATAAACCATTCCTGGAAGAGCCAGTACATCAAACAAATCGCAGTCCCCCAGAATAGCCCCTTCTTTACCCAGGTATTCCCCGGAATTGAGGGCATTAAGAGGTTAAAAAAACAGGAGTGAACAACGCTGAGCACAACTAAGCCGGCAACCGATATCGGAATGTTTCTGTGCGGAGTGAGGTCAATATATAGTTTGCTCTGCCACTCCGGCTTGTAAAGAACTTCCCTGATAAATGGCGTTGAGAACAAAGCCCCAAGTATTCCGTTCCCCACAAATCCGCCTGCTATTCCCGCAAAAGCAATTTTTAAAACGCTGTTTTTGCTCATTTTGCCGCCAATCCCCTGGAATTTGCCGCTTGTCTTACCCGCCTTCCTTTTGGTATAATCCTTCTCTATCTGAACCCAATTAGCAATCAGAAATCAGGAATCAGCAATTGCCCCACAAGGGCCCTTAGCTCAGTTGGTTAGAGCAGCGGACTCATAATCCGTTGGTCGAAGGTTCAAGTCCTTCAGGGCCCATGACTTTAAACCGATTACTAATTGCTGATTGCTGTTTACTAATTAAACAAATCAAACCTTAAGAGTTTTGACTTCATAACCCCTGAAACTTAAGACCACTTTGCCGCCCTTCAGTTTGACTTTTCTGCCGATTGGCCTTTCAAGGAAATTCACTTCTTCCGCCTTTCTGATACCGCCTTTGACCGAAATCACCGCGGTACAGGGTTTCCCGCTTGTCTCAAAGAACCGGTAGAGCTTCCCGTTTGAATGTTCGGCATTCATAAAAGCCGAGCAGAGCACGGAAGGCGCGCCTGCTATTTCTATTCCCGGAGCGGTTTTTTCATTTTTATCAGCCGTCACGGCGGCGACAAGAGGCCTGTTAAAAGCCGTTCCCGCTTTGATGAGTTCAATATCTGAGAATTCCGGACCGTGCGGGAGAAAGGCCATTTTAATAAGGTGCTTCCCGTTATCGGTTTCAGGATCGGGCATGTAGGGATTGCGAAGCATTGTCATCCTTGCCCTGCCCCCTAAAACATCGCAGCCGTATTTGGAATCGTTAAGCAGGGTAAAACCGAAGTACTTCCCCGATACATCAACAAATTTCTGGGTCGGCTGCTCCGTTCCGTTTGCAGGACGTTCGGTGACGCTGTAGGGCCCCTCAAATCTTGCTCTCGCTTCCGATACATTTCCGGCAAAAGAAAGCTTCAACTGTGGAATCCCGACCGTGTCATTTCCCTTTTCCCGCCAATCAACATTTATGTCGAAATCTATCCGCTCTGAGCCGTTGTAGAAGCGTATCTCCTCAATAATGCTTGAAGCCCTGAATTTATGCTTAACGCTGAAGCTCGCAAACACCGGTCCTGCAGAAAGTAGTTTTACAGAAGCGCCCGACACAAGGTTTTCCTCGCGAAATATCTCGTTTATGTTCCAGGCAGACATAGTGTTTCCGGATTCGTCGATTACCTGGAAAACATTCAGCGCTAATTCGGCCCGCGTTACGCGTATATGCTGGAGAAATTTTGAAATGCCTTGAGCGACAAACTCCCTCTTCAGCCGCTTGTCGAAATAGGAGACCACTATTCCGGAAGATTTTTGGAGCTGCGCGGTGTACAGGGGCGTTTCAACCTTGAAGTTATCATCCACCATTTCCGGCCCGCGCTCGATTGAGATTCTTACTTGCCCGGCGGTTTTCGCCGCCTTTGCGGACATAAGATATATTTTTCTGGAATAGGCCGGAACCTTCTCCGCCACGAAGACATACTCCGTTCCGTGTTTCTGGACAGGGATGACTTTTCCGGAGGCGTCTATCAGGCTCCTTGTTCCTGCCGGAAGCTTCACGGACACAGGTTCAGTTCTTTCAAACCCGCAAGGGTTAAACACGCAAAGAGTCTTTCCGTTCTTCTTTACTTTGGACATTTTCTCAAGAGCCGCTCTCTTGACCTTATCCGCATGCGAAAGCGAAATAGCCGCCCTTTTTGTGGCGTCGGCATAGGGCCCGTGCGTTGACGAACCGTCATAAATATCGTGGAATTGCGAAAAAAGAACAGGTTTCCAGGCCTTTGCGAGGATACCCCGGGAATCAAGGCCTGCCATGGCGGAGAGGGCTTCCGCTGCCAGCAATTCTCCTTCGCATTTTCTGTTCTCCCGCTTGATTGAGGCATGAGTCGTAAAACAGCCTTCAAAAAGAGAGAAGACTTCTCCTGAGTTTTTAGGAATAGTTTTCTCGTCTTCATTTACCGCCCTAAGCAGATTTTTTGCCGTGGAGAATATTACGGTGGGAATCAGCGGTTTATTCCTGAATATTTTAAGGTTATCCAGCTCTCTCCTGGCAAGCGCCCCGCCATGATTCCCTATTCCCCAGATATGAATACCCGTTTTTATGCCGGTCCTGTTTGTCAGAATAGCGTTTGTGACCAGGGCATCCGGCGACAGAGTATTATTGTAGTTGCAGGAAAGAGTTGTTATATCCGTGCCGTCAAGCCCCTTCCAGGACCTTACAGGCCAGTGCGTCGTAAGCGCCGGATTGCAGCGCCAGTGAAAATAGGCCTCAACGCCGCCGAGGCGCGCCAGCTGGGGAATGTTTATAGGGTGGCCGAAAGTATCCGGCTCCCACATTACTGCGGATTCAGTTCCGAGATTTTCTTTGGTCCATTTACGGGCATAGAGAAAGTGGCGCGCGATAGATTCCCCGTCGGCCATATTCAGGTCCCCTTCAACCCAGGTAGCGGCCGTGTTCTCCCAGCGCCCCTCGCCGATACGCCGTTTAATTTTCGCAAAGATATCCGGGTCTTTTTCCCGGGCAACCATATATGTGGGCACCTGACTGTGGGAGAAAGTCACCTCCGGATAGTCCTCCATAATGCCGGTAACTGACTTAAGATCCCGTCTTATGCAATACTCGGTGTCCTTCCAGGTCCACATCCAGTCCATGTCTATATGGGAATGGCCGAGAGTGTGAAGCTTTACCGCTTTCGCTTTCCTGGAAAGCGGGAGCAGAACACGCTCCATCTCATCCGAGGAGGCAAGGAAGGAATCATAATCCTCTTTTCTCAGCGCCGCGATATTAAGTTTTCCGCGGGCAGCCTCAACAAGCGCTTTCTCTCCCGGTGTTTTTGCGAGTTCAAAAGCAAAAGATAACTGCGCGCTTACTATTTCCAGCCGAAGCGCCAGGTCAAGACAAGCCTCCGGCTGCACCGCGAAGCCTCCCGAGATGTTGTTCGGGATATCCGTAGGCACTAAACAGCAGACAACTTTATACTCTCTTCCGGGTTCAATATTGAAAGGAAACGGATCCGCTATGGGGCCGGTGGCGTACCAGGTATGCTCTTCTTTCCAGAGTTCTTTTCCGTCGATCCAGAGCGTGAAAGGCGACCAGAAACCGCAGGTCAAGAGCGCCTTTGTACCTTTCAGGGAAACCCCGCTTTTTTTTGCCGGGAAAACAACCTTTGTATAAAGCCAGTTCTTTCCATTCTTCTTTACGGGAGTGCCGAGGTGCTTGAAACCGGGCCAATTTTCTTTCGGGAAAGCATTGAGAGGATCTTTCAAAGGTGCGGGGCTGGTACGCCAAATAAAGGGGATTACTGTTTTTAACTCATTGACCTTATTACGTATTTCGACAAGAAGCCCGCCTGTATTCATCGCTTTCCTCCCGGGAAACAACTATAGATCTTGCTTGACTCCCACCACAAATATTTCGTCCCGGCCCCAGAAATCGCCCACCAGGGCGCGGCGGATGGAATCCCGGAGTTTCCAGAGCAGGCGGTCGTAGGGGCGCTTCTTTTCTTCGGCTTTGATAACCGTGAACCCGGCTTTTTCGAATATTTGTTTGAGAGCGGGGATTGGGTAGGGCCTTACGTGGGTGGGATCGTTCCAGAAGCCGTCGGTAATGTCCCGCAGGTTTTTTATGTCCGGAGTAACGACAACGAAGATACCGCCCTGCTTAAGGCATTTATAAACCGCGGAGAACAGCGCCGTAATCTGCTTATAATCAAGGTGCTCGGCCATATGGCTCATATAGACGCCGTCG
>CAIOVX010000033.1 GCA_903861835.1 Candidatus Firestoneibacteriota bacterium | reverse complement strand
CGCCTTAAAATACGCAATAGCCCTTACGGTATTGCCCCAATCCATCTTCCTTGAAAGCAATATTTCGCGGACCACGCGCATTGTCAGTTCGATCTGCTTGACCGGATCTCCTATGTGTGCAGATTTTCCGTCAGGATCAATGCTTGCCGTGCCGGATACCATAAGTTTCTTTATCCCGCCGTAAGTCAACTCGACTGCCCGGCTGAAAGCGCTTCTGTAGTTTAAGGCCTCGCACTGAAGCGGAGAACCGACCTTAACAATACCGGATCCCGCCTGCTTGGGTTTGAAAGCATAGATGCTCTGAGAGAGGACCCTCCCAAAAATATTTGACGCGCCAATGCCGGTGCTGGCCGGAACCAGGCTCTGGAAGATGCCGTTCTCGTTAAAAAAACCGGTTCGCGCCGCATTGAACTTCCCGTACCAGGAAAGGAGCCGGTCAAGGTAGAACCAGGTTCTCGCCACCTCGGGATAACTAAACCCAGAAGACTCAAGCGCTTTGAGTATAAGGTTATAGGTGTTTTTCACCTGCTCTTCCGGAGAAGCCCCGGAATCTTCCGGTGAAATCCCCCCGAGCAGCAAATGTTTCGCGTCAGCGTTTCCCCAGGAGTACCCTGCAATTCTATCCCCGAACATTATCTCTTTCACCGAAACGCCTGACACGGCAAACAACTGAATCCCGCTCAACGGATAAATGTTTCCGTTATCGTGTTCCAATATTGAAACCGGAAGATCCTCAAACCCTGAAGCATTAAGCAAACCCGCAGTGGACTCTGTAGCTCCGAACGAGAGCGCCATCAGCGGCTTCGCCCCTTTCTTCTGCAGATAAGTTGCGGCGGCCTTTAACGCCTCCCCCGGAGAAACATCCGAAACCTTTACTGACACATAGTATTCCGTCATCTCTCCGGCAGAGATGGAGCCTACGGTAAAACCGCCTTTCTTGCCGACTTCTTCTTCACTTCTTGCTGTTGTCAATTGTATCTCCTTTGGCATTCGGCTCTCGGACTAAGGGGGTTTTTTCTGCTGTAACTTCCGCCCCAGACCTTGCGGGCTTTTTCTCCTGCGTTACTTCAAAGCTTGGGGCTTGATTTTTTTTCTCAGGTGTGACTTCCGCCGACGGGGCCGCTTTTTGCTCCGGCGTAACAACCCCCGCAGGTAAAAGAGGAATATTCGCTTTCGGCTGCTCAGGTTTCTTCGCCGGAGGTTCTTTACCTTTAAGAATATTGATCTTCAGCACCGGCGCGTACACATACAGCTTTTCGCGCCTTCCCTTCTCGGCCACTTGTCTTTCTTCGACCGGGACGGCAGCCGAGCCCTGCAGCAATAAAGTCTCCTGTCCCGGCTTTGCCTTGAAATCAGCGCGGAACGCCGCCTCAAAGCTGTCTTTTTTGCCGCCTATAGAACTGCCGCGAAGTGAGACTCCTTCAGGCGGAGTGATTAACGCAAGGGTTATGGGCTCGGCAAAATCGCCTCTCCTTCCGACGTTTATCACAAACTTGACCTCTTTCCCCTGCGTCAGGTCAATACCGGCTTCCGGCGCCGCATCAAAATAGAGCGTAAAAGGCATCTCTTTGCCCACAGCTATCTGCATCGAATTCACCGGCACGATGTGTTTCCAGGCAAAAGCCTGCATGAGTTCCTCTGCCGCAGTAACATGGTGTATAACTATCGCGTTGCCGTTGGTGGAACCGGCCATCAGTTCAAGCGGGCGCGTGCTTCCCTCGGCCGAGCCGGAACAGGAGAAACTTGCTTTTATCTCGTTCTTGCCGTCAGGAATCACTGAAGAACTTAGCCTGATGTCCTGGCTTTCAGCTGAAGGGAATACTCTTATATCCCCTTTAAAGCCTTCCTTTCTGACGGCCCGAAGCGATATCCAGCCGCTTCCCCCTTTCGGAACCACAACCCCGGCAGGCAAGGCGTATACTTCAAAATCAGGCAGGGGCCTGCTGAGTCTCAGCCTGTAGCCGAAAGCCTGCCCGCCCTTGCCCTGAATGTCGCGTATCCTGGCAAAATAGGTTCCTGCTTTAGGAGCCTTAAAACTAATAAAAGAGTCCGAATGGTGCGTGATAGTCCCGAGCCATTTATAGGTCGCATCGTCGTCATTTTCAGCAAGCTTCAAGCCATCCTTATCAAGAACTTCAAGGTATGTATCCATTGGCGAACCAAAACGCCTCGCCCCGGCGTCAAGAGATACAACCTCTCCTTCCGCAGCTTCGAAGGAATAAACATCCGGTATGCCCGGCGTAAGAATCCTGCCGTTAATAACGCAGGGCAGGAGCACAGGTTTTGCAGCCGCTATAGTTTCATTTCCTCCTTCATTAATTAGTTCCGGGAGATCGGAAAAAGCAAAAGGCAGGCTGTTGCTTGCCGCACCGTCCTTAGATCTGCCCCGGATATTTTGAACCGGAAGGTCTCTTCTCCCGCTGAAGACTTCAATTGTATTCTCTCCCAGATTTTCACCGTAAAGTCTGACTTTTGAGGGAACGCCGTACTTTGCGCCGAGAGGAAATACTCCTGAGATAAAAGGCAGCTCGCCGAGACTAAGCCTGTATACGAAATCCTCTCTGCCGCGGAAAATAGAATCCCGGAGCTCCACGTAGTAATCTCCGTCCGCGGCCGTGTCATAAATCAAGACAGGGTCCTGTCCGGTGTAGAAGTTGTCGGTGTGGGTCAACTCTTTCCAGTTAGAATCATAAAGCGCCATTGAGCCCTGAAACCATCCCGGAACCGCATCTGCCATAAAGGGTTTTAGCGCCCTAATATCGGCCTTAAAGACGAGCCGGCTCCCTTTGACCGCGGAAAACTTATATACATCAATATCTCCCGGAATTATTGTTCCGTTAAGAACGGCAGGCAGGGATTTTAGCTCGTTAGCAGTATCCTTCCTGTCATTTGGCTCCGACTCAAGCACTTCTTTTAGAGTTCCCACCTGAAAGGTAAGCTTATTTGAAATTCCTCCCGGGGTAAGCACCCTAACTTCCCTATTACCCGGTTCCGCATCGTCAAAGATTGCGATACGCAGAATCAGGGTATCGGGGAAAAGGTCATTCTTTCTGGCCTTAGGTTTTGCCGGCTTTGATACAGGTTTGACCTGGGTTACGGGAAGCGGCAAGGGTTTTGCCGCGGCTTCTTTTGTCACCGGAAGAGCGGGCGAAAGCGGCTTCTTCTCTTCCGTAACGGACATAACAGGTTTTGCCGGTTCTTCCGCCGTAACCTGCGCGGAGGGCGCCGACGGGCGATCTCCTGTGACCATCGCAGCCGGCGCAAAGGCAGCCGTCATTGTTGAAGCGTTTATTTCTCCTGTTACACTTGCAGCCGGAAGAGGCGCGGCCTGTTCACGCGTGACCGCTCTTGCCTGAAGCAACGGCCGCTGCTCTGGAGTGGTCAAAGAAAGCGGAGCAATCGGTTTCTGCTCTGCCGTTACCGGCGAAGCCGCGGCAATAGTTGCCGGCGCGGGCTCGGCATCCGGATCAGGAAGTATTACCGCAAATACTCCGCTTCCGTTCACAGTTACTCTTGAGGCGTCCTTTATATATTTTCCGCCTACTACCACCTCGATGACACTTCCCTGTTTCCCTCCCGCAGGATAAATATATCCCGCGTGCGGAGGCTCGGCCGCGTAAAACGCCGAGGAAAGAGTAATTATGGCTAACAACCATTTTTTCAAGAAGGCATTATCTCCGAAAGTATACCGCCGGTCTCCTTGCTGTTTATGACTCCCGCCGTAAAAGGATTCGCGTAAACAGAGGGTCCGGAAACATTTGGAATCTTGGCGTCTTTTTCTATGCCAAGCAGTTCATAGAAACTGGCTATGAGATCCCACGGGTAAATAGGCCTCTCGGCAACATTTTCGCCTGTATCATCCGTCCTGCCGACTACAGTTCCGCCTTTGAAACCCCCGCCCGCGACTACCGCGGAAAAGGCCTTGCCGTAATGATGCCTTCCGCCGTACCACGGGTCTTCCCAGGCAACCTTAGGAGATCTTCCGAACTCCCCGCTCCACCAGACTATGGTGGAATCAAGCAGGCCGAAGGAGGCAAGTTCCGATATCAGCGCGGCCATGCCGCGGTCCAGTTCAGGAAGCTTCTGATTCATCGTTTCAAAATGTTTTTTATGAGTGTCCCAGCCCCTGTAGTTAATCGTAATGTAGGGCACTCCCTGCTGAACCAGTTTTCTGGCAAGCAGGCAGGACTGCCCGAAGGTGTTCCTGCCATAAAGATCCCTGGTCTCTTTTGATTCAACGCTCAACAGGAACGCCTTCCTCGTTTCCCCGAGTATTACAGAGTAAGCTTCCTGCTGGCCTGCATCCAGCACTTTGACAAGGGGATCGCTCATCATAGACCTGGCAAAAGAATCAATCTCCTTCAGAAAATCTTTGCGGCTCTTCTGCCGGTCATCATTTACAGTCTCCGAGACAATGCCTTCAACCGCGAACGGTTCCCTGTTCGGGTCGCCGCCGGTAGAGAACGGCTTGTACTTGTTGCCCATAAACCCGCATTCGGAGAACCTGCCCTGCGGCGTCGTCAACGTAATATATGGAGGCAAGGGGCTCTTATAAACCGGAGGCTGCCCTTTGAAATACGAGACCACGGCGCCGATGCCGGGATAAACAAGACCCTCTCCGGGTTTTCTGCCGGTTTGGACCATATAGGCAGCAGTTTCGTGTCCGTTATTATTATGGGTCATACCCCTGAGTATGGAGTACTTATCTGCTTGTTTCGCAAGCAGCGGCAGAGCCCCGTTTATTTTTATGCCCGGCACATTTGTATCTATAGCGCGGCTTAAGCCGCCGGTATAATCCTTTCCCGCGGCCGGCTTTGGGTCAAACGTGTCAAGGTGAGACGGCCCGCCCCACATCCAGAGCTGGATCATGGATTTGGCCCTTGGCTTTTTCTCAATTATATCGGCAAAAGCCTTGGAGTCAATGAATCCCGAAAGCAGGACTCCTGCGCCAAAAACTGCCGTGCGCAGGAAGCGCTTCCTTGAAATGCGCCTGCCGATTATAGGACTTTCTTTTCTTTTCATTTTTGCCTCAATGCCTCAGCAGAAACTCCGAGGAATTCATAAGAGACCAGACTATGTCAAAAAAAGCCTCGTTGTACTTCTTCTTCGGGTTTGTAAGGTAATCCAGCGCGAGCTTTCTTTCCTCCTCGGACGGAAACCTTGAGAGTACCCTCAGGAAAATCTCGTTTATCACTACCTTATCATCTTTCCTCAGATTGAAGAGCTGCTGCAGGGGACGGCTCTGTTCTATTTTCTTTTCTATTTGCCCGGAATTAAGAAAATGCTGCATCTGGGACGCGGTAGGAACGGAGTTCCTCTCGGACAGAAAAGAAGTGTTGCGCGGCGGCTTGCCGAAAAGCTCAAGGAAAGGAGAAGTAATGCTTCCGTCCTGAATAGCCACGGCCCGCTGGCTGTAGGGAAGAAAAGTGAAAGGCTCAGGAATCAGGCTCTGGTAGCTCTCGCCGACGCCGGTTATCTGACAGACAATGTCAATAAGCGGCTCTGCCTCCAACCTTCCGGTTCTGTAATGCGAAAAACCGTCATTGTCCGCATCGTTCCATTTAGTCGCGAGGGCGGAGAGCTGGTAAGTATTTGAAGATAGTATCAGGCGGCAAAGGTATTTCACGTTAAAATTGTGCGAGACGAACTCTTTTTCCAGATACGAGAGCAGTTCCTCGCTCCAGGCATCGTGGGTTCCTGCCAAATCATCGGGCTCATTAATTATTCCGTAACCGAAGAACCAGTACCACAGACGGTTCACCATGCATTTCGCGAACCAGGGATTCTCTTTTGACACGAGCCAATCCGCGAAGACAGACCTGGGGTCAGTGTCAGCACCGAGAGAAAGCGGTTCTTTGCCGGGAAAACAAGGCCGGACCTCTTTGCCGTCCGGCCCCAAAAAGGGCTTCGCATCCGGATCAAAATAGACTATCTCTTCCTTCCATTCCTCCGTTCCCTTAAAGCCGAGCCTCGAAAAGAAAGCGGAGAGGCCAAGTCTTTGTTCTGCGCTGAAGACGGTATTCTCCGGCCTAATGCCGAGAAACACCAGGACCGCGTTTTCCGCGATAAGTCCCGGCGTCCTTTCCTGAAAGGCCCTGAAAAAATTTACCGGCGGGTCCCTGAAATCAGAGCCGGAGGCCGTGAGGAGCTTCCTCGCGAAAACATCGTAGGGCACATTATCCCTCACGCAGTCGTGCACCCACCTCGAATAAGCCTGGGAAGCATTAGGCCAGAGGTTGCTCGGAAACTCCGCCTTAATGCGGAGCAAATCCCCCCATTTCATGCCAAGATAATCGGCAAACTCCGGACGTTCCAAAAGCCTCGCAACAAGTTTTTCTCTTTTGTCCGCGCTTTTTTCCGCAAGAAAGCTCCTGGCTTCCTGGGACGACGGCAGCAAACCAAGCGTGTCAAGGAAGACGCGGCGGAGAAAAACCTCGTCGCTGCAGGTTTCAGAGGGAGGATACATTCGGTCTTTTAGTTCGGAGAGGACAAGGTTGTCAATGTGGTTGTTTACTTTGAACTGAGTAAATAGTTCGGCAGGCGGTTCCTGTTCTAAATCATCTTCACAGCGCGGGGCGCCGGTGAAGGCAAGGACTAGTAAAACGGTAAATAGCGCTGCCGCTCTCATTGAAAGGCCTCTTTTCACTTATGAATTAGACTCTTTCAAAACTCTTTCGGTTTCAACATTTTTACGCTTCTGCGTCAATTATCCGCCCGAAAGCGTAAAAAGTCAATGAAAAGCAGGTTTTCAACAGGAATGATGGCCAATACGGCGCAAAACCTCTTACTATATCTGCAAGCGTACGGGAATGAGCACCATTGGTATTCCCTGGTAGTAGAATTTCCTCTGCACGGCAAATACCGTGTAGTTATGCAGCCACCTGGAAAGGAATATCTCCTCAGGAAAGACCAACTGCCCACCGAAGAATATTGCATTCGGATATTTCTTAAGTATCTCGGGAGCGGCGTTCGTAATACCATCTACCACATCAACATCAGAAACCGTAAACCCATCCGCGAAATATCCCTGGGATTTAAGGTAATTGACATAACGATCCACGTCTTCGGTCAGCTTTGCCTTTAGGTTGTCCATCTCCCCGACCCCTTTAAAGGAACCGCTGTCAATGACGCCGACTTCAAGTATTACAAAATTCTTGAAAACTCCCTTCCACATTCTGAAAACATTAAGGAGCGTATGGAGCCCCAAACCGTTAAAACCGTTAACAAGCACTACCGCCGTTTTACCTTCGGGATCGTACTGCGTTTCGCCGCGCTCCCGAATCTTCTTCTCAACAACTTCCTTTGTCGTCTCCGCAATCACAGGGACCACCAGCTCGTCAAGACGGCGAAGCAGGTTCTTAGTCTTGTTGTAATGTCGCTTTATGATTGAAACAACGGCCACGAGCGCGCCGGTAACGAAGATGGTAAACCAACCGCCTTCATAGAACTTAAAGATAACAACGCTCACAAGAATAATGGAAGCAAGGATAAAGCCTACGGCATTTATCGCGAGCTTTCGACGCCAGTTCTTCTCGGTCTTTCTGCACTCCCACCAGTGTTTAACCATTCCCAGCTGTGAGAGCACGAAGGTTATGAACACATTGATGGAATAGAGAACCACAAGGAAGACTACGCTGCCGCGCGTGAAAACGAGCAGTATCAGAGAAGCAATCCCCATCATAAGCACGCCGTTCTGGGTTACCAACCTGTCAGAAAGAGAAGTAAACCTGCTCGGAAACCATTTGTCAGCGGCCATGTTCGCTATAACCCTGGGGCCGTCGATGAACCCCGTCTGGGAGGCAACGAAAAGTATGGCGGCTTCTGAAATAAGCAGTATTGAAAGCAGCGCGGTGCCAAACCCGGAAGGCCCAAAGATCCGCCCAAAAAGAACGGCGTTTAAGGTTTTAGCCGGCTCAAAGGAAACATCATAAAGCAGGTACGCAATCATAAATCCAAGCACAAGCACAGAGAGCGACACTGACATGTAAAGCATGACCCTCCGGGCGGTCTTAACCCTGGGTTCCCTGAGTATGCCAACCCCGTTGCTGACAGCCTCGATTCCGGTATAAGTTCCGGCGCCCATGGAATAAGCCCGGATCAGCAGGGCAAGAACACCAAGCGCCCCAATCTGCGAGACCGAGGACCTGATGTCTGAAACCGTATGCACTGCGATTGAGCCCACCTGGCCGGCATGCGAGAAGAAAGCTATCAGCAGGCCGGTAATGTGGGTTATGACAAATACGATAAATATCGGCATCAAAACGAGGACTGATTCCTTGATGCCTCTCAGATTAATAATAATAAGCACTATCAGGACTGCCACCGCTACAGCCACCTTATAAGAATAATATGAAGCCGGCATAAGCGAAAATATAGCGTCTGTACCCGCAGCGACTGAAAGCGTAATAGTAAGCACATAATCTATAAGAAGAGCGCAGCCGGAAATCATTCCAATTGAGGGGCTTAACAACTTGCTTGCGACAAGATAACCCCCGCCGCCTGAAGGGAAGAGCTCAACTATCTGGTTGTAGCTTGAACTAATGACGAAGATAGTAATAACCGCAGCCAGTCCGACCAGTATTGAAAGATAGGAATGCCCGCTTAGGGCCCTGAAAGCTTCCTCCGGACCATAGCAGGAAGAGGAAATGGCGTCAGAACCAAGCCCAATCCAGGCGAAAAACGCGATTAGAGCCAGGCGGTGAAATATTCCGCTTTCTGTAGGATCTTTCGCTTTGCCCAAGACTAAATCTTTTACCTTGCTGAGCAAAGTCTGGTTTGCGCCATTTTCGGTCGGTTGAATAAGGTGTTTCGCCACTTGTTCCTCTTTTACCAAAAAATATGCCAGATCGCTCTGGCATTAGGTCAGAAATCTGTATATCCAATTCTATATACGTTTAAGGGGGTTGTCAATTGATAAAACAATTGTAATGCCAATGCTTTTAGAAGCTTTTGATAACCCTCAAAAAATGCAGCGTGAAATAACATAGAGGCACGTCCTTTAGGGGAACATGCCTCTATTAATATAAACCGAAAATGCCTTATTTTTCTGTGTTTTCCAGATACAGTTTTGCAATATAAACTGTCACAGCCTGATCATCGGTTCCGTTAAAATACCCATAAATAAAAATACTGCTTAAATCAAGCGGTGATTTTTCGTCATTGCACAATACACCTTCTATCTTAACATCTATGTCATTCTTTCCCGGCTTAAGCGTAAGGGGCCAGTCTTTCCTGTTTTCGGGCGTGTTCGTCATCTTTGCGCCCTTTATCATCCATACAATCTTGACTTCTTTGTCAGACGGGTTGAATATTATCATTTTCGCGTTCGTGTATCCCTTCCAGGCGCCCTTCTTAGGCTTATAGACCGCGATATAGGACCCTGCGTTGCCTGTTTTGGGTCCGAAGTCCACCTTCATGCTAAAGTCCCCCGCCTTTTCTACATTCTCTTCCGATAAAGACACCTGAGCGTTTGAGTTGTCATCGCACATTTCCCCTTTATTGAAGCTCAAAAGCGTCAACTTTCTCGCAACACCGAACCCGCAAAACATTGCAAGTACAGCCGCCAGCACAATCAATTTTCTAATCATTGTAAACCTCCCGGGAATCTCATTGATTTAACAATTCTGCCGGCAAATACTTCATTCCTTGGCCGGTCAGGCGCCTTCAGCTTTGTTACGCCGGATCAAGACTTTTCGCCTTCCTCTCGGCGGCCCTATAGACTTTCGATATAACTTCCTTAACCCCAAGACCTGAGGGAATATTGACCGTGCAGTGAGAGTACTTTTTGTAAAGCGGAAGGCGTTCACCGTAAAGAGATTTAAGGCTCGTGTGTGAGAACTTGATAAGACCTCGATCTTCTAGGTCAGGAACGCGTTTCGCGATAACACTGAACGGAACTTTTAGAAAGATTACCGGACCGAGTTTAAGCAGATGCTTCATCGCGCGCCCGGAATAGATAATGCTTCCGCCCGGGGAAATAACCGCGCCCTTTACTTTTTTCAAGCCCAGCACGCTCTGTTGCTCAAGTCTGATGAATTTTCTGTCGCCCAGTTCCCGGACTATATCTCTCAGTTTTTTTCCCGAGTTCTGTTCGATAAGCGCGTCAATATCAATAAAACTCAGCCCAAACTTTTCAGCAAGGGTCTTTCCGACAAAACTTTTTCCTGCGCCGGCCATTCCGATAAGAGTGATGTTCATAGGATGAAATTATAGCAAGTTTTAGAAGGCATTTCCACATCCTAAACCGTGGCAGAGCTTAGTTTTCAGGCGTGAGCCGAGAGGGTTTTTAAATGCTCTTTGGAGCGTTCAAGGTAATCCCGCGTAATTTTGTCGGTCTTTTCGCTCCCGCCTTCTTCCAGTATCTTTTTGAATATTAATTCGGCCTGTTCGTAAAAACCGCTCTTCGAAAAACTCTCACCGACAAGAAAAAGCCCCTCTATCCAACCGCCTTCATATATGTCGTTGTAGAAGCGCTTTATGCCGCCCTGGGGAAAGAGATAGTCGATGTAATCCGAATAGACAAAGAGGGTCCTGATAAGGTGTTTGTCGAATGCGTTGTCTTCTATAATACTGGCAAGATGCGGCAGAGCGTCATTTACAAGTTCATTCACACCCTGCAGCTTAAGCGGCAATCCCAGTTTGGCCTCGCCTACCGTTTCACGGCTGTGACGCAGAAAGTCCTTGTTCGCCGGATCAAGATTCTTTTTTTCTCCGAGCTTCTTCTCAAAGACAAGATAGCGCGGCTCGTACTTCTCAAGCACATAGATGAATTCTTTCAGGTGCAGAACTTCGTGAAAGATGGAACTGACTATCAGGTCAAAAATATCCGTCTCTTCGAGTTTTTTCCGGCTGGGATTGTATTCCCTGAAATACCGGTGCGTCTCGCCCTTAAGGTCGAACAGGTCCCTGCCAAGCAGGTTTATTTTCTCAAAGCTCAGCTTCTTAACTTTCTTAAAGCTTTCAAACTCTTTTTTAAATGTGCTGAATATCTTAAGCGAATTCAAGACAATATCAGCGGTTTCCATATATTTCTTATTTTCTTTTTTGCCCATATTGGCCCCGGGAGAAAGCAACTCTCTTTAAGTGCTTATGCCTGTCAAATAAACCCGATTACACAAATCGAGAAAGGCACGGGTTATTTTGCTTTTTTTACTTCCTTTGCTTCTTTCACGGGAGCGGCGTGAGGCGCAGCCGGCGCGGCAGCGGGTTTTGGCTCCGCCGGCTTATCGGAAAGCCCGGCATGCTGCTTCACCTTCTCTTCTATTGAGGCAAAAGTTTTGGAGTTCTCTTTCAGATAGGCCTTAACGCTGTCCTTTCCCTGGCCTATTCTTTCGCCACCGTAGCTGAACCATGATCCGCTCTTTTCTATAATGTTGAGGTTTACCGCGGCATCTATCATGCTGCTTTCCTTGGAAATGCCTTCACCGAAGAATATTTCCACCTCGGCTTCGCGGAACGGCGGAGCAACCTTATTCTTGACTATCTTGACCCTGACGCGGTTGCCGATGTTTGCCTGACCGTCCTTGATAGACTCAATCCTTCTCATGTCAATCCTTAGAGAAGAGAAGAATTTAAGCGCGCGTCCGCCCGGCGTGGTCTCGGGACTGCCGAACATCACTCCGATTTTCTCGCGGATTTGATTGATGAAGATAGCGCAGGTTTTGGTCTTGGAAATAGTTGAGGTGAGTTTTCTTAGCGCCTGTGACATAAGTCTTGCCTGCAGGCCCATATGAGAATCGCCCATCTCGCCTTCAAGTTCGGCTCTGGGCGCAAGCGCAGCGACTGAATCCAGCACAACCACATCGCAAGCGCCGGAACGAACAAGGGTATCAACAATTTCTAACGCCTGTTCGGCGCTGTCGGGCTGGGAGACAAGCAGAAGATCAAGGTTGACGCCAAGTCTCTTCGCGTAAACCGGATCAAGCGCGTGTTCCACATCAACAAAAGCGGCTGTGCCGCCCGTTTTCTGGGCTTCGGCTATAATATGAAGGGCCAGCGTGGTCTTTCCGCAGGATTCCGGACCGAATATTTCAACCACTCGGCCGCGAGGAACCCCCCCTATGCCTATTGCAATATCAACAGCAACAGAACCTGTTGGTATCACCTTAAAATCTTTTACGGTCGGCATTTCGCCGAGACGCATGATTGCGCCTTTACCAAATTGCTTTTCTATGTGCTGTAACGCCAGTTCTATTGCCTTATCTTTCTCGCTTGACATACTTGCCTCCGTTTAAACATCGCATGATTACGCAGATTACTAAATACGATTACACAGATTAAAACAATATCTAATCAGCTTAATCTCTCTCCTAATCTGTGTAATCATATATACGGTTTTATTAACAGAAAGTTGCAATATTTCTTCGTTTTCTCTCAGTCTGGTTTAGTATATACCAAGCCTGCTCTTTTTACCAGACCAAACCTGCTCTTTCATTACTTTCTTTTCAAATATGAATTATTTTATGGCTTCATCAGCAGGAAAATACATTCATTGGGAAAGAGCACATTGGCAACATACCCGGCCCAGTCCTCCCCGGAGTGCTTTTCCATTCCGGGATTATTGAGCGGCAGGAGCAGGTAATTGCCGTTTACAACGTACGCGAGAGCATCCTCAGCATTAAGCTTGAGGAGCGTCGCATCAAGTTTGTTGGCGCGCGCGAACTTATTGATGCAGTCGCGGACAAGCTGCTTTGAGGCCTGCCCTTCATAATTCTTCATTTCCACGGAACCCGGAAAGAAGCGGATTTTCACATTATGCTGCTCGGAACCGTAAAACTTCTCGCGAAAGACCCAGAAAACCTCTTTTTTGTTGAAGTAGATCTGCCGCCGGTGCGTGATTGAAGGCGTTATTTCATACTGGACGTCAAGTATGTCATAATCTCTCCCCGCGGCCCAGAGATTGGTCCTTTCGTGCTTATCATAAACAATCATTGAGTCATCAAGCGTTACGGTCCTGCCTTTGCTTAACGTAAGCGGCTTTCCGCCGGACCAGATTTCGGTCGAGCGGTAACCGGTGAAGGTATAACTCTCCCCGCTCTTCATAATATATAACTTTGAACCCGGGAACCCCGCCGAGTTTTGCTCTATACGGTATTTCTGAGGTTTTAATTCCTTTTCTTCGGGTGAGAAAGCGCCGCCAAGGAATATATAATCAGCCGCGAAGCCGCCTTCAGCAAGTTCGTCCCACCCGTTCTCCGCCAAAAAATTCAGGAAAAGGAGATAGGATAAATCCGCCTTTTTTGAAGGCAGGAGAAAAGCGCGGGGTTCCGAAGGAAAATCCCCGTCAGGACGGGCTAAGGCAAGACAGAACTCAAAGAGCTTCCTCAATTTCAAGAAAAACTCTTTTTCTTCGACTTTACGCCTCAGCCTAAGCAGCAGCACGAAGGCGGTAAGAGCTTCCAGGAGTTCAAAACTTTTTACGGGAGCGGACGCGTCAACAACGCCCCCCGCAGGCGCTTCCGCCGTAAGCTTTACGAAGGCGTCGTTGTACTGAAACTTTAGAATGAAGGGAAAGGCCAGCGAAAGCATGAAGAGCGCCGTTTTGTTGGCCGCGGGAGCCTCCTCAGCCGAAAAAACAGGGTCAGAGGAAACAGCCAGAAGCCTGCTTACATATTTCTTTTTCAGTTCATGCGGGATTGCAGCCTCTCTGACAAAATAATAACCGTAAACGAGATGAAACAACCCCGGGCCGTCAAGCTCTGCTTCATCGACAAACCGGTTAAGCTCTCTGATATAAAAATTCAGAAATTTCTTTTCGCCGGAGAGCCAGAAAGCTTTCGCAATTTCCGCAATTTCGGAGGCAGATGCCGCTTTCGCTTTGGCCGTAACGGCTTCCGCCGAGTTGATAAGGCGAGCCGAAAGCCCTGAAGAATTGAGGAATCCCTTGATGGCGCCGGCGCTCTCCGCAGTTATGAAGAAATCACCGAAGGAGGACGATGAAAGTTTTCCGGCTTGTATATCCGTTTCGCTCTTTCCATCTTTGGAAGAAGCGGTAACCGAGGAGAGTTCTTTTTCTCCGGCGTATTCTTTAAGCATTCTTCCGGCGTCAAGCTTTGCCTTGATGAAAATTCCCGCTTTGCCGCGAAGGAGATGCTTAAGGAATGAATAAATATTGTAGAGAAAATGCAGGATTTTTGTTTTTCTTGAGGCGTGTTTTTTGAGGACTATCTCCTGGTTGCGCTGAGTGTAGTAGGTGTGAGTGTCGCTTTGAACTTTCGCAGTTCCGCCGAGTTTATGATAGACAACGGCTGCGGGGACAAAAAGGCATTTATGCCCGGCCCTTCTCAAGCGGAAATTCAGGTCTACATCCTCGCAGTAAGCGAAGAATTTTTCATCAAAACCCCCGGCATCCAGGAAGGCCTGCCGTGAACACATGGCTGCCCCGCCGCAAGCCCCGAAAACCTCTTCCTCCCTGTCAAACTGGCCGGTATCTTTTTGGCCGTGGCCGCGCTTTACGCCGTGACCAAGGACTGAGAAATAATCGCCCGCGGAATCAATTATTTCCCTGCGGTCAAAGAAGAGCATCTTTGAAGCAAAGAAAGCAAAATTTTTATGTTCTTCCGCGGCGCGTTTAAGTTCAGACAACCAGGCAGGCTGAGCTTCGGTGTCGTTGTTAAGGAAGACCGCCAGTTCTCCAAGTGAAGCGCGGAATCCCTCGTTAGCGGCTTTTGAAAAACCGGTATTTTCCGTTAGCTTAAGAACCCGTACCGCCGGGAAATTTGCCTCAAGATATTCCACAGAACCGTCGTTTGAGCCGTTATCAACAAGGATAACCTCAAACTCATCCTGGCCGAGGGTCTGGGCGGCAAGCGACTTAAGGCAGGCCTCAAGGTGCTCTTTTCCGTTGTGATTTATGATTATTACGCTTATCATTTAGCTGATTATATCAATAAACTCAGGTTTAATAAAGGGATTAAGGGCAGGGAAAAGGCAAATTCGAAGTATTAAATTCGAAATTCGAAACGAAAACAAAAGATAAGGCAAAAGAAGAGACAAATTCGAAGTGACGAATCGTTTACGATTCGTTACCCTGAGCGGCAGAGCCGCAAACGGCCAACCCAGAAATATCGGATTGCTCATTCGGAAACCAGGCCTGTCCCCTTTGTTTTACTGTTTTATTTCAAAGGCTTCGCTGAAGAACCTGACCGCTTTGGAAGTATTATCCTGCTCGCCCTGCTTGAAGCAGTATCCGGCAAGCCGGAATATCCCGGGGAGAGCAAGTTTGTTCTCTTTAATAGTGTTTCCTATTATCCAGGTCTCGCAAAGACTGCTGCCTGCCGTTATCTTCCTGTCAACATTCTTCTTATCTTTGGCGTCAACGGCCTGAAGATCTCCCGTAACTTCGCGCCACGCGCCGTCAGCGGCGGCAGACTCAAGGCGGACATGACAGACAACATCCTTTGCCGAACCGCTCTTTACACAAAAATTACACGTTTCTTTCTGATTGTACGTTTTCTTTACACCGGCAAACGAGGCGCTCGGAATGTTGTCAGCGCAGCCGGCAAGAAGCGCGAGTAAAAGCGAAAGCGTTAATAATGTTTTCTGCACAGCACCCCTTTTCGCTAACAATTTACATTCGTGGAAGAGTCATCGCTCTTCATTTTTTTACGGACTTGCTGCCTGCTTTCCCGGAAAGCGCGTCAATGCTGGTCAGCGGCTGCCAACCTTCATCCTGCTTTCCCTTCAGGGCAAACCAGACTTTCGGTTTATCCTCTTTCCCGACAATTGCCAGTCCGATCTTGACTTCTCCCTGCTTAAACCCCTTTGGCATTTTGATTATTTCCGAGAACCAGTTGTTCCCCGGCAGAAGAGTTCTTATATCTTTCTTGAATTTTACAACCGCAACCTTCTTCCCCTGTTTGAAACGGAATGCCATGCTGTACGGGCGGTAGATAGGAGCGCAGCCGACATTGTCGATATAGGCTTCTATGTTTAGTTTGCCCCCGCCCTTTGCTTCAAGCGGCATCTTTATCTGGCGCACGGCGAACCTGTAGCCTATTTTTTTATCAAACTCAAGAAGCTTATCCCTCAGTTCCGCCGGATAGAAAACATTCTTCGGCATAAAAATGGACATGTGGTAGCGGTAGCCCTCATATATTATCTTGTCCAGATCGAAACCCATATACGACCAGGCGGCCGCATTCCAGCATGTTTCCATTGTAATCGGCTGGGTCTTCCACGCGTCCTTCTTCTTTTCCATCTCTTTCGGATAAGCGTCATAGGTATGATTGAAAGAAGAAGCGGACGGAACATCCGGATGATTGCCCTGCTTAAGATCTCCTATGCAGTCAGACCTGAAACCTATTTCTTTTCCTTTCCTCTTCATTACTTTTGTGGCATAGTCGCAGCCTGCCGTTCCAGACATATATATCAACTGTGTTTTCTTGAAGCTTTTCATATATACATTTACCAGTTTGGCGGCTGTCTTTTTATTGGTGTTGCCTCCCGCTTCGCCCCAGAAACCTCCGTACGCCACATCGATGCTTTCAATATCCGGGTGGCCGTCATACCTTTTGCCGAAGGCCCGAATAAAATCCCCGAAATGTTTCAGGTACCTCGGGTCATTGTGGTCCGGCTCATACGCTCCGTATCCCGGCTTATCCATCCAGCCGGCGCCGGTGTCCCAGTACCACCTCGGCATATTCACAAAAGGGCGCGGCGGCATGCGTTTTGAGTCGTTGTCAGGCAGTTCATCGTGACTTGTAAAGGGCTGAAACCTAAGCTGCGCCGTCTGGCCCGCGGCTTTCGCGGCTTCAAGCGTTTTATCAATAATGCGCCAGTTGTATTTGCCTTTCCTCGGCTCAAACCAGGCCCAGGGCCAGCGGCTGTAAGCGACGGTAGACCTTGGAACATAATTGACATTGTTTTGAACTTTCCCCGGCTTCGGGAAAACAACCGGGCCGAAAGTATCCGCCGAAATAATGGAGGGATAGGTCGGCTCGCCCTGGAATCTCTGAAAAGTCGCCGTGCCGCGATGAGGATTCGGAATGTACTCGTTTGATTCTTCCGGGCGGACCCTCTGCACCACTTCGCCGGCGCCGTAAGCATCCCTCCAGTATTTTATCTTCTTTCTCTTTATCGGCTTAAAGGAGGCATTTACGTAGGCCTCCTTCAGCATCAGTCCTATCTGTTCAATCCCCATGTGTTTCTCAAATACTTTAGCCCAGGCGGCGCGGGAAGATTTTTTTGGCGTCATATAAGTGAAAGCCGGCAGCTGCTGCAGGACATTCAGCATGCGCTTTCCGGGTTCACCGTTCTTGAATACCTTCACCCAGGTTGACCGTTCTTTGTAATTCTCAGGATACTTCTCCAATACTTCAGGGAAGAATTTCACCAGCTGCATCATATAGTTTATTACCTGTTCCGGAGTCGCCTTCTTTGTCCTTACTTCGTATGACATATACAAGTTCTCCTTTGGAACATTAAGTAGGAACTATTATATAATCGGAAACCTAAACACGCAATAATTAAAAAGTTTATAAGGTTCTTAAGGTTCATAAGGTTTATAAAGTAAAATCAATGTCACGCAAAAGAAAACTGATTGCAGGCCTTAACTTTATGCGCTTGTGCCAAAGAACACCCCGCCATTTATGGCGGGGATGCCCGCCGGGCCGCTTAGCGGCCGGCGAGGTCTCGCCTCCGGCGGAAATTTGGCACGAATAATGTTTACACTGCAGCAGAGACACCCCGGACTTTAGGCCGGGGAGGCTCATAACCTTGCGAACCCTATTCTGTTCTGCCGGACAGAGTACGAGATGAACAATATCTTACCTTACAAAACAAGACACAGCGGAGCTGTGACCAATAAACCTTACAAACCTTATAAACATTACAAACCTTATAAACTTTTATCCCTTTATCGCTTTTCTTAAATACCCCAAGTATTCGCTTAACCCTTCCCTATAAGGCCCCTTCGTCATCCAGAGCCGCGGTCTGTCCTTTTCCAGGACAACCCGGAGAAGTTCCGTCATAATCAGAAAAAGGTTCAAGCCCCCGCTCCACTGACCCTTTATCCCGCGGGCCTTAAGGTACGCTTCCCACATCTTAACGCGCATTTCCTGAAAATCTTTTCGAAAGAGCCACATTCTGTCCGGGAACCACTTGGTTGTGTTGAAATCAATAAGCGGGCTGCCAAGGCAAAAATTATCCCAGTCAATTATTCCTTTTACTTTCGTTGCTCCGGGGAAAAGCAGGAACTGCCCGTCGTGCACATCCCCGTGCAGGACTACCGTGGCAAGTTTTGAAAGCGTTCCTAGTTTCGCGGCGATATCTTCTGTGGCACCGGTTTCATTTAACAAAGAGGGGTCAACCTGCGCCGCTTCCGCTGCTTCCCTGATAAGTTTGACAAACCAGCCGGCTACGGCTTCAGAATCTTTGGACTCTAGCCACCACGATAGCCAGTGATTCATCAGAGGCACTCCGGAAAGCGGCGAGAAATTGCCGCCGTATTCCGCAAACAACTTATGGTCAGACTCAACTTTATGATTTTCGGCGAATGTTCCGGCAAGACTAAGAAAAACGTCCTGTGTCTGACGCCAATCCATGGATTCCATTATGGGATACGCGTCGCCTTTAACCCTGGAGACAACACAAATCTCAAAATCAGAGAATTCCTTGTCGCGGAAAGCCCTGATAAACACCGGAATTTCCGCTCCAAGCTTCCCGGCATAAGCCCTGAGAAAAGCGCATTCCCGCTGTATGAAAACATTGCTTCTCTCCGCAAAGGGGAGGTAATAAACCTCCTCCGGGAAAACTAACACATCCTTCCGGAACCCGCCTGATATTTCGGCGGCGGACTCCTCAAGGCCGTACTTCCCGCAGAAACTTTTCAGCTGGGAAGCCCTGAGCTTTTTGCGCCCTTCCTTACTCTCATCCATTTTAATCCCCGTCCAATTCTTTTCTTCTGCCCTTGCCCTTGTTTTACGTTACGAACGTTAAGAACGTTAAAAACCTCTATCGAACCAATTCCCGCCGGGCTTTTTCAATCACCCCCAACAGTTTTCTCTCCGTCTCATCCGCTATCCCCTTCG
>CAIOVX010000032.1 GCA_903861835.1 Candidatus Firestoneibacteriota bacterium | reverse complement strand
GGTGCATCGAAACACCAGGGCGAATCGACGCCGGCTCCGCCGGATTTCTGATTGCTAATTGCGAATTGCTAATTAAGAACTCACGGATTCGTTGCATCGAAACACATTAGCGCACTGACCCCTGAACCACTCATTTTATTCGGGTTCAGGACTGTAGGCGGTCAGTGCACTCCAAATGATTGAGCAAGTTTATTAAGGGCTGTTGTGTTTCGATGCACTGGCCGGGTTGAAAGCAATTACTGATTACTAATTGCTGATTGCTGATTAAAGGTTCATAGAACATACAGTAAATCTTGTCTTCTGTCTTTCGCCTTACTGCGCATCCGCGCGCCCGCTCCTCCGCGCATCAACCCTGCACGCACTTAAGCATCCAACCTTCCAACCCTCTAAACATCCAACTGTCTTCCGTCTTCTGTCTTTAGCATTACTTAGCATCTTCTACTTCCCTACAACCACGGTCAGTTTAATGAAATTCGTGCCGTTGTATGTTGCAGACCGGAACATGCAGACCGAGGCCGTGCCGGTAGTCTTGGATTTCATTCCGTAATTGGGAACTTCCTTGCTGACCCACTTCTGGACCATATTTGTCACTTCAAAATCAAACCATTGCGGGGCTTTATCGCCTGTCTGCGGAACCTCGGTTGTGCCCTCTATGGTTCTGTCAATATCCCTTCTGTCGGTGCCGCCCTCTTTCTTCCATTCGTTGACGCCGTCATAGGTGAACCAGTTCGCTTTCTCCGTCCACGGAACCAGGACCCTGTGCATGCTTATCTTATTGCTGCCGGCAAGGTGCCCCGAGCAGTAAAGAGAGAGTTTCGCCGATACTATCTGCGCGTTGGAGGGAATGGAAGAAAGGTCAAACCAGATGAGGCCTTCAGACGCCTCCGCGGAAGACGCGTTGGCCGGATAGTGGAGGTTTAAACCCTTTGTAACCAGGTTCGCGGTTGTATTGTTCCCGACGCTTAGCTGGACCATCCTGATCCCTGCCAGGCTCTGCGCGGTGTTCTTCTCGTTGAATCCCTTGGGGAGGACTATTGTCTCCTCCCTCATATCCCTCAGCTTGAAATCATTTTCAACCGGTTTTCCGGCCATGAGATTTATGTATTCGGATTCCTGGAAAGCCAGTTTCTTCTCTTTTGGGGCCATCGCCCTGAGCGTGTAGAGCCCGGGGTTTAAATCCTTTAATTCATACTTTCCGTCCTTATCGGTAACGGCTTCCGCGACTTTTTCGTGTTTTGAATTGACCGCGGCCACGGTAACATTTTCCAGAAAATCAGCGCCTTTCTTGACCTTGCCGGATATTGAGACAACACCGTCGGCCGAAACAAGCCCGGAAATCAGAAGAACGGCGCAAAACGACAGCAGGCAGCTTTTCATTGTTCCTCCCGTTCCTGTGAGTCCTTGCCTACAACCCGAAGGCCTTAATGGCTATGCCGCAAAGAAGAATTGCCAGGCCGGCCAGAGCGTGGGAATACCTTTCAAGTTTGTCCAGCGGCAGTTTTGAAAGGCCGGCAACGGCCATAAGGACTATAGCGAGCATCGTTCCGATGGTGGCAAGCCC
>CAIOVX010000031.1 GCA_903861835.1 Candidatus Firestoneibacteriota bacterium | reverse complement strand
CAAGCCGCAAACCATATTCAAAAGCCAGGTCCTGCAGCACCAGGAACGCTATCGCAGTCAAGTCAAGGCTTTCGGGCTCATCCGCTTTTAGTCCTGCAACCACAATCCACCCCTAAACAGCTTGAAAGCAATCCGGCCGTCAGCCCGAGGAACGAACTCCGGGCACGGCGCCGGAATATCTGAGAAATATTATCATTCTTTCCGACTCGTCTGTCAACACTAATGAGCTGAATGTCAACAGGGGAAGTATGGTTGGTTGACATGACGGGTTCTAAGCCGGAGAACATAAAAGAAAAAGCCCTGCAAACAAAGCGATTAAGAAGCAGCGTTTTACTTCTTCTTCTTTTTTTCTAGTTCTTTTCTTATCAACGCTTCCTCTTCATTTACCGCTTTAACGGTCTCGCGGTCAAGTTTCAGGACGCTGTTTAAGAATTCATAATTGGTGGTAACTCCAAGCCTTGCCGCAATCAGTTCCGGCATTTTCAGTTTGCTGTATCTTGAAGCGCAATAAAAGAGAATAATGTCGTTTGGCCTTAGCCCTTTGGCCGCCATAGAGCGGACGAGCTTCGGAGTCATTCCGGGCCTTCTCCCTATCAGGGAAACAAGCGTGGTTATGGTTTCGGTATTGGAACTTGAAACCGCGCCGCCGGACACCGGGGGTTCCTTTCTCCATTTCACATAGTCAAAACTCCAGCGGTAGTTCTGGCTGAACTGCTTGCCGCCGTCAAGATATGCCCCCTGTACTCCGTTTTCAAACAATTGGTCTCCCATCTCAAGAAAAGACTTATCCCCGGTATAATGCCAGAGCCAGCCGTAAAGCGGGCAGACCAGCAGGCTTAAATCGGCGGCAGGGACTCTCTTGGAACTCTCATACCAGAAGGTTCTCCTTCCTTTAATCCACGCGGCCTTGAACATCAGGGGAGCAAACTCCTTTATTGTCGTGAATATCTGCTGCTTCTTGCTGGAATCAACCCCGTTATTCTCGAACACACGGATAAGCGCTTCGCAGGTAAGCCCCGCCATAAAAGGCTTGAAGCAATCTCCCTCGGTTTTGTCCGGCCAGGGATAATTCTTTCCGTCAGGATTGTTCTTGAGCCAGCCGGTCCATTGCTGCAGATGGTAGAGCGCGACATCTATGAAAGGATCCCGTCCCGAGAAACCGGGCTCACCGAGCTCCCTTGCAACCTCGTAGCAGTTAATATTGTAGGCGACCTCCCTGCTAAGCCCCACATCATTTAGTCTTGGCGCGTTCCCCCTGGAACCGGCATAAGCGCCGTTCTTTGCCAGCATTACAACCGCATCTTTTGACTTAATCTCGCCGGTGGCCCTGAAATCCATTAATAACCCGTGTGGAAAAAGCCTCCAGCCGGGGAGCATACCATTATTTTTTATGACATAATGATCACGATACCAATTCAAGACATTCTTCGCGCCTGCCAGCCAGGTTTTGTTCTTGGTGTATTCCGCTATCTGGTAGAAAACCTTGGTGCCGTCGTAATACCAGACCAGAGTTTCGTCCATATACTGGGCCTGCGACAATAATCTTGCTCCGTAGGTCTTCATATTGTTCTCCCACTCTTCAAGCAAGGGGATGGGTGGGATTGTGCTTGCTGTCGCGGAAGTATCCGAATCCGAAGTATCCTCAGTAGTTCCGGTTACCTCGGGCGCCGGCGGGATAAGCGTTTTCTCGGCGGTTGTGGTTTTTGACTCCGCGGGAAGTTCCGCCGAATTAATCGCGAAAGGTAACGAAAAGAAGAGTAAAAACATTGCTATTGCGCTTATTTGCTTTCTCACGCTTGCCTCACAGTCCTGCCTCTAATATCCGGCCCGGTCAAGTTCCTTCGCCGGCTCCTGTATTACCTGCCTCTCTTCCCGCAAACAGCCATATCAGGAGCGCGTAACTTTCCAAAACTATTTACGCTCTTTTCCCCACTTTGAAATGTTCTTTAGCCGGTTTATGATGTCAAGCTGCTGGGTGCATTTTTTCTCGCACTGTCCGCACTCTGTGCATTTATCCGCCTGGTCCGCGGGAAGGCCCCAGTGCATACGCATGACATCAAAATATCTTTCCCTGCGCTCAAGTATCGTGTAATTGTAGGCAAGCATATTCCTCGCCACTTCTATTCCCGCGGGGCAGCCGTCGCAGTACTGGCAGCCGGTGCAGAGCTTGTCCATATCAAGGCTGAGCCTGGCCTTTATCTCGGCCCTCTTGCTTTCGGGAAAATCCTTTACTATATCGCCGGCCTTAACATTTTCGACCACCTCTTCAACACTGCCCATTCCGCATAGAGCCCCTGTTATTTCTTTGTGGGCCAGGAGGAAACGGAGGGCGGCTTCCGTGACGGTCTTATCATCGGGATTTTTGATATAGTCAAAGAGTTCGGCTTTTTTCGGCAGGATCCCGCCGCTCAAGGGATTCATAATCATTACTCCCATTCCGGCGGCGTGGGCGGCCCTTACGCCTTTTTCCCTGAAAGGAAAGTTCAATATATTATAGCCGAGAGTAACGCCCTCAAAAACGCCGTCCTTCGCGATTTGCGCTATTTCCTCGCCGCTGCAGTGAGTCGAGAAGGCGACATGCTCCACCAAACCCTCTTTCTTTGCCTTAAGGATTTCCTCATAGGGGCCGCCCTTTCTCATTACATTGCGGTAGCCCTCCATGCTTTTTATTCCCCAAATGTTGTAAAAATTGATTTTTTGCAGGCCCATCCTTTTTAACGAGGTTTCCAGGTCGGCGCGGAGTTTCAAAGGGTCGGACTCATAACTTTTCGTGGACACATAGAAGGGCTTGGGCATATCCTTGAAGGCCTGCCCAAAAATAACTTCGCTTTGGCTGCCGCAGTAATACGGCGAAGTGTCAAAATAATTCACGCCCAGCCCGCTTGCCTTGCGAACTACTGCGGCGCATTTATCAAAGTCGAACTTGTCGCCGTCCGGCTGAAATCGCATCCCGCCGAAAGCGATAACTGATATTTTCTTTCCGGTCCTGCCGTATTCCCTGTATTGCATCAGGTATTCCCCTTGGGAGTTTTTTCAAACGTACTCCGATATTTTACAACATAATACGGTTGTTTTCCCTATCATAATATCCGGGAAACGGCTGCAGGCAGGAGGCGGCAAAAAAGAGGATTTAGCGGGTGATTTTGAGAAGCTTATACGAATTGAAAAGGCCCGGCCAACACCCTGGTTTCTTCCCCCAAACTATATAAAACCCATGGCGTCAGTCGAGCCCTACATTGAGACAAAAACCGCTCTAAAGTAAGTCCTTAAAGGCAGTGTACTACAGGAATCCGCGGGTGTCAAGCGGAATATACTCCATAAGGTTTTATAATACAATACTTATGGTCTCTTGCTATTACAACTCAAAAATCGGATTATAATAGAGTAGGCAGGGCGAATGAGGGGAAGAAAAATGAAATCGCAGAAGAATGTCTATGCGGTAATAGGCAGAAGAACGCGGCAAGAGAGAAACCGTATGGGACTGACACAGGAAGAATTGGCTGAAAAAGCCCGCATTCATCCTTCCTTTCTCGGTCAGATAGAACGCGGGACAAAGAAAGCAAGCCTTGTAACCATTCAGCGAATAGCAGACGCCCTGGGGATTGCGGAAGAACAACTTTTCAACGATAACATTCACGGTTCAAAAGAGAAGAAACTCTCGGAATATCAGCAAAAAGTTTTGAGTTTGATGGTACACCTGCCGGTTAATGATCAGAAGTTCCTCTACAAGACCACAAAGGAACTCTACAACAATTCAAAATTCCACGAAAGATCTTAATCGTTCCCGATTGCAAAGTCTGTCAGACCCCCAGCCGCTTGAATATCTTGTCTACATTTTTCAGATACGCCCCAAGATCAAAACAAGCGTCTATTTCCGCGTCCGTCAGGCGCTTTGTCACCCTCTCGTCGGTCTTTAAGAGTTCCGCCATGGTCCCTTCTTTCTTCCAGACCCGCATCGCGGAATCCTGGACTATCCTGTAACCCTCTTCCCTGCTGATTCCCTTTTTAGTTAAACCTATTAATACTTTCTGCGAAAAGACCAGCCCTTTCATTTTGTTGAGATTCTCCAACATATTTTCCGGATAAACATTCAGGTTCTCGACGAGCCAGTTGAACTTATGAAGCATATAATCAAGCGCTATGGTGCTGTCCGGCAGGACCACCCTCTCGGCGGCAGAATGAGAGATATCCCTTTCGTGCCAGAGCGGGATGTTTTCATAACCGACTAATGCATTCGCCCGAAGTATCCTCGCCAAGCCTGAGATTCTCTCGCAGGTGATGGGGTTTCTCTTGTGCGGCATCGCCGAAGAGCCCTTCTGCCCCTTGGTAAAAGGCTCCTCTGCTTCAAGCACCTCGGTTCTTTGCAGGTGACGTATCTCCGTGGCAAACTTGTCAAGCGAAGAGGCGGTTATGGCGAGAGCCGAGAGAAACTCGGCGTGCCTGTCGCGCTGGACTATCTGGGTGGAAACAGGCGCGGGTTTTAGCCCAAGTTTTCTGCAGACCGCAACTTCAACCGCAGGATCTATATTGGAATACGTGCCGACTGCGCCTGACATCTTACCGTAACTTATAACTTCTCTGGCGCGCTTTACCCTCTCAACATTTCGCTCCATCTCTTTCCACCAGATGGCAAGCTTCAGCCCGAAGGTGGTGGGCTCGGCGTGAATACCGTGAGACCTGCCGATGGTCGGGACATGCTTATATTTCTTAACCTGGGCCTTGAGTATCTTGACCGATTTTTCCATCTTGAGCAAAATAATATCCGCGGCGTCGCGAAGCTGCAGAGCCAGGCCGGTGTCAAGCACATCCGAGGAAGTAAGCCCGCGGTGAATGAAACGGGAATCCTTGCCGACATATTCGGCAACGGAAGTAAGGAAGGCAATAACATCGTGTTTTACTTCTTCTTCTATCTTATTAATCCGGGAAACCTTGAATTTGGCTTTCGCCTTAATGGTTTGATTTGCTTTTTTTGGTATCTCGCCTCTTTTGGCGAGGACTTCGCAGACCGCGAGTTCCACTTTCAGCCATTTCGAGTATTTGGCCTCTTCGGTCCAGACATTGCCCATATCGGGAAGAGTATAGCGCTCTATCACAACAGCCTCCGGTAAATAAGATGAGATCAACCTAAAGAATACTTCGGGGTCAGCCTTTTTTCACACCCAGGTCAGACGCGACCTGGTCAATAATCGCGGGTTCAACAAGCACTTTTTTCTGGATAAGAGCCTCAAGCAGGGCGTTATCGCAAAGCGCGTTTATTAGCCTTGGCGTGCCGCGGCTGTACTCAAAAACGGCCCGGGAGGCTTCCTGTGTGATTATTTCCCGGGTAGCGCCGGAGACCGCAAGCCGATGGCTTATGTAGCCGATAGTAGATTTCTCGTCAAGCGGCCTGATCGTAAACTTCAGGCCTATTCTGGAAACCAGCGGAGGATCAAGCTGCATAAATCTTTCAAGTTCAGGCGGACCAAACAACACGATATTTAATAGTTTGTGACTCGCGCCTTCCACATTCAGCAAACCGCGGAGTTCTTCATATATCTCCTGCGTCTGGAGCATGTGGGCTTCATCAATAAGAATAACGGCGCGCTTGCCTGCTTCGTCTAGCTCAATGAGTTTCTTGCAGATCTGGGAAATAAGCGAAGATTTATCCTCGGCCGGCATATCAACACCGAGCTGAACGGCAATCTTTTTTAAGAGCCAGGCCGCCGTAATTTCGTGGTGAATGACAATAAGCAGGGCGGCTTCATACTTGTCGCCTGAAGACTGCAGTTGGTCAAGCAGTTTCCTGCTTATAAAGGTTTTCCCGAGCCCCATATCTCCGATAACAATCGTGAGACCTTTCGCGGTGTCAATGGCATGCTGGATTCTTATTAAAGCGCCCATATGCTGGTCGCTTTCATAAAAGAATTTGGGGTCGGGAGTTATGGCAAAGGGCTGTTCCTTTAAGCCGAAATATTGTTCATAGCTCATAAATCTAATATATCACAGGAAAATAGCTTAGTCAATGCGCTTTCAAAGGCCCTGCCTGAAGGTAGACTGGCTTTTCGTAATGCTGTATAATCCATTATGACGCTTGAAGAGAGCCTAAATAACCTTCCGGAGAAGCCGGGGGTCTACCTGATGAAGGATATCCTGGGCAGGATAATTTATGTCGGGAAATCCGCCTGCCTGAAGGACCGCGTGCGCTCCTACTTTCATGAGAGCGCGAAATATGAAATGAAAGTCGCTGCTATGGTGCCGAACATCACCTCTTTTGAAACCATTGAAACAGCCAATGAGATGGAAGCGCTGATACTTGAGAGCCGTCTGATAAAGAAATACCGTCCCAAGTACAATGTTATGTACAAGGATGATAAGACTTACCCCTATCTCAAACTTACCGTAAACGAGGACTTCCCGCGGCTCTCCCTAACCCGGAGAATCACGCAGGATAATTCAAAATATTACGGGCCGTATGTGCTCGGGTCCGTGAACTCGCTGATAAAAGTGATAAACAAAAAGTTCAAACTCCGGGACTGCCGGATAGATATGAAGAAAAAGCTTGAACGGGCCTGTATAAAAGAAGGCATGGGCTTTTGCACCGCGCCCTGCACAGGAAAAGCCACGAAGGAAACCTACGCCGGACAGGTAAAAGAGGTGGAAGAGTTCCTCAGGGGAAAGCAGAAGAGTCTTATTGCCGAGCTGGAAAGAAAAATGACGAAGGCCTCTGAAAAACTGGACTTTGAAGAGGCGGTAAGATACAGGGATCAGAAAGACCTGGTGGAACTCATCCTGCTTCAAAACGATAAAACCATAGGCATGAAATCGCAGGCCATGACGGATTATATGGACAGAGAATCCACCAAAGCGCTGCGGATGCTGAAAGACGCGCTGAAACTTCCGGAAGAGCCCGTCGTTATAGACTGCATTGATATCTCAAATATTTCTGGCAAGGACTCTGTAGGTTCGGCGGTAAGGTTTGTCTCAGGGCAGCCTGATAAGGACAAGTACCGCAAGTACAGGATACGGACGCTTTCCGGTCCGGACGACACGGGGATGATCTTTGAGGTGGTATCCAGAAGGCTTAAACGGCAGAAAGAAGAGAGTGATCTGCCCCACCTCCTGGTGATAGACGGCGGCAAAGGGCAGCTGGGCGCGGCGCAAAATGCGATGAAGATCTCCGGCGTTTCCCTTCCGATAGTCTCACTGGCAAAGCGGGAAGAAGAGGTCTTCACGCTTGATTCGGCGGAGAGCATAAAACTTCCGAAGGACTCTCCGGCCCTTCACCTGCTTCAGGCCGCGAGAGATGAAGCGCATAGATTTGCCGTGAAGTATCACAAGACGCTGAGGGATAAAAGAACTACCGAGTCCGTGCTTGACAAAGTTTTTGGCATAGGGGATAAGAGGAAGAAAGAAATACTCAGAAAATTCAAAGAACTGGGCAAATTGACGCGCGGCGACCTGGAAACTCTGAAAGGCATGCCGGATAAACTGATAACTGCCGTGCTTGAAGCGGTAAAAGGGCTTAAGAAATGAACCTGACTGAAGCGGACATATTAAAGATTACCTCTACTTACTTCCGGCAGCGGCGCGTGAACGCGTGGGCAGTCGGAGGGTATGTCAGAGACAGGCTTTTGAAAAGAGCATTCTCAAAGGATATTGATATCGCCCTTCCGGGCGACACTTTAGGGCACGGCAAAGCGCTTGCGCGCCTCCTTAAAGGAACCGTGGTTCCTCTCTCAAAGGCCTTCGGCATAACCCGTATAGCTTTGAAGAGCGGCATAACTGTGGACCTGTCGCGCCTGCGCGGTAAGAACATTGAAACAGACCTTTTAAAAAGGGATTTCACCATAAACGCCCTTGCCTTCCCTCTCTCTTCCCCGGAGGAATTCATTGACCCAACCGGCGGAAGGGCTGATTTGAGCAAAGGAATTGTGCGGATGGTCTCAAAAGAAGCATTTTCGGATGACCCTGTAAGGTTACTTCGCGCTTTCAGGTTCTCCTCCACGCTGGGATTCTCAATAGAGAGAACTACTATCTCCGCAATAAAAGAAAACGCGGAACTGCTGCATTCTCCGGCCAGCGAGCGTATCAGAGATGAGTTCCTCAAGCTCCTCTCCTCCGAAAACCCTGTTCCCAGCCTGCTTGCCGCGGACTCGGCAGGCGTGCTCTGCGGGCTATTTCCGGAACTTGCCGCGCTAAAAGGCGTTGAGCAGCCCGGCTATCACCATCTTGATGTGTTTGAGCATACGCTGGAAGCCGTGAAACAGTTGCAGAATATTTCCCTGCTTTCGGATTTCAAAATAGAAAAGAGCGCGCGCGGTTTCACTCTTGACCGGCTCAGAGAACGGCGGGGACAGTTTGAGGTGCTTACTCATCTAAAATTCATTTGCCTCTTTCACGACATCGCTAAACCTGAAACAAAAACCCCGGGGGAAGACGGCGGCGCTCATTTCTATAATCATGAACTGCTCGGAGCAAAGACATTTTCAGAGATTGCCAAAAGACTGCGGTTAAGCAACCTTGAAACGGCAGCCGGAATGAAGGTCATAAAAAACCATCTGCGGACAGGGTACCTCGCGGGGCTTAAAGATATCTCAAACAGGTCGGTACTCCGGCTCTTGCGGGAGACCGGAGAATTCACCGTTGAAGTGCTCCTGCTTTCGTGGGCTGACAGGCTCTCGGCGCTCGGCCCAAAAATAAAAAAGTCAGACATTGAAGCGCAGAGAAAAGTTATCTCAATGCTCTTAAACGAACATTACAGACTAAGCACGAAAAAGCCGCTCCCCAAGTTAATCAACGGGGAAGCAGTTATGAAGAAATTCAAGTTAAAGCCCTCTCCGGAATTAGGGAAACTTCTCGCGGCGGTAAAAGAAGGGCAACTTTTAGGGAAGGTTGCAACCAGGAAAGACGCGTTTGATTTGATTAAGGGCCTTATAAATAAAGGCGCTTACTAGCGTTCTTAACGTTACGAACGTTATAAACTTTAACCAGCTGAATCAATGTGTCATATATTTACGTTATAAACGTTAAGAACGTTAAGAACGTTATAAACGATACAGATTTAGTTGTTTTTCCTAATTCTTAACGAATTTAGAACAACGCTCACCGAACTGGCAGCCATAAATGCGGAAGCGAGCATCGGATTCAGGGAGAAGCCATAAAGCGGAATCAACACGCCCGCGGCTATCGGGACACCTATCACATTGTAAAAGAAGGCCCAGAAAAGGTTCTGATTTATTATTCTCATCGTCCGCTTTGACAGCTTTATCAATTCAAGAACCTTGCTTAAGTCGCCGTTTATCAGCACTACATCGGCGGATTCTATGGCGATACCGGTACCGGTACTCAGCCCGATCCCGACATCCGCCTTGGTCAGCGCGGGGGCGTCGTTTATCCCGTCACCCACCATCGCCACAACTTTGTATTTCCTTTGAAGCGCCTTTACGGCAAGGAGCTTATCAGCCGGAAGTATTTCAGCGCGGTAGTCCTTGATTCCAAGCTCTTTTGCAACGGCTTTCGCGGTTGACTTGTTATCCCCGGTCAAAAGGACCGGCTTTATCCGAAGCTTCACCAGTTCTTCTATTACTCGTTTTGAATCCGCCTTGACAGTATCAGAAAGAGCTATTAATCCAAGGACTTTCCGCCTGTCAGCAATGAATACCGCAAGTTTCCCCTGCTTCTGATGCTTTTCCGCAAGGCGCTTTGCCTTCGCGGCATTATCCCTGCCCTTTACAAATTCGTACTTTCCGGCAGTATATTCCTCTTTTCCAATAATGCCCTTAATTCCGAATCCGGGAAGAGCCCTGAAGTTTTTGACTTCAAGAGTTCTGATTGAAAGCCTTTTTGCTTCGCGTGTTATTCCTTCCGCGAGGGGATGCTCGGATTTTCTTTCAAGCGAAGCGGCTATGCGTATCAGTTCCTTTTCCGAAAGGGAACCGAAGACGTTGACTCCGGTTACGCTAAGCCTCCCTTCCGTCAGCGTCGCCGTTTTATCGAAAACAACCGCTTCAATATTCCTGCACCTCTCAAGGCTCTCCGCGTTCTTTATAAGCACTCCCTTCTTCGCAGCGGCACCAACGCCTACAATGATTCCGATAGGCGTAGCCAGGCCGAGCGCGCAAGGGCAGGCTATCAGGAGTACCGCCATAAAATTGAGCGCAGCCGTCCCCGCTCCGGCGGTAAAATACCAGCTTATAAAAGTTATCAAAGCTAGCCCGAAGACAACCGGAACAAAAACATTCGCTATCCGGTCAACAAGGTTCTGTATCGGCGCTTTTGAACCAGCGGCGTTCTCAACGAGACGAATTATGCCGGCGAGCACTGTGCCGCTGCCGGCATTCGTAACTTTAACTTTCAGAAAGCCGTTAAGGTTAACTGTCCCGCCGATGACCTTGTCGCCGGGATTTTTTTCAACAGGCAGAGCTTCCCCGCTAATCATTGACTCGTCAACGGAGGATTCTCCGGAAACCACAATGCCGTCAGCGGCAAAACGCTCGCCCGGGCGCACCGCCAATATATTTCCCTTTGAAAGCAGCCCGGCATCAATCTTTTGTTCCCGTCCGTTCTTGATGATGACTGCCTTTTTTGCCTGAAGGTTTGCCAGACCCCGGATGCTCTCAAGCGCTTTCTTTCTTGAACCGGCTTCAAGGAGGCGCCCCAGAAGTACCAGCGTAATTATGACCGCGGAAGTGTCAAAATAGGCCATAGCCATTTTTCCGGAGCCCGTAAATAACCCGGGAAAGAACGCGGCAAGGGTGCTGTAAACAAAAGCCGAACCGGCGCCTACCGCCACGAGAGTGTTCATGTCGGCAATATTCGCGGGCGGTTTGAAAGCTGAAACCGCTCCTTTAAAAAAACCGGAGCCGCTGTAAATTATCACGGGAAGAGTCAATACAAACATCGCGATATTAACAGCCTGAAGATGTCCCCAAAAGGAAAGAATCATTATGGCCGCGGAAAGCAGCGCGCCGGCAATAAAACGCGACTTTAGTTTTGTATACTCCGCGCGCTGAATCCTTTCCATAGCGTCGGGAGAAACTGTCGCGCCAAAGCCAATACTCTCAATGGAGCCTTTCATTTTGGCAAAATTGGCAACGGCGGGATCATACTCTACAACGGCATTGTTTAAGGCAAGATTAACGCTCGCGGAGGAAATTCCTTTCATGCGTTTAAGCCGCTTTTCCACGTTAAGAACGCAGGAAGCGCAATGAAGTCCTGTCAGATTGAAAACTATTTTGGTGTTCGACATACTTGAATTTAGCAGATTACCGCAAAGCGCTCAATGAGTTTAATCATACCGGATCTATATGGACAGAATTCCGACAAGTTTATAGTCATTCATATTTATCTTTTTAGATTTGCTGGCCTTTAACACCTTTTTTATATCAGTGGAAATCACTTTATTGCCGAGCATCCCGACCATCCGGCCGCCCTTTCCCCTCAACAACTCTTCCACGGCCTCTTTTCCGAAGCGGCCGGCAAGCGCCCTGGAGAATGCCGTCGGGGCACCTCCCCTCTGCATGTAACCGAGCACGCTGACTCTGACCTCAAGCTCGGTTTTTTCCGAGATAATGTCCGCTATTTCATGGCCTTGAGCCGCCCCTTCGGCGACCACTACGATACTGCTCTTCTTGCCGCGGTGATATCCGCGCAGCAGCAAATCGCAGAGTTTCTCGGGGTCATATTTGATTTCAGGAAGTATAACCGCTTCCGCACCGGAGGCAAGCCCCACTTCAAGCGCTATGGAGCCGGAATCCCTGCCCATCACTTCAACCACGAAAACGCGGTCGTGCGAAGAGGCGGTGTCCCGTATCTTATCAATAGCTTCAAGCGCCGTATTGACTGCCGTGTCAAACCCCACGGTATAATCCGTGTAGCAGAGGTCATTATCAATAGAAGCCGGAATATTTATTACCGGGATTCCCCAGTCATAGTAAAGCGAAGCGCCGGCCGCGAGAGAACCGTTGCCGCCGATAATTACGAGCGCGTCAATGCTGTGCATACGGAGGTGCTCCACCGCTTCGCGCTGGTTCTTCTTTTCCTTAAACTCCGGGCATCTTATGGTCTTAAGCATAGTTCCGCCGCGGTTTATTATTCCCGAGACCGAGTGCAGGTCAAGTTCCTCTATATCGTTGTCTATCAGGCCGCGGAAGCCTCTTTTAATGCCGCAGACTCTAAGATGCTTAAAGATGGCGGTCCTTACAACGGACCTGATTACCGCGTTCATCCCGGGAGCGTCGCCGCCGGTAGTCATTACTCCAATTTTTTTTATCACGCCGTCTCCAATTTATGCTTCCGGGTTATTTAATCTCTTTACCGGGCTCGCCTATGCAGTACAAGTTCTTTTCCCCGCGGAAATAGATTTGATTTCCGTCAAAATAGGGTGAGGTAATGAAGCCCTCCGGAGTGCTCTTCTTGTAACCTCTTGAAACAAGAGCGAGTATTTTGTTTTTCGCCAGGATATTAAACTTTCTGCCTGTTTCAATAACAAGGGTCAACCCCGTGTTTGTGGTCAAATAAATGCGCCCGCCGGCAACGCAGAGCGAGGACAGGAGGCCGCAGCTATACGGGCGCGGGCCGGAATTGTCAAAATCCTCGGAATCTATCAGGGTCTTATAAACATACTCAGATTTCGCAGGGTCAAAACAGTAGAATTCTCCGAGCGCGGTGACAAAATAGAGCAGCCCGTCATAAAAGACGGGCGAAGGAAAAGTCCTGTCATTCGTCTCCTTAAAAGGCTTCTCAATAACCGGAAGTTCCACATATTTCATCTGCGGCGAAAATCCGGGATCCGCGGAGGCAGGCGCTTTATAATAGTGAATGGCTTTTCTCGCGTCGGACCACAGCAAAGACCAGAGCTGAAAAACCTGTCCATTCCCTAAGACAGGTGAAGCAGAGCTGTGGCTTACAGTTCCGCGGCAGATAATTTTTCCGTCGGAGGACCTTACAATCCCGCCGTCTCCCGACATAAAGCAATCAACGCCGCCGATCTTCACCGGCACAGGAGAAGCGAAAGTTCCCCAATCCCAAAACTTCATCGTCCAGGCCGGCGCTCCCGTCTTCGCATCCAGCGCGTAATAATCCTTCATATTCAAAATGACCTTTCCGCCTGACACGAGCGGGCTGCTGTGATAACCGTGCTCCTGCCCGGCTTTGCCGACCCTTGAGTTCCTGATCCAATTCATTTTTCCGTCGAGAGTAAAACTCGCGGTAATGCCAAGCGCGTTCCAGACATAGACATTCTCTCCGTCGCTTACAGGTGTTGCCGTGGCGAAACCGTCTTCCTGCGACGCCGGAAACCTGTCCGGATCCATCGCGCTGTAAACGGCCTGCATCTGTTTCTCAAGGTCATCCTTCTCTTTCGTTTTTCTGTCCAGTTCATCGGAGAGCGCTCCGGGCAGCGCCTTTAATATCCTGTCCCGAGATTCGGCAAGGGCGTCAAGTTTTTTCAGCTCCGAAGCCCACTTTACCCTCTCTTCCGCGGTAAAAGCCTCATACGGAGAGAACTGTTTTATCCAGAGCAACTTCCCGTTCTTTTTATCAAAACACATAATGTCAAAGTTGCCGCCGCAAAAATAAATATTCCGGCCTGCAACAATCGGAGACGAGAAACCGGTAACCGGTATCCTGCTGACCCAAAGCACGTTTTTATTCTGTCCGGGGCCTTTCTGCCATTCCAGAGGAGGAGTCGCATCCTTATATATGCCGGTGCCGTCCCCACGCCAGCCGGAAACAGACTTTTTTCCCGGCGTTTCAGCGCCGGCAAGAGCGCAAAGCGATAAAGCAAATAGAATTATGGCAGCTTTTATGATTTCATGCCCGCCGAGACGAAATGTCATATGCGTTTGCCACCCCACCCTAACACTTACTTGATTTTGATAATCACCCTTCTTTCTCTAGGGCCGTCAAACTCGCAGAAATATATCCCCTGCCAGTTCCCGAGGACCAGTTTACCATTTTCAACGAGCACCGTCTGGCAAAAACCCATCATAGAAGCCTTGATGTGGGAATCCGAATTGCCTTCCGAGTGTTCGTAAGAGTCCTCGCGCGGAACTATCTCTTTTAGTTTCCTTAATATGTCTTTTGTGACTGAAGGATCCGCGTTCTCATTAACCGTCACGCCCGCGGTAGTATGCGGCACATATATGTAGCAGACTCCGTCTTTAATGTTGGATATTTCAACTGCTTTTGCCACTTCGCGGGTTATGTCTTTAAATTCCTCCCGCGACGATGTTTTTACCGGAAGCTCGCGGATCATTACTTCTTCCCGAGCGCCGCATTGGCCTTGGCAAATTGTTCCGGATTAGCTGCCTTCGCGCAGGCCGCTTCAAAGGTTATAACGCCTTTTTCCACGAGTTCTTTCAGGGCGTTATCCAGCGTCTGCATCCCTTCCTGCCTGCTGGTCATTATGGTTGAGCCAATCATTGCAAGGTCATTGGCCCTTATCTGGCTCCTTGTCGCATTGGTAGCCGTGAGAATTTCCATTGCAACCGCCCTGCCTTTGCCGTCCGCCTTCGGAACCAGCACCTGACAGATAATACCTTCAAGCGCGAGAGAAAGCTGGCTTCTGATTTGCGACTGCTGACCAGCGGGGAAAACATCAACAATGCGGTCAATGGTCTGAGCCGCGCTTCCGGTATGGAGCGTCGCAAAAACAAGATGACCCGTTTCCGCTGCTGTAATCGCTATGGCAATAGTTTCAAGATCCCTCATTTCGCCTATGACTATCACATTGGGGTCCTGCCTGAGGATGCGCTTGAGCGCACTGGCAAATGAAAGAGTATCCCTTCCAACCTCCCTCTGGTCGACTATAGCCTTTTTATCGGAATGAAGAAATTCTATGGGATCCTCAATGGTCATAATATGGCAGCGGCGCGTTGTATTTATTTGGTCTATCATAGCCGCAATGGTTGTTGATTTTCCGGAACCTGTCGGGCCGGTAAGAAGTATCAGCCCTCTCGGCTTTTCAGCAAGCCTTTTAAGTATAGGGGGAAGTCCCAATTCGTCAAGCGTCATCACGCGAAGAGGAATTACCCTAAGCGCCGCGGCAAGATTTCCCGCCTGCAGGTAAACATTTACGCGAAACCTGGCAAGGCCCTCTATTGAATACGCGAAATCAAGCTCACGCTCCTCATCAAAGGCCTGCTTCTGCTTGTCATCCGTCATCTGCCCGATTAGTTCCCTGACGGAAGCGGCCGTCTGTTTCGGCGCGTCGTGATCAACATACACTCCGTCTATGCGGAATGTAGGCGGAACTCCGGGCTTCAAAAGGAGGTCCGAAGCATTCCTTTCCACCATCACCTTCAAAATGTCATTGATATGCATAGGCTCTCCCGTAAATTATTTCGTAGTTTTCTTCAGCATCTTCACGGTTACGGATCTCAACCGCTGGGTTAATAAACGCAGGAGCAGGTCCATAATCTTGACGGCCGTCTGCGGATTATCTTTCTGAAGTTTTGCGTAGGCTTCTGCAGAGAGTTCCAGCAATTCCGTGTCAACCGCAGCCCTCGCAGTAGCCATTCTCGGACTGCCGTCTATGACTGCCATCTCTCCGAAGAATTCGCCTACATTCACTTCGCCTATCCCAGTCTCTCCGAGAAAACCCATCTTCAGTATTTTGATGCTTCCCTTTCTAACTATGAACATTGCCTGTCCCTGCTCGCCTTCAGTGAAGAGCACCTTGCCCCCGGAAAGCGTTTTCAGGACGCAATGCCCTGAAAGGGCTTTTAATTCCGCGGGAGAGAATCTTGAAAAATTCGGATGCTGTTCAAGCGATTCGGCAGATACGGGCAGACTTCCAAGCTTGTCGATTTTATCCGGCATACCGCCTCCAAAACACTTTAAATGATTAGTCCGTGAAAAACGCTATTCCTGCTTGCTCTTCTTAAACAGTATCGTTAGCGCGACCAGCGCAACGGCGAGCCCGAGAAGAACTTTAAGGTCATTGTTATTTATGTGCTCTTTGAGCTTCGCTCCCGCAAAAGCCCCGACACAAGCCCCTGCGGAAAGCAAGCCGGCAAGACGCAGGTCAATGTGACCCTGCCTGAATTGCTTAAGAGTGCCGCTCAGAGAGGTCGGAACTATTACCGCCAGCGAAGTCGCGACCGTCTGGTGCGCGGTGAAACCAAAACCAAAAAGCATCAGCGGATTCATTATCACCCCGCCGCCCAGCCCGAAGAGCCCGGAGAAGACTCCGACAGCAAGGCCCGAAAAAATCATCACCAGCCCCGCAAGCAGGCTGACACTTCCGGAGAAACCGCTGACTGCCTGCGCGCGAGAAGGCAAAAACACCATTGAGAGCGCTATCACCAGGACGAAAATGCCGAGCATTTTCCTCAACAGATCCTGCGGAATCTTTTTTGACATATGCGCTCCAAAATAAGCGCCTGCAATGGAACCGGCCGACAGGAACAAGAAAGCCGGCCAGACTATAGTCCCCGACAAAATATTACCTATAGTCCCGGATACAGCCATGGGGCCAATCACGGCAAGCGAAGTGGCAGCCGCCGCGTGAATATTCTTTTTGAAGACATAGAGCAGGACGGGAATCATTATAACCCCGCCGCCCAGCCCGAACATACCGCCAAAAACTCCAACAGCAAGACCAAAAACGATCACAACAATATTGCGCTTGCTCATTTGGCGCCTTTTTTGACCGGGTTCATGCTGCCGCTCCTAAAACCTTCCAGATCGACCGTTACATAAGTATAGCCCAATGCTTTCAATTTTTCAGTTATTTTATTTTTCAAACCCAAGAGCCGTTCAACATCTTCCAGGAAAACCTCGATACGCGCGATACTTCCGTGATGCCTAACCCTTACCTGCTTAAAACCCAGACCTTTGATATAATCTTCGGCGGTCCCAACCTGCTTAAGCGTCTTTTTCTCAATCCTCGTCCCAAAAGGTATTCTTGAAGCCAGGCACGCAAGCGAAGGCTTATTCCAGGTGGGAAGTTTGCATTCCTTAGAAAACGCTCGTATCTCCGCTTTGGTTATTTGCGCTTCTTTCAACGGGCTCCTGACGCCGAGTTCTTTACCGGCAATGCTGCCGGGCCTAAAATCCAGGCGGTCATCGTAATTCGCCCCGTCAAATACGGCCGAAAGCCCTTCCTGCTTGGCGATCGCCTTAAGCTTTGAGAATAATTCGTGCTTGCAATAGTAACATCTCTTTAGCGGGTTTTTGAGAAACCGCTCGTCATTTATCTCGCAGGTATGAATTACCTTCAGCCTGGCTTTCAGCTTACGCGCCAGCTTTACAGCGGACTTGACCTCGCTTTCAGGATAAGTTTCCGAGCGCGCGATGACAGCCAGCACCTTTTCTCGGCCAAGAGCTTCCATCGCGGCTTTCAGAAGAAAGGTGCTGTCCACCCCTCCCGAAAAAGCCACCAGCGCCGGCCCGGAATCCAGGAGGATAGAGCGCAGTTTCTTAAGTTTGCTGTTTCGCATTTTCCCTTGTCCTATTAACATATAAATTTGGCGTAAAAAAAGAGCCCCGGTCTCCCGGGGCCCTCGGACTTACTTCTTTTTTGCGGTTTTCTTGGTTGCCGTGATCTTTGAAGCGGAGGTTTTCTTTGCCGTCTTCTCCGCTTTCTTCTCTGCTTTCTTCGGCGCTTCGGCCGCTGCCTGCTTAACCGCGAGATTGATAACCGCTCCGGTAATTTTTTCTCCCGGTTTCAGATCGGCAGGAACTTTATTCACAACAGCGTCAAGCGACTTCAGATACATCATGACACAGCGAAGGTCTTCCTCGCTAAGATTCTTATAATAGTCAGAGAAGTATCCGGGGACATTTCCGGTATCGCCTTTGATCTCGGAGACTATTTCATCATCCGTGAGCAGGCCTATGCCTGTATCGGAATCCGGGGTCAGGTTCTTCGGATAATAAACGCCCCAGGGACCGGCATAACCGATATTGCTTCCGGACATAAATTTGCTCATTTCAGGCTTGCCGTCGCGCAGCGGCGTGTGCTCTTTCAAAACACCGCAGGCACTGACCAGATACTTGCCTTTCTCAATCATCTGTTCCTTTGAAAGCCTTTTGGCGCAGCCCGTAAAAACCACCGCAAGCGCCAGCACCAACAATAACGCAGAAAATCTCTTCATGGTAAAAGCCTCCTTGTGGACTAAGATATCTTTTTGGCAAAAGTACAAGCACTAAATACTAAATGCTAATAAAAAGCAAACAACAAAATTCAAACTGATGAAGAGCCAACGCCTTGCACTTCTTTTACTTTTGCTTCTTTTCCTTTTGTTTAGAGTTTAGTGCTTAGAATTTGCTTCTTGCCTTACCTGTGCTTGCCTACCCCCACCCGTTTACAGAACCCGCTAATTCTACACTCCGAGCATTTAGGAGACACCGGAGCGCATAAATTCTGCCCGTAAGTCACCAGCAGGTCGTTTATTATCTTCCAGTACTTCCTCGGGAGTTTTGCCCTGAGAGCGAACTCCGTTTCTTCAGGGTTCTTTGTCTTCACATAACCCCAGCGGTTCGTAATGCGGTGCACGTGAGTGTCAACACAGATGCCGTATTTGTCAAACCCGATTGTCAGCACCAGGTTCGCGGTCTTTCTTCCCACGCCCTCAAGCTTTAAAAGTTCTTCGAGCGAATCAGGCACCCTCGAACCGTAAGAGGAGACGAGCATTTCACAGGTCTTTCTAATGCTCCTTGCCTTGGTGTGATAAAAACCTACCGGATAAATAGCTTTCTCAACGGCTTTATCGGAAAGTTTCAGCATCTCTTCCGGCGTGCCTGCGAGCTTAAAAAGACGCTCTGAAGCTTCCGCAGTGGTCGTGTCTTTCGTCCGCAGACTCAGCATTGTCGAGATCAGGACTTTGAACGGATCTCCGGTCCTCTCCATTACCACGCCAACTATCGGGACTTTGTATTTCTTTATCTCTCTTTTAAGTATTTTTATTGCTTCGTCAAGCGTCACTTTTTTACCAGCGCGCGCAGGGCTTCTATCTGCTCAACGCCGCCGAGAGCAACCAGAACGCAATTAGCCTCAATCTTCGTGTTTCCCTGAGGGTTGTAAACTATTTCTCCTTCCCGGCTCTTTATGGCAACAACCATCGCCCCTGTTTTGTCGTGCAGACAGGTTTCTGCGAGGGTCTTTCCGGCGATACCGCCGGCGCCTACCTCAACATCCTCAAACCTGATGTTTTTTTTGTCCCTCAGCATAAAATCAAGAAAAGTGGCAACCGCCGGCCTAAGCATCTCGGAAGTCATTCTCAACCCGCCGATCTTGTTTGTAGAAATAGTTTTATCAGCGCCCGCGCGGATAAATTTCTGTTCTGATTCATCCTCTATACACTTAGTTATTATTCTTACGCTCTTGTTAAGTTCTCTCGCGGTTAGAACAACAAAAAGGTTATCCTTGTCTTCCGGCAGGGCGCAGAAAATGCCGGAGGCCTTCTCAACGCCGGCCTGCAAAAGAACGGCGTCTTCAGCCGCGTCGCCTTCTATGAAAAGAATCTCGCCGAGACAGAGCTTCTTGATAGTTTCAGCGTTTTTATCTATTAGAACGAAAGGCTGCCTGGTGTTTTGAAGTTCCTGCAGGATATGCCGCCCGAGTTCTCCGGCGCCGCAGACAATATAATGTTCCTTCAGTTTGCTGATATTGTTGTCCATCCTGCCCCTCCGTAAAATCCTTTGAAGCTCGCCTTCGGCAATCAAAGTGGTAATCGTTATGACCCCGTAGGAAACAACGGTCATACCGCCTAAGATAAGGAATACCGTGAAGATCCTGCCTGCAGCTCCCAGCGGGTGCGTCTCGCCGTAGCCGACCGTAGCAAGGGTAATGACGGTCATATAGAGGGCATCCAGGAAACTCCAGGTTTGCCCTGTGCCCAGTCCGCCCAACAGCATATAGCCCGCGACACCCACGGCAAAAACAAGCCCCAGAATGAGCAATAACCTTGAGAATTTTCTTGTAAGTTCTACGAGTTCCATCGCCGTTATTATACCAAATAGGGCCATAAAAAAACAGGGTATAGCCCAAAGACTTATTTCCACAGGCAGAAAAAGCAGGTAATAACTCTAACAGAATTTGCGACTGAAATATTCCGCGCTTTGTGTTAAAATAACATTGAAGGGTGTAAGTGTTTTTTCGCTTCCATTTGCACAAGGGAGGATAACATGAAAGGCCTAAAACTGATTGCACTTATAATTGCTGCTTTTATGGCGGCAGTTCCTTTATTTGCAGGAACAAACGGCTCTCTCGCTCTCTTTTCAACAAGCGGAATAGTGGAAGTCTCGGAGGACGGGGCCTCGTGGAAGACGGCTCAGAGCGGTCAAGCGCTTGCCTCCCCGCAAAAGATTCGGACCGCCAACGGAACGGCTCAGCTAAAGTTCGCGGATGGAACGCTTATCAGCCTCAAAGAAAACTCAATGCTGGACCTGCTCCAGGCCGATTGCGACGGGGTGAAACAGGATTCAGTCCTGAAACTCTGGTATGGAATGCTGAAAACAAAGGTTACCAAGCTGCAGCCCGGAAGCAGGTTTGAGGCCCATACGCCCAAAGTGATTGCGGCGGTTAAGGGCACTGAGTTCATTCTGGAAACCACGGCGGAGGCTTCGGCGCTTTCGGTCCTTGAAGGCATAGTGGCCCTTTCTGACATACTCCGGGAAAAACAACTTCTCGTGAAAGAGAACGAGCGTTCCTCTTTCCACGAAGGCGTCTTTGAAGCACCGCGGGAGATGTCTCCGGACGAAGTAAACGGCTTAAAAGGCACCTTTGAAACCGGGATGCTTAACAAGAAAGCATCCGGCGCTCCTTCCTCCGGCAGAGAAGAGTTCAGCCCGGCGGAACTGAAAGAAATGAATGACCTCAGGAAAGACCTCTCCGACGTAAAGAGCAGGTCTAACCTGGAGAACAAACTTGACATGCTTGATCAGATAGCGGATATACAGCTGGGGAAAACACTCGTGGACATGCACGGCTATCAGGTGCGCTCAGAGAATTATATTTTGCGCCCGGCTGCGGATTCAATGATGATGCTGAATATCACCAAACGCTCCGAAGGGCCGCACGCAGGAATTACCTCTTTGGAAATAACTGACATCTTCAACAAGGCGCTTCCCGATAATTTCATGGATGTAAAGATAGCTCTTGCCCGGCAGACCTGGACTCAGATGCCGGAATATTTTTATAAGAGCGAGACCTCAGCGCTTAGAAATCCTTACGGAGACAATATTCTTGATTCATTGACCTATCAGACTCCCATTCAACTCTCTAACGGGAACTACAGCCAGAAATTGTCGGAAACATTTTCAATAAACGCTTCGCAAAAATGGCTGAGGGATTACGACCCCACGCGCACCAACAAAAACCTATACAGCGACGCAACCGGAAGCACACTCGCCACAAACATGCCCTATGATGTTAAAACTGATGCTATCCTGGACGTATCCGGTATTTTAATAGGCACGCGGACCACAGACACCTTCAAAGACTCAACAACAATGAGCAAAGACATGTATATAATCAACGATATTGGCGCACCCCAGGACCTGCTGGCAATGTTTTTGCAGCCTAATTTCCTGGCTAACATCTACAACTTCAACTGGGAATTGGTATGGACCGCAACCGCCTTCAACGGCAGATCCATTGATATGGTGGTAATTCCCCAAATATTCGGAGATATTACCTTCTGAGGAGAAACACGGAATGAAAAGACTTCTTGCGGGACTTATTTTGCTTTTTTCTCTTTCCGGACCGCTTGGCGCAGAGAGCGCGAAGGTCATAACTCTGGCTGACCTTGACCTGCGCCTCGCCTATTCTTCGGTCTCTAATACCGGCGGGTCGTGGTCGGGCAACGCCTGGTTTTTCTTGATGCCGGCGGTTAAATTTGACCGGTCCAACTACCTGCTCCCTGTTCTTTCTTCAAGTTTCAGCACTTCAGAAAAGGTAATAGAGGAAGAAACGCTCTTCGCCAACCGCTTCAACAATCTCTTCTCTCTCGGCTACAAACACAAATACGGGGAGACAATGGACCTGAAAATCTCCGGAGATGTCAGGTACAATTTCAATATGCAGACTAAGGAAGAACTGCTCGGGAAAGGGCTCTACGACCTTTACGACCTGGGCGGAACGGTATCCCTTTCGCTTTACCCCTCTGCCGAAGAGAAACAGTACCCGGTCACTTTCACAGCGAAATATTTCACCAGAACCTATCCGAATTATACTTCTCTCGCCGCTAGCGGCAGTTCAAGCACAACCGTGACCTTAAACAAGAATGTCCGCCCAAAGGATTTCGCAGGAACAAGCCTGTCGGCGGAATGGAAGGGCCTGATTCTGGGCCTCACGGCCGACGCCTCGTACGATCTTGTGCTTAAAGGGTATTATGACAATCTTATCCTGGATACTAACGGAGTTATCACAGGACCGGGAAGGTTTGACGCCGTGCATTTCGTGGATTTCGGGCTGATGAATTATATGAGCAGTTCCTTTACACTCGGAGTCGAGTGCAATTTTACGAATTATGTTTCAAACGGAAATGAATTTGATTCAAGCCTGCTCGTGTACCAGCCAAATTATTACGCTTATACAAGTCTCTCGGTTCGCCCTAACGTCTTTTTTCTGATGGGGAATTTTACGGTTAATGTCTATTACCAGTACCTTGTCAGAAACTACGCTTCAAGAACAGCGAGGAGTTCAAGCGGGGCTTACATTCCCGCTGCAAACGAGCAGGATTTTGAAACAAACATAGGCGTAAGCCTGAAACTTCCGCTCTCCAAGAGTGTAAACTGGGTTTCGGGAATGAGCTTTTTTACAACTTCTTCAAATATGGCTTATGAACAGTTCGTTAAGTATAATTACCAAATATTTAATATAAGTTCCGGGGTATCAATAAATCTATAAAGGTTTATAAGGTTTATAACGTTCATAACGTTTGTAACGTAATGCTAAGAAAATGAAACTCTGCGGCCTGAAGGCCGGAGTTTCTCTTTATAGGTGTGTTAATATTATTCATGCCGGATTCATCCTCACCCTAAAGGGTGAGGTATTCTCCGGCATCTGAAAGATAAAAGTATAAAAAGTTTATAAGCCGCACTTCGTGCGTCTTGTTCTGTAAGGTAAAACT
>CAIOVX010000030.1 GCA_903861835.1 Candidatus Firestoneibacteriota bacterium | reverse complement strand
TTTTTCTTGCGGTGCCAGCGGGTCATAAAGCTTGTCCCGTGCTGCACGCCGAGGTATTCGGCTGCGTGCATGAACATAATTTGGCCTAAAGTGCCTCCGTCGAGAATCTCTTTAACCTTCAAATAAAAATTTGTGTTCCGGAGGACGAAACCTACCTGCATTAATTTGCCTGATTTGCGGTGCGCCTTAAGGATGGCGCGGCAGTCCGCCGCGGTCGGGGCAAGGGGTTTTTCAAGCATTACGTCTTTTCCCGCGGCAAAAGATTTCTCCGCGGCCCAGCGGTGGAAAGAGTCAGGAACTGTGATGATGACCGCGTCAACAAGATCTCCGGACAGCATTTCATCCAGGGAGGTCAGTTTCTTGGTTTCCGCGAGCTTGTAACGGGAGGCGAGCAGGTCCATTCTTTCCATGCTTGTGTCACAGACCGCTGTGATAACAGCCTCTTCCGGGATCTTCGCCAGTTCATTTATGTAGGATCCCCCCCGGTGTCCCGAGCCAATGATGCCTATCCTTAGCGGCCTGCCGAAAGCGCTTTCTTTCATATATGTCTCCTGATGACAACGATTTTGAAACAATGTCTATTATACTTCAAGGAATAGCTCTTTCAACAGGTATTTGCCGGAATCTAGCCGGGGAAATGTCCTATTGACAATCTATTTTAATATGGTATAATTCAAAGTGAAACTATTTCGCAAGAAAGTATTATTTGGGGGTATAAATGCCGGACATATTTGAAAGAATAGAACGGGTCAGGGGTTCAATGATGAAGTCAATGCTGAAGTACCAGCGTGCCTTCGGGGCAGACGCTCCTGAATCCTGCGAGACTGACCTGTCCATCAACGAAACCAAGCTGCTGTATCTCTTCGGTGAAAGAGCGTCATTTAAGATGTCTGAGCTTGCCCACGAGCTGGCCATTCCTTTGCCGACCTCTACGCACATCGTGGACCGCCTGGTGAAAGAAGGCATGCTCAGGAGGAGCTTCGACGAGAAGGACAGAAGGGTTGTCCTTGTTGAGCTCACGGAGAAGGGAAGCGGTTTGCTGAAAAAGTGCATGGAAGAGCACAGGACAAAGATACACGGGATGCTCTCCCTGCTGGACGAAACCGACAAAAAAAGGCTTCTCGCCGCGATGGAGAATTTCACGGCAGTGCTGGAAGAAGTCACGAAAAAAATGGAGAAGAGCATGGTCAAGAAAATAATTCTTTTTGTTTTTGCCGCGGGGCTGTTTGTTTCGGGGCTTGCCGCCTCGGAAATTACGCTTAATGACGCTTTGAAATTCGCGTCGGAACACAACCAGAAGATTCTCGCGGTAAAAGAAAAAGTGAAAGCCGCGCAGGGCACGCTGACAGCCGCGGGCTCGCAGCTCTGGCCCTCGCTTTCGGCGACAGGAATATATAGCAGGACTTCGGGTCTCTCGGATTTTTCCACCGGCGGAACTCCGACAAATATTCCGGTTTTCAACAGCGGCGGCGTCCCGACCGGAGATTACCTTCCCTTTTCGCTCAGCATCTCAACGGACAGGATTGGCGATATCTATATGGGAAAGCTCGGCATGTCCTACACGCTCTTTTCCTGGGGCAGGGTGCAGGCCGGAGTGGAGATAGCGGAGAATAATTACCGCTCTGCGCTTGAAGACCAGAAGAAAATTGCCGGAGACGCGCTGCTTGAAGTCAAGAAGAACTTTAACTCCGCGCTGCTTTCAAAAGAACTGGTAAATGTAATGACGGAAACGAAGAAATCAATGGCGGCGCATGTAAAAACAGTGAAAGACAGGTATGACCAGGGGCTCTCCTCAAAATTTGACCTCCTCCGGAGCAATGTCCAACTTGCCAACATAGAACCCCAGCTCGCGCGCGCGCAGAACGCGCTGAAACTTTCTGTAATGGCTTTCAACCTGAGCCTGGGTTCAAAAGAAACCGCTGATTTTGAACCGAAAGGGGAACTTGGGTTTAGCAGGGAAGTATTCGAAGAAAAGGCGTCCATAGCGGAAGCTCTGACAAACCGGGCGGAACTGAAGCAAATGGAGTACAGGGAAAAAGCGGCGGAAGCCGGCGTCACAATGGCGCTTTCGGGGTATCGGCCGAGCATATTCCTTACTGCAAATTACAATTACAACCGTGGGCAGCAAATGCCCCCGAACGACGACACCTGGTACGGTTCCTGGGACGCAGGGGCTACCATTTCAATCCCGCTCTTTGACGGTTTCGCCACAAGCGGAAGGTATGATGAGGCAATGGGAAATCTAAACCAGGCGAAGATAGGGAAAGAATCGCTGCGTGACGGAGTGGTAATGGAAGTCAGGGCAGACATACTTACCTTGAATTCCTCCGCAAGCGTAATTGCTTCCCAGCAGGCAAATGTTGAGATGGCAAAGGAAAGCCTGCGAGTGGCGAAGGAAAGGTATAATAACGGTCTTTCAACCAATCTTGATGTAATGGATTCCGAGGTAAGCCTGCTTGCCGCTGAAACGAATTTTCTGCAGGCGCTTTATGACTACGCGGTGTCAAAGGATGATTTGAAGAAGGCGATGGGAAGGTAGGAGGGGCGGAAGATTGGAAGGTTGGAGGGTTGGACGCTTGAGGGAAGAAGACAGAGGGTCAGAGGCTCAAGAACAAAAACAAAAGCAAGGGCAAGCGATCAATACTAAATTCTAAAATGACAAAAGACAGAAAGGGAG
>CAIOVX010000029.1 GCA_903861835.1 Candidatus Firestoneibacteriota bacterium | reverse complement strand
TTCCGGAATCAACTACAAAGGGCTCCGCCTTATCGGCTAATCTCAGTTCGCCGCCGTAAACCCACGCGCCTTCGTTTAGCTCAACTACCCCGCGCCTCTTGCCGGAATATTGTACCGTAATAACTGCCCCAGAATCGGTCTTCGCCGCGGAAACTTTCCCGGCTCCCTTCCCCATCGCGCGGACAAGCATCTCAAAACAGTGCACGCCGTACCAGACGATGCTGCTTCCGGAGGCGGCCTTCCCGAGCGGCCCGTACATGTGCGCAAAAAGCGGCTTCGGCATCCTGCCCGAAGCCAGGATTAGCCCCGAATCATAGCGCAGCGAGGAAGTGGAAAACACTTTTAGTTTTTTCTCCGCAGCTATCTTCAGAATCTCCCTGCCGTTCTCCGCCGTATCCGCAAGCGGCTTATCCAGATAAATCGGCTTTCCGAGCAGCGCGGCTTTCCTAAAATATTCAAGGTGCAGGGCCGCATCATTAATTTCGAGCAGCAGCGCGTCCGCGCCTTTGACCGCTTCGTCATAATTTCCGGTTACCTTCACCCCCCATTCTTCCAGCTGCTTCTGTCTTTTATCCAGTCCTTCTTTGTTCTGGAAAGGCGTTTCAAATCTCATGCAGGAAATTACCCTCACCCCAGGAACCCTGTCCTCTTTCGGGCAGGCAGGATCCTGAAATCTCTTCGTGAACTCCGCAGTATGACTGGTATCAAGCCCTATCGCCGCAACCTTTATTTCATTCATTTTTTATCCTTTTTTGAGGCGGCAGGATGAATTCTCGCCGCCAGAACTTCGATCCCGTCAACAAGCCTGGGCCCCGCGCGAAGCAGAATATCAGAGTCAATTTCATCATATATCTTTCCGCTCTTCACCGCCGCGATGCTGCCCCAGCCCTGGCGGCTTTCTATTTCCTTCTTCATCTTTCCGGCCTTATCCATATAGGCCGTGACAATTATATCCGGATTCCTCATTACAACTTCTTCAGAGCCGACATTCGGGAAGGTTTGATCCGTCCCGGCGAAAATGTTTTCTCCGCCTGACACCGAGATAAGCTCGTCAACAAAAGAGCTTTTGCCGGCAGAAGTAAGCGGCGCATTCCAGATCTCAAGATAAACCTTTGGCCTTGCAAGGCCTTTGACCCTGGCCTTAACCGCGCCCAGCCTTTTACGAAGAGCGCCGGAATATTCTGCGGCTTCCTTCTCTTTCCCGCAGACCAGGCCTATGGTATTGATACCCTTCAAGATTTCTTCCAGGTTCTTTGGATACAAAGTTACCGCAGGAATGTTAAGGCTTTTAAGTTTGAGCGCGAGGTCTTTCTGGACGCCGCCGGCGCAGAACACCAGGTCCGGTTTCAGCGAAAGTATCTTTTCTATGTTCGGGGCGATGAAGTCCCCCACTTTCTCTTTTTTCTTCGCCGCTTCAGGAAAATTGCAGTAACTGGTAACGCCGCAGACGCGCTCCCCGAGGCCGAGCGAGAAAAGTATTTCGGTATTTGACGGGCCGAGTGAGACTATGCGGAGCGGTTCTTTGTTGATAACAGCCGTAAGCCCGACATCGTCGGTAATGGTTAGGGGGAAGGCGGCGAATAGGGTTGAGGCAGATAAAAGGATGAGGAACGCGAGTTTTTTCATTAAATAATTATACAACTTTGGGGGGCTTTTATAAAGTTAAACTGCAATTGATTACACAGATTAGAAAGTAAAATTACGCAGATTGAAAGAGGCATAATCTGCGTAATCTTTTTTAATAATCCGCGTAATCACACAAAAAAAGGGCCCGGTCGAGATGACAGGGCCCTGATTTAACTGGTTATTGTCGTGAAAGCTTAAGCAGCAGGTGTGACAGGTATAATATTTACTTTCCTGCCTATAAACTTTACCGTGCCTGTCGCTTTCGCGAAAAGCGTGAAGTCTTTTCCACAACCGACATTCAAGCCCGCTTTAAAAGCCGTGCCTCTCTGCCTGATGATTATGCTGCCGGCGTGAATTGTTTCCCCGCCGTAGGCCTTTACGCCAAGTCTTTTACCAGCGGAATCCCTTCCGTTCCGTCCGGTGCCTTTACCGCCGCTTCCTTTTGAACTTGCCATTTGAAATCTCCTCTCTTTCGCTTACAGCGAAATCTTTTCTATTTTTAATTTTGTATGAGACTGCCTGTGCCCGTATCTCTTTCTCTGTCCTTCCCACTTCAAGTACCTAAGACCTCTGATCTTTTCGCCTTTCTCGTCGCCAAGCACCTGCGCGGTCACGCTGCTGCCTTCAACTATTGGCTGTCCGACCTTGATGATTTCGCCGTCAACAGCCATCAACACGTCAAACTTGACCTCTTTCTTTCCTTCTTCAAGCAGTTCAACGAGGATTACATCGCCCTCGGAAACTCTGTACTGCTTGCTGCCTGTCTCAATAATTGCGTACTTCACTGTGTTTCCTCCCTATCGTAAGAATTGAACGATGAGTATAGCAAATGGCGACTTTTTTGTCAAATATATGTTAAAACCTGCGGATTTCAGGAACACAGGGGATAGACAAGGAAGCTATGGAAACGTCTATATGTAGTGTTGTAAAAGTTTGCACGCCGCACTTCGTGCGTCTTGTTCTGTATGGAAGGATATCATTCATGCCAGACTACGTCTGGCATAGCAGAATAAGGTTCTTAACGTAAACATGCAAAAAAAAGTAATTTTAGTGTTTTTGATGCGTAAGGTTTAAATTGTTTTCGTTATAAACGTTAGTAACGTTATTAACGTTAAGAACGCCTTTGTCTTTTACACATAGACCATTTTCTTAGTCATTCCCCCGTCCACCACCAGGTTTTGCCCGGTGATGAAACCGCTCTTTTCGCCGTCGGCAAGGAAGGCGCAAGCCTCGGCGATATCTTCTCCTCTTCCGACCCGTTTTACAAAATGCTGCTCGCGTTCCCGCTTCGCCTCTTTATAGCCTGACACGTTTATCCAGCCCGGGCTTATTGCGTTCACGCGTATTCTTTTCGGCGCCAGGCTGGAAGCGAGAGCGTGGGTCAGACCAAGAATTCCGGCTTTGCTCGCCGCATAGGGTTCAGAGCCTGGCTCAGACATTAAAGCCCTGGTCGAACTGATATTAACAACAGCCCCGTCTTCTTTCATTTTAGGAAGCGCGTACTTAACAAGCAGATATTGCGCTGTGAGATTTACGGCTATTACGCGGTCCCAAACTTTCATCGGCCGTTTTTCCATTGAGCGCCAGTCGCCAAAACCCGCGTTATTTATGACGATATCTATTTGCCCGAAATGCGCCGCCGCGAAAGAAATAAGTTTCTTTACCTGCTCTTCCTTTGCGATGTCGCACTTAAAAAAAAGCGCCTCTTTGTGTCCGGAAAGTTCCGCCGCTGCTTTTGCTCCTGCCTTAGCATTAATATCTGCGATAAGCACCGAAACTCCGGAGCGGGTAAATTTTTCCGCGATGCACCTGCCAATGCCGCCGGCCCCTCCGGTTATTAGGGCAACTTTACCGTTTAACATTCAAGACCTGCTCAAGATAGCGCTCGTAGAGTTTTCCTGCCGAAGGGTTTGAGGCATTCGGGCTCATGAAGTGGGAAAACTCAAAGGTTATTATGTTTGAAACATACGGAGACACTATACTGAGCCGCCTTACAAGGTCTCTAATGTCTGTGGGATAAAAGACGCCTTTCGCGGGAATGTCGCTTGAGAAAGTTTCAACATTTGCCCAGAGTTCGAATTTATGTTTTTTACTCTGTTCCTTGAAGCCCTTAAGATATTCGCCTATCTCATCGATGCCTGCGGGAGCTATCTGCGGGGCAAGTATGTCAAAAGTCCCGGCTATTCCCTTAAAGAGCTCATCCCACTCCGCTTTATATTCTTTCGGTGGCAGGAACTTTTCCACCAGCCGCCTGCCCCAAATGAAAGGGGAGATCAATATCGGTTTTCCAGGAGAGACCTTTCGTATCTTTGCGGAGAGCGGTTGATATATCTTTTCAATGTCAAACTCGCGCTTGCCGACTTCGTTGGACAAATACCAGCCGTGAAAACTTTCGTGTTTGCCGTAACTCTCAGCAACTTCATCAATGAAAGGCAGTACAAGCTCCAACTCTCTGGCATGCGCGTTCTTTGACCAGAAAACTCCGGAGTCATAGGTGCCAAAATAGAGTTTCATCGCGTATCTGTCGGCGAGGGACAGGAAAAGTTCCGCAAGATCAAAGTCTGCATGAAGCTTTAGGGCTTTGCTCGAAAAGATTATTTTGTCCTTATAGCCGGCCCGGATGATGACAACCGCGTCTATTCCGGCGGCCTTCATTGCCTTAAAATCGGCCTCCCACTCCTTTTCCCCCCAGTTCTGCGAGGGAATATCGTGAGTTATTTCATCAATGAAAGTAGCCTTTATTGGCAGCATCAAACTCTCCTTTGGAAAATGATTACGCGGATTAATAAAATAGATTACACAGATTAAACCATGTTATGACAGAAAAGGTCAACAATAAGACCATTGATCACTGGAAATTATCGGGTTTCTCTTCTTTTGATGCCGGCGCGGCGGGTGACAGCGGCTTCTCGGCTTCCCCTTGCTTTTTCAGACGGAACTCGGCGGAAAGCGACGAGAGCAGAGCCGGAGGCGTATTGTCTATGTCTCCTAACGACTTATCCTGAACCGCGCCTTTCCTTATCCTTCCGGAACTGATGTTAGACTGCGGGCGAAGCGGCGGCGCGTAGTACCTTGCATTTTCAACTTTGTAGACATACTCTCCGTCAGAAACAACACTCCCATAACTATTCCGGCAGTCCCAGGTGAAAGTATAGGTAGAGCCGGAACTGCCTCCGCTGTAGGTCGCTCCCGTATAAGCGTCCGGCTGGTTGTCGGATATTTTACCCGCGGCCTTTTCCCATTTCAGAAGATGTACGGGAAAGGGATTTATTGTTCCTCCGACACTCCGGTACAACGTCTTTATATGCCTTCCGCTTGAGTCTTCTATCCAGACCGCCGTCCTTGCGTTTCTTCCCACTGCGCTTCTTGTGTAGGTTATTTTAACTTCAGGTATCCCCGCGGAAGATGACGGGCCTTCTGCCGGCGGAACATAGCCTTCAAGTTTTTTCATCGCGAGAAGAGCCGCCTCGTCGCCTTTGTTTATCTCTTCAATATACGCTCCCATTTCTGAAGCTGATATTTTTTTGTCTCCAAGGGCCTTGTAAACTTCTTTGCGGGCCTTCTGCTGGATATCGGATACCTGTGCTGGCGCAACCGCAGGCAGCAGCAAAATCATGACCCCAAACGTAACCGCGAAGGCTATTTTAGATTTTCCGATCATCGCGATTTCTCTCCGGTAAATACCCCGGCCCTGTAAGTACCTGGGTATTGCCCTGTTTCTTTTTTGAACGCGCGGCTGAAGGAACTAAGCTCCCTGTACCCGCAGCTTTCCGCGACATCATATATTTTAACGGCATCATCGGCAAGCAGCCGCTTTGCCTTCTCCATTTTCTGCGCCAGGAAATACCGCCGGAAACTCTTACCGGTAACCGCCGGAAAGAGCCGGCTGAAATGGCACGGGCTCATACCCGCCAGAGCGGCCGCGGCGGAAAGCGTATGCTGCGATGGCTGCTGCTCCGCGAGCGTTTCAAGCACCCGGTCTATAATGATGCGTTTCCTTCTCTGCCGGAGCCTTGCCACGTTCTCGTCAAGTTTCTTTTTTGAAGGCCGTACATTCTTTATGACGTGAAGTTCCTTTTTCTCGGCGGAACGAACAGCCTCAACTACATACCCGGCGAAAAGATGCATAAGTTTAAGCGCCAATGCTATTTCCTGCTCGCCGGCGCGCTTCATTTTGTCAAACTCGGCCGACGCTTTACCTGCATCTATTCCCTTGGAATTAAGAACTTCCATATATTTCGCTTTCTCTTTCGCGGAATAGCGCTTAAAAAACGCCTGGCCCGCCACAAGGCAGCCCAGGTACCTCTTTCCCTGAAAAACGGGATAAACTATCTCATTAACTCCCGCGTAGCAAGTGTTGACCTGCGGGGCCATGTCCCTGACTGCCCTGAGGTTTGAAACTCCGTCGCTTTTCGAACAATCTGCCTTGGCATTATTTCCGGTCTTTACGGCAAGGCAGTAACCGCAAGTGTGCGTGTTCTCTCCGGCCGGGAGGCGCAAATCAGGGCTGAGGCTTAATGTCGTCTTAAAATCATAGAAACAAAGTGTAAGGCCGGTCACTCTTGCCATTATAGGGGCAAAGTCCCGTATTGTAAAACCGGTTTTTTCTATGAGCGCTGCCGTGTCCATGACCTATTATACACAACGTGCTTCTTTCTGTAAATTGACAAATAATGTCAAACGATACGCAAGACCTGCAATTGTTTCCAAAAGCAAAATTGATTACACTAATTAGGAAATGAGATTACACAGATTTGGACCGGCCTAATCTGCGTAATCTCTTTAAGAATCCGCGTAATCATTTTTAAAAGGAGGAATTATATGAAAGGCTTCAAGGTAAATAAAATACAGGTAAAAACGCGCGAATCCAAAGCCATCACGGCGCTCATTGAGGGCAAGAGCGGTAAAATCTATGTGGGCCTGACGGCTTACCTGAACTGCCTTACCTCGATTAATCCCAAAACCGATAAGGTCACTGATCTCGGCCGCGTATTCCCGGAAACTAAGAACAGGGTGCAGATCCTGGATAAGATTCACAACTCGTTGGTAAAGGATAATGACGGAATAATCTATTTTGGCAGGGGAATAAATCTCAACTGGAACGCGCTGGGTGGCGGAGTGACCGGAACCGAAGCGGTTCAGCACAATTCTTTCGATATGGGAGCCTATGAAGGCGGACGCATGTATTCTTACAATGAAAAAACAAATAAAGTAAAAGATCTTGGTCTAATGATGGCGAAAAACGGCGTGCACACGCTATCCATTCATGAAGGGAGCAAGATGCTTTACGCTTACGGTATCCCCGATAACCACTTCTATTCCTTCAACATAAAAACCGGCGAAGCCAGGGACTTCGGCAAAATTTCCAACTACTGTTCTCACAACTTCGGCGTTTCAAAAAGCGGTAATGTATACGGCGGCTGGATGAGCGCGAACAAATCCGTTCATCTTTTCAAGTACGATGCCAAAAAGGAGGAGCTCTTCCGCCAACCCCAGATGCTGCAGTTCCACATCGGAAAGGACATAGCAAGTAATGTCGGGCTGGACAGCTGGTTCACTGACGACAACGGCGAACTTTACGCCGGCACGGTTGACGGGCTGCTGCTGAAGGTAAATCCGGATAATGACGAAATCAGCGTTGTCGGAAAACCCCTTGTATCGCCGCGCCTTACAGGGATGGCAAAAGGGCCTGACGGGCTCATTTACATGACAGCCGGCTATCCCGTTATGCATATCGTAACCTATGATCCCAGAACCAATAAATTCAACGACTTAGGCCAGCCGGAAACAACGCATCCTATGTGCTACTTTCACGGAATGGCGGTAACCAAGGACGGAACGATCTGGGTGGGGGAAACGGATAGCGCTAGATCGATAGTTTATAAAATAACCAGATAAAAGTTTATAAAGTTTGCTAAGTGAGAGCAAGGGCAAAAAAAGCAGAGCCTCCATTGTAGGAGGCTCTTGTTTTTCATAACACCTTATAAACATTACAAACCTTACAAACCTTATTAACTTTACAAACTTTTAGGGGGCTACTATTCCTCTTCCTTCTCCAACCTTATATTATCTATCACAAACCCCCTATCATCTTCCTCAAACCCCAGCCCAAAAAGCCTTACATCCTTCATATTCATCGGGCGGCTGTCAATTGTGGCAAGTATTTTGATTGGGAACTGTATTGTCTGCTGCCCGTATCCAAGCGCTGTTTTTTGCCTGGCAATCGGATAGCCTGACCAGGCGTATTCTTCCGTGCAGGGAAGCGCCTGCCCGTCGGCAATGCAGAGGTACACTGTCGTCCTCTTTCCGGGGTTTTTGCATTCAAACTTCAGGTAGCCATAACCGCTCCAGTCTTTTTGCGGGCTCTTGAAGACCGCCCATTTGGCGCCTTTTTTTGGAATGACTTTCAGCGCATTGCCGGATGCCGCGTGTTCTTTCGTCAACTCGCAGGAAAAGACCCACGGGTCCAACGCGCTGCTGCCAGCCAAAAAACCGCCGCCCTTCTCAAAATTAAATAGTTGAAGGCCCTCTGCACGCGCGAGAAAAGGCGTTAGAATTACCGCCAGTATTAGAAAACTGATAGCCCGCTTCATTACTGTGCTGCCCCCTTAACCGCGTTAATGTGTTTTGCCAGCGTCATTTTCATCAGGTCAAGTTTTCCGCCGCCGAATTTTTTCAGCGTATCGGCTCCAACTGTGTCCGCCTGCCTGCCGTCCACGGAAGGTTTATCAAACGTTATAGACTTAAGGCCCTTAAGGTAATCCTGCGCTGCCTTGACTGCGGGAGCCTCTTTATCCTTTGCCTTTTCTATCGCCTTCTGCAGAGTGTAGATATATCTGAAATCATCAACGCCCTTCTCTGTCCGTATCCAGCGGAGCGTCGGAATATCCCGGTCCTTTTGGCCCGCAACAGCATAAGAGGTCGGGAATTCCGCCTGAGTGTTGAGCTTGTCCTCGCTCTTGTACCAGAACTGCACATTTCCCTTGGCCTCAAGCTGGAAAGTCAGAAGCCCGAACTGAAAGCGCCCATAGCCGTTATTGTAGATGTAAAGCGTTTTACCCTGCTTTACAACCTCTTTCATTAACTTTGCCGAAGGCGCCCAGCCGTGGGTCATTGAGCAGGGGCTCTTTCCGCCAAGATCCCAGTAGGTCGCCCGCTTGGTGTGGTCTTCGGCGCGCGGTCCGCCGTCGTCGCTCATATATGTAGGCAAAGCCGCTACGCCGGCTTTTTCGTGAAGCTTCAGCAGGTTCTCAATATCCCAATAAGTTCTCGCGTGCGGCCTCGGGTTATCAGTATCCACTTCCCGCGGCTCATCGTACATTATCTGTATTGTCGGCCAGCCGCCCTTCTCCTGCTTTTCCTTCAACTGCGCAAGCATCGCAAGATAGGCCTTGTTGAAGGTTTCATCATAATAGCCGCACTTCATATTGTCTACAAATTCATTTGGGAGGCCTGTCATTTCCAGCATCACTATCTTAATACCGTACCTTGTCATCAGCTTCATATTCTTGTCAACTTTAGAAAAATCTATAACCGCCCCTGCCGGAGTTATTTTCAGGGCGCCGACAAGTTTTCCGTGCATGCAGTTCATCCTCATCTTCTTCATTTCTATCAAGTATTTCTCAATAGCCTCTTCCGGCAAATCAAAAGGCAGATAGGTAAACGCTCCAAAATAGTATTCGTCCGTGAAAGGTTCAAATGAGAACGGTTGAACCGTTACCGAGAGGCCTATGGATGCGGTTTCCCCTCCGGCCGTTACTGTCGCCTCTCCAATGTATTCCCCTGCCGCCGCGTTTTCCGGGACAGAGACCAGCAGCCAGAACATCCGCGGAGTTTCCTTAAGTCCGTGTATTTTATTTTCCTCTATAAGGTATTTCCCTTTGCAGTACCAGGAAACGCCCTGAGGTTCGTAGTCATATTTGACGTAATTTATTAAAATATTTCCCGCCGGAATCTTTGCTCCGTTCTTTCCTTCAAGGGGCGATACCGAGACTGTAATGTCCTTCAAGTTCTTCAGAGGATAAACTCCGATTACGAGCGGTTCCCTCTCGCCGGGAGCGGCAAAACCTGCCGCGGCGGAGTTCAAGCTGCCCTTCCGGGGCACGGAGTTCGGATAGACGTCGTCATTGTAGTTGTCGCTGAAAAGGGAGAATCCCTTTTCGATATCGGCCGGCGGAGGAGTGAAGGTATCATTTATTTCCGCGACTCCTTCATATATTTTGCCGACCTTAAGCATTATCTTTGTTGAAGTAACGGTTCCTTTCGGCATATCGGAAGCATAGACATTAAAGCATTTCTTCGCGAGAGCTTCGTCCGAATCCTGAGCGAAAAGCAGTG
>CAIOVX010000028.1 GCA_903861835.1 Candidatus Firestoneibacteriota bacterium | reverse complement strand
TCCGTCGGCATGACCGGCCTTTCCAAGAATGTTGACTGGTCAAAATTCAACTACATGATTTTTAACGCTTTCCTGACCGGCGACGCGCCGTGGAGCGGCATGATGCTGCTCGGCGACAAGCAATCCTATGCGAAATGGTCAAGGAACTATGTGGAAACCTCTCTCACGCTTAAACCCGGCGAGAACAAGGAAGTCCATGTAAGCATCGAAGGGCTGTATTCCGCCTATGCGAGCAGGCCGCTGGAGATGACCAATATGCAGTGCTTCCAGCTTTACCCGGCGATGCCGGAGACCTACCTCGGCAATTTCTACCTGGTCTACGAGGAAGAATAACGTTACCACTTTCACTCCCCCTTCTTCAGAAGGGGGGGGCCGGAGTGGGATGCTGAATATATTTTGTTTAGCTTTTCAAAGGGCCTTCTTCGGAAGGCCCTTTCCTTTTTACACTGTTTTTACATTCAGTTCACTGGAAGGTGGAGCCGGTGAGGGATGCTGAATAATTTTAGTATGCTACCCAAAGGGCCTGTTCTTGCGTGTCATTTCCTTTGGCTCTAAATTTGAAAATGCAAATTCGAAACGATTTGAGATTCAGCCAAGACAAGGCATTTTTATGTTGAAAAGCCATATCCCTTCTGCTAAAATATCCGTTCTTTGCGGTACATGTGTGGGCCGATAGCTCAGCTGGTAGAGCACCGCCCTTTTAAGGCGATGGTCGGGAGTCCGAGCCTCCCTCGGCTCACCATTTTTTAGAAAAGTTTGTAAAGTTTATAAGGTTTGTAAGGTTCATAAGGTTGATCGCGAAACACCTGCCTATGGAGTTCCTAATGCCTGACCTGGCAAGAAAAAACCTGCAGTTAAAAGGCGCTGAAAGACAAAAAGCGCTCAAGGATTTCAAGAAGCAGCTGAAGAAATGGGGGCTAAGTATGCCTGCCGTTGAGCCTCAGGTTCTTGACCTTGGCACCGGAAATTTTTCCAGGACCGGGATAATTGAATACTGGGTATGCAACGAAGACAAGCAGGGATATTGCTGCAAATTTCTATTCGTTTTTAACGGCCAGACCTGTCCCTACCATCTTCACAAATTAAAACATGAAACTTTTTTCGTGCTTAAGGGGAAAGTCAGCATGAAAATAAGCGGGAAGACAAAAATCAGAAAAGAAGGCGATACCATAACAATGAAACAGGGCGCGTTACACTCCTTCACGGGCGTAGGGCCGGCCCTGCTGCTTGAAGCGTCAAAACCCTGCAAACCAGGGGACAACTATATGCAGGATAAGCGCCTGGGTAAAAAAGGACAGTTATAGAATCACCCGGTTAAAAACTCCAGCGGGATAGACCTGCCTAACGAAATATCCCGTAAGGCCATTGGCTGTTATCCGTCGGGGAATTTGAAGTCGCGTATTTCGGGCTGGAATTGGCGATGTCCCTGTAGGCCGCATGCCATCCATCACGCTGGTCTATGCAGAGGGTGCAATCCGCGCCTACACTGCCCGAATCCAAAACAATCCGTGACCAGTTAAGCCCAACGAGTGTTGCCATATTAACGGTCTTCTTTAATGAGCTGAAATAGATAATTCGAGGGTTTCCTTTGGAATCTATGGCGATATGAGAGTACTTGCCGGTGCCAGTTTCTGCATCTATAGTGCTGAGTTCCCAGTTAAACGCCTTCCTTACCGCGTAGCAAAGCACTGCCCTTCCCGGGTCGTAATAGGAGATATGAATTGACTCCGAAGGGCCGACCGCTATGCTGCTGAACTGGCCCGGCCGCGTCTCGCTCCTGGCATCAACCGTCTCAACCACCCAAGCAACGCCGTCAAAAGACGCGAATTTGAGGCAACCTTTTGATTCATCATAATAGGAAATATACGGGCGGTCATCGCTTCCGAGAGCCAGGCTCGCGAATTTCCCGCAGTTGCCAAATCTCGAATAATCTATTTCACTTATGTTCCATTTGAAACCATTATATGCAGCATATTTCAAGATGCCCTGCTTGGCATCGTAATAAGCTATCCGCGGCTGGCCGCTCTTATCTAATTGAAGCGAACTATAAGCGCCCACGTTACCGCTGTCCACGAGGGTAATCTTCCATTTAGCCCCTTCAAATTTCGCAAATTTCAGAGCCCTGTTTAGGCTGTCGTAATAACTTATGTTCGGACGTCCGTCCCTGTCAAGTTTTAGCGAAGAGAATTTTCCTGTTTTATTCTTGTCGACTGTTCTAATCACCCAGGCGCCCTGAAGTTCAGCCCCGGCCATCCCAGAAGGCATAGCCGAACCGGTACGTTCCGCATATTTCAGGCTGCCTTCGGTAGCATCATAATAGGTCATTTTCGGGTTGCCGTCGCGGGCGGCGTCTATGGAAACATAATAGCCTTTGTCGTGCGCCCGCAAGTCAACTGTTTCAATGCCGTAGTTGCCATAATAGGAATCATAATTGCCCGCGAAAAGACCAAAGGCAAGCGTTGAAAAAAGAAGAAGGGCTGACAATTTTCGCATAAAAACCGCCTTTTTCCCGGCCGGCCCGAAAGCCGGCCGGGATCTGCTCTATCTTTAAGGAATCGTGATCTGAGCGTTATACTTGGAATCGGTCGAGATGGACTGCTCCATGCCTGACGGGTTAATCGCCGTCACAACATAGTAGTAAGTTCCATTCCGCCTCTTCTTCGTTGTGTCTACCCAGT
>CAIOVX010000027.1 GCA_903861835.1 Candidatus Firestoneibacteriota bacterium | reverse complement strand
TTTCCGCGACTCCTTCATATATTTTGCCGACCTTAAGCATTATCTTTGTTGAAGTAACGGTTCCTTTCGGCATATCGGAAGCATAGACATTAAAGCATTTCTTCGCGAGAGCTTCGTCCGAATCCTGAGCGAAAAGCAGTGAACCGAACACAATTGCCAGAATTGCAACAATCAGCTTTTTCATAATTCCTCCGGATATTTGCACGCTATTCAAACTTACTCTAACAGATAGTCAAAAACCGTACAATATTTAAACAATTCAGAGCATGTGTCCTTCAAGCGCAATGGCAATACCGCCCGTTACCGTAATTATTTTGCGGGGTTTAGCCTTTCATTGATGGCAATTATGCACTTTGCTATTTTAAGCCGGGTCTCATCCATCTTTTCACCGTTAAACAACGACTTGTCTTCCTCTGAAAGAACTTCACTCTCGGCTCCCGAGGCCTTCGAATCCCCCGGCTTGAATTTCTTAAGGACGGAAAGCACGCTTTTTGCCTCTTCTAATTGAGCAGGGCACCTGGCTCCGGCCTGTTTCATTGCTTCTTCAAGCGTGTGAATATACCTGTAGTCGTCTATCCCTTCGCGCATCCATTCAAATCTTATGGTATCAACCGGGCCTTCAGGCGTCACAGCCACTATCCCTTCCGTGTTGCTTTTGTAAGGCGAGCTTGTACTCACTTTGGCCGGACCGTTATAGGTTACCTGCGAATTCCCGGTCGCGCCAAGAATATATGTAAGGTAGCCCATCGTGAAGCGGGCCGCGCCGCAGTTATAAAAAAGCAGCATTTTATGCTGTTTTTGAGCCTCTTCCATTATCTTTCTTGATTTCATCCACCCGTGAGTCATCACTCCGTCAAGCCATGGCAGGAGTTCCCAGTAATTCGCCTGAAGCTTGGGATCGTCCACCCTCGCGCCGCCGTTGTCCGTCATAAAAATATCAAGCGACTTAAGTCCCGCCTCCCTGTGCAGTTTTGACATTTGAATAACATCTTTGTAGGCTCTCCCGAGCGGGCGAAAATTATCAACATCGTGATCTCTTACTTCGTCTATGTAAAGATAAAAGTCAGGCCATTTTTCCTTTTCAAACTTTTCTTTCAATTGTTGCAGAGCTCCCGCATATGCCTTATTAAAGGTATCATCGTAAAATGCGCATTTCAGGTTATCAACAATGGTAAGCTGTAACCCGGTAATTTCCAATATAATGGTCTTGAAACCGTGCTTTTGCAGAACAGGCATGTACTTTTCCGCTTTGGAAAAATCCACGGTGACTTCTTTATCCTTAAATTTCAACCCGAAGATATCCCGAAACATCATATGGAACATGTTCGCGCCGTGAGCTCTTAAGTCCGGACACATTTTCTCAAGATATTCCGGCGTGTAAGTAAAATAGATGTAATAAGTGAATAGATTTTCCGGGCCGAACGAAGCAAGCCTGAACGGATAGACTTCGACGGAAAGGTTGATTTCCTCTTTTTCCCCGTCAAGGTTCAGCAAAATCTTGCCCGAGTAATCCCCGGCTTCCGCAGCTTCGGGCACTTTCACAGTCACAAGAAAAGGTCTCGGCACTCCGGCGACGGCGTTGCAGGCGCCCGGAAGCAGCCACTTGTTCCTGCAGATCATTGTGCGAAAATCCCCTTCCATATCGTATTTCAAATAATTGATGCTTATGTTCTCATCAGGAATTATTTTATTTCCTGACAAATTTAAGCCGGAACAGGAAACCGAGATTTCAGAAATGTCTTTGTGCGGATAGACAAGGAACATCACCGGCTCGTATTCCCCCGGTGCTGCCGAACATTTTAGCCTATTCGTTATCTGCTCTTTCTTCGGGAGGGTGTTCGGATACACATACTCATCGTAGCGGCGGGTAAAGATAGTATAACCCTTTCTCAAGTCTTCCGACGAAGGAGTGAAAGAACCAGGTTCTTCATTAAACTGCTCCCAGATTTTTCCAATCCTCTTCATCAATTTTATATTGCCAACATCGGCTTTCGGCATATCATTTTGGAATGCAGCCAGGGATTTCTCCTGAGCATCATCCGCGAAAGCAAGGATAAAAGAACACAGCAATATAGCAAGGGCAATAGCGCTTTTTCTCACAATACAACCTCCAAAAACCCCTTTTCTAATTAACAGGAGCAATTTACTCTAACAGAAGGCGGGGTCTGCTTCAATACTTTTGAAAAACCTCGCGCATTCCGCCTTAAAAGTTGTCTTTTAGCAAGTATTGCCTTATAATTGCTATATGTTCAGAACTTACTTCAGAACGGGATTTGCAATTCCCGCCGTTGTTCTTATTCTATCGCTATTTGTTTATCTGTCCGCGCTTTGCCCCGGAATATCCCTCGGGGACGCGGGAGAACTCATCTCAGCGTCCTACACTCTCGGCATCGCGCATCCTCCGGGCTACCCGGTTTTTACTCTGCTTGGAAAGCTCTTTACTTTTCTTCCCCTAGGGACAATCGCCGGCAGAATAAATCTTATGGCCGCTCTCTTCGGGGCGCTCGCTGGAACTTTTCTTGCGCTATTGCTTATCCGGATAACAAAGAAAACTGCTTCCGGACTTCTCGCTTTAGTATTTGTCTTCTCGCCTCTATTCTGGCAATCCTCTGTCGCCGCAGAGGTCTATTCTCTCAATATGTTTTTCATTTCAAGCCTCTTGCTGCTGGCTTACCGGTCAACCGGTTCTTTCCTGGGCGCTCTTTTTGGCGGGCTGCTGTTTGGACTCTCTTTGGGAAATCATAATACAATGCTTCTGTTTCTTCCTCTCTTTTTGTATTTTTTTTCGGGAGGGAAATACTTTTCAGTCAGGCCCGCAGCCGCTTTCCTTGCCGGCGGAGTTTTTGGATTTGGGCTTACATGCTGGTATCTCTATTTAAGGTCCGGCGCGGCGCCTCTCATAAATTGGGGAGACCCTTCAACCGCGGAACGGCTATTTAGCCACATAATCAGGAAAGAGTACGGCGCGCTGGTCCAGATGCCCTATTCAGCCGGGCTCTTCCTAAAACAGCTCTTTCATTATTTTATCCTTCTCTGGTCCCAGTTCTTCATACTTCTTCCGCTTTCAGTTATCGGCGCCGTTCAGCTTTATAAAAGTAACCGGAAAGCCTTTGTCCTGACAATATATGTGTTCCTGACTTTCCTGGCAGTGCCCCTGATGATAAACTATGAACCCTCGCCCCGCATGCTTGATATCGTAAAAGTTTTCTTCCTCCCGTCAATATTCGCGGTTACTGTCTTTGCCGTCTTTTTCCTTGCAAGCCTGCCGGAACGCTTTTTCATATTCGTTACGCTCTCTGTGTTCATGTCTAATTATCAGGCTGCGGATATGTCTAAAAACACCGAAGCCCGTTCCTTTGCCTCGGATATTCTCAATTCCTGTTCCAAAGACTCGGCTCTTATAGTCGGCGGCGATAACCCTTCCTACACGACTATATATATGAAAGCGTGCGAGCAGGCGCGGCCGGATCTCCTGCTGATTAACGAATCCGGAACAATGATGGGACAGGCTTTCGGCAGGGACTTTTTTGAACTGACCCCTGCGAAGAAAGCTGAACGCAGGGCTTTGGTTTACAGAGAACTTTCAAAAATAAAACAACTTTACTTTACTGCCGGCACAATGCTTTCAAACGAGGACGAAAATATCTTTGTGCCTTGCGGGCTGGTCTATGCGTTGAACCTGTCAGGGAAGTTAAAACCCGTTCCACCCCCGGCGGCCCCCTTCAATATGCTCTACGAGCGGCCGACCGGTGATTACCTGGCGAACGAACTTCGCGCCCGCTATTTTTACCAGACCGGGGAATACAAGAGATGGATAGGGAAGCGGGCCGAAGCCGCCTCTTGCTACGATACCGCGTACGGCTTTCTATATATGGACCCCGGAGTAACAGGATTAAAGGAAAGGACAGATAAGAGGCTTCTTCAGAAAAACCCGCTTATAAAACGCTGAATCCGCAAGCGTCCCCTAAAACCCTTTACAAACCGCGCAAAATCGGGTAAAATCATATCCGCTTTAAGTTTCTTGTTTTAGTTTTGCTTTTGTTTTTGACTTTAATTAGTAATTAGCAATCAGTAATTAGTAATCGCCTTTATGGGGGTGTAGCTCACCTGGGAGAGCGTCTCTCTGGCAGGGAGAAGGCAAGGGGTTCGATCCCCCTCACCTCCACCAATAAGAACAATTGCTGATTACTAATTACTGATTGCTGATTCAGGACTTCAATCCGGGACTTTCGCGATAAACACATCCCTTCTTCCGCTTGCGTCCCAGTTGCTGGTATAAATAACAAACTTCCCGTCGCGGCTTATATTAGCCCGCGGAGAATCCCAGTATTCCTTAGTCTTTAAATAATCCGATCTGTGATGGCAGATACGCTTCACTCTTCCGCTTCCGTCTGTTGCCAGAAGGAATATCTCGTCTTTGAAGATTCCTGAGCAGAGCAGGTTGTTTGCCGTGAAGTTGCTCACCAGGATCATGCTCTCGTCGTCTGCAAGAAAGGAAAGGTGCGCCCCCTGGCTCCAGTCATCCTTTCTCGCGCGGATCGCAGTAAACAAATGCGGGCTTGCGAGTTTCCTAAAAAGGAAGCGGTTTAAATAATTATCGTCGCCTACAAGGCAGCCCATTCCGCTGTCAGAGTGGCCCGGAGAAAAATCCGGCCCGTCGTCAAGCAGGTCTGAAACTGTGCCTGACTGCAGGTCTATCACGTGAACATTAATCACCCCTCTTCCCTGCTTATCGCTCTTGACCACTAGATATCTGCCGGATTTATCAATCTGCACTTCGTCGATTTCAGTTTCATTTTTGTTTACCAGCAGCTTGTCTGTGCTCCTTTTCCAGGCGGCATAGCCGTTGATGCTGTTTTTTACCAAATCTTTTCTGGTAAATCCGAAGACTTCGTCATCAATGGATCTGCTTAACTGCCAGGGTCTATCGCCGGGAAGCATCTCTGAAAAATCTTTCAGCAGGGTATACGACTTGGTTTTCACATTGTAATTCCAGAGACGCGGGCCCTCGCAGCAGATAAGCGAGTCAGGATCTTTTCCGCTCCAGATAGAATCTTCCCAGTTCGGGACTTTTCCGTTCGGCGTCTTTGCCGCGAAGAGTTTTTCCTTTGAAAGCAGCTTAAAGCCGGCCGGATCAAAAGAATATAGGTTGGGGCCGAAAGAAGTCATTATGTGAAAGTACGAGCAGTCTTTATTGAAGGAAGGCCAGTAAGAATACGCGTTCTGGGAAGCTTTCCCGTCGAACTCGTCCGTCACGCGCATAATCAGCGTCTTAAAAACCGGGTCAATATAGGTTTTCCCGGCCGCAGGAAGAACCGTGGCTTCCGGAAGCGTGCGTACATCCGTGTCTGTCACCGCGCCAAAGACAGGTAAAGACAGCACAAGGGCTGCCAGGAAGATTTTTATCATTTGCGCTCCTCTGTTCTTCGGGATTGAAAAGTTGCGCGGTCGGGTTTGATGTCTACATCTTCCTGACCATTTCTTCCACGGCTTTCACCGCCGCATCCGGCTTCAGCAGATCAAGGTTAAAATACATTCCCATCCAGTGGGCGGCCTTTATTATATGAGGAGCGCTTACGGAAGTTCTTATCAGTTCCGTAGAGTTAAAGAGCGGGCGGTTCTCGAGAAAGGACAGCAGGACTATGCAGAGCAGCACCCCGCGGATAACTCCGAGCAGCAGCCCGAGCCCGTGATTCAACCCGCCCAGCGCGAGGGACTTAACAAACTTATCCAGAAGCGCGCCGATTATCGTCACAATCATCATAACTGCCAACAAAACAATGACAAAACCGCCGGCAGACGCAAGCGCCGCATTAGCAATGCCCAGGTGCCCGGAAACCGATTTATAGGCAACCGAGGCAACCGCAAACCCTAGAACTCCCGCCAGGAAGAAGACTATCTCCTTCACGAAGCCGCGCACCAGCCCGAGGATTATGCTAGTTGAAACAACTATGAGGACTATTGTGTCTATGAAATTCACCTGTTTACCTCCCTTCGCTGAAGAGCTTTTAGCTGCCTTAGAGAAGCCTCAACACTCAAGTATATAAGAGTTTCTACCAGCTGGCAACCTCAAAAACACCTGAAGACATTAAGTTTCTTGAACTCAGACTTCCCCCTGTTATACACTAATGCTGGCTTACTAAGAGCAGGCTCGCCTGCCGGAGGGCTGAAGTTAAAGTCTTTAAGGAGCGTCCTTGTGCTAAAAACAAAGAAAGCAACGCCGAAACAGGTAATAGACTGCATTATGGAGTTAATCAAATATTTGCCTGAAACGGTAAAGAACCTTCCGGAGGAAATGCTTCAAAGAAACTTTTGGGCAAATAATTTCAAGAAAAGCGGCAGGGCGCAAACAACGCTTCAAACCCTGCAGGAGCTTCCTGCCTTTACATATATGAGACCGGGGAAGGGCTCAACTAAAACCTGGACAAAGGTGCTTGAAAAACATATGGGCGTGGGCCAGGTTGAGACCTTCCTTAAATCTCTTAAAACTTATCTTTTCTTTACTCCGCTGGAAAGGAAAACACCAAAATACTGGAGGGACGCCTACGGGCCAAACGAGGTTGTTCAGAGAGTCAGGCCCGAAGAATCAGATGACTGGCTCCCGAACCCGCACCGGGGCACAGCTACTTTCCAGCGCTTTCAGGGAGAACCGGTTTACCCGACCATCGTGACAGCGGACACAAACGGACCGGTTACTTTTCCGGGACCGGGAATAAAAGATAACCTGGCCTACATTCCGAGGACCACGCTCACTTATTGCAGGTGGCCTTGGTCCTGGCTTGAACCAAAGAAAGGAAAATTTCGCTGGGATATTATTGACAATACGCTTAAGTCCGCGAAACAAACAGGTCAGACCGCGCAAATACGTTTCCAGCCGTTCACTGCGGTTGATTCCGCCGTGCCTCCGCAGGGAGCTAAGCGCCCTCCGAAGCCGTATGTCAATATCCCCGGCTGGCTCTGGGACGCCGGGATAAAGTGGGTGCCGTCTACCTATTCAGGAATTGAACCGGACCACAATGATCCGCTCTGGCTAAAACATTTCGGCGCCTTTGTTAAAGCTTTCGCCGCAAGATACGACGGGCATCCTGCTCTTGAGAGCGTTGATGTGGCTTACGGCGGTTTCTGGGGAGAGGGCGGCGGCAATACAAATTACAAAACAGCCGGGAAAACAGCGGAGCTTTACCTCAAAGCGTTCAAGAAGACGCAGCTCCTCTTTCTCCTCGGCACGCACGCGCACGACTACTCCAACCCGAAATACGGCGAGACGCTTAGGCTGGGCTGGAGAACTGATTGTTTCGGAGACTTAAAAGTCGCGAACCATCCGGATGTGCCTGATTCCGCAAGCTGGAACCACACTTACGACGGCTATCCAAAAGAGATAGTGGTTAGCGGCTCGCAGGACGCCTGGAAGAGAGCCCCCGTTACAATGGAAACCTGCGGGAATGTTGCCACCTGGGCCATCCAGAATTATGACCTTGATAAAATAATAAGCGAGGGCTACCGTTACCACATGTCTGTTTTCATGCCGAAGAACGTTTTCTTTCCGGAAAAGTGGATGGACAAACTCGTAAAGTTTGATAAGCTGATAGGCTACCGGTTTGCTTTGAGGCAGCTAAAACTCCCGCTTAAAGCAAAAGTCGGACAGCAATTTACGGTGGAAACCTATCTTGATAATGTCGGCTGCGCCCCAATCTACCGCGATTATAAATACGCTTTCAGGTTCACGCAGGGAAAGAAATGCGTTGTAGTTAAATTCAAGCAGGACATACGGGAATGGCTGCCGGGGATATTCTGGTTCAGCGAAGAGATAATTTTTCCCAAAGGCTTTTCCCGCGGAGAAGTAAAGATAGCTGTCGGAATTCTCGGAGACGACGGAGAGCCGAAGGTCTGGTTTGCCAATAAAGGCAGGCTCGATAAAGGCTGGTTGCCGCTTATGAGCATGGACGCGATCGACTAATATTTATCTGTCAGTTATTGCCCTCAAACCTTGATGCATTCGAAAGCGTGCCTGGTCGGCAATCCCCTGGCGGCCCAAAGGCGGCGCTCTTTCGGCAGGAGAATAAAACTGTCGATTGTCATGCAGTTATCTCCGTGACGCCACCTGCATATCGTTTCTCCCGGTTTTCCCGCGGTATCCCGGAGAATCTTCTCCATCACCGGCATGTCTATCCGCCCGTCATACTTTTCCACAAGTTCGTGGATGCGCTCCCCTCTCGCGCGGCTGTTGTTCTTCGGAGAGGACGGAGGCAGTATCTGGCGGGAAATTTTTATCAGTTCCCGGTCTTCAAGATGATTCGCCCTGCCTATGGAACTTTTGCATTCCGAAAAGGTCATTTGGGACGGGATGCCTTCCACCACCCACACCTTTCCTTTGGAATCGGAAAGAAAGAAAATGAACCCGTCCGCATTCGGGGTATCTTTAAGCAGTTGAATGGCTTCCGAGCAATCCTTGCAGGCGAGTATTCCCGCGACAAGCGAACCGACCGGAATGCCGATTGCGGGTTTGTTCGCCCTGTGGCGAATTGAGGGTGCCGCGGTGGTCCAGACAACCGACATACCAAGTTCGTTCATGCCTATTGAAGGTATCTGGCCGGGGCGCGAGGCATAGCAAAGAATTCTCGGCCATTCTTTGGAGTCAATCCGCACCAGCTTTGCCCAGGGGTAAAGGCTTATGGGGCCGTCCCAGTCCATTCCAAGTATGGGATTTCCGTCTATCGTTCCCGGCCCGGTTGCCCCGACAGCCGTGCAGTTATGAGGGCCTCCGAAACGCTCAAAGTTCAGCCTTGCAATTTCAAGGAATTCACGCCCGCTTCCTTTCGCTATGCCGGTAATCAATTCCTCAAGCGGTTTCTTGTATTTCCACTTTACCTGCATGCACTTTTCTACATATTTCCACTCGTTCCGCGAAAGCTTAATATCCCGGTCCAGACCTATGTTTATGGCCTCATAATTTTCTTCCCCATAGGACTTCCCGCAGGCAAAAAGCGTGCCCTTATAAGTTGAAACATCGAAAATAGTTTTTTTCAGTTTCATAAACCTGCCTTTTTAGTTGAATTCGAAACATTGGCCCGGGAGAACTCTCCCAGCCTCGGATAAGCATACAAATAATGCCGGGTAAAGTCAACTAATGGAAGGCCTGAGCTTCAACCGGTCATTTCACCCTGAAGGCCGTCCAGAAGGTGCTGAATTGATCCGGCGTGAAACTGGCCGCGTATTCCTGGTAACTCCAGATTATTGTCGGATCCACCGGGTCAAGGCAGGTTGAGTTGTAATTGCCCCAGGGGATTCCGTATTTCCCGGCGCTCTTGCTTGTAAACACGGTTGTTCCTTTTGCCGCGATGACCGGCTTTCCCATGCTGTTCTTTGGATCGCCTGCTTTGCGGGCCATCACGCAGGCTGACGGAAATTCCGAAGACGAAGACCTTGTGCAGCCGATGCCGGCATTCCCCTTCGCGTCAACCGCAAGAGACGGAGCAAGATAATCGCAGTCGGGAGAATCTATAAAACCCTCCTGTAAGAGAATCCCGTTGCTTGCCTTAACCTCGCACCAGAAGATACCGCAGCGCGAATCTATATCCCTTTTTGCTTCGTTGCAGGAGAAAATGCTGCCGCCCGCCGCGTAAACCGCGCAGGTTCTCCTCCCCTCATCAGCCCTGAGCTTGCCTCCCGGGGCGGGCTGGGTTGCCTGATTCTTCAGCGAGGAGCCGTTCGGGCTTACATAGGTCCTGCTTAAAGGAATGCTCTGCAGTTTGGATATGGAAGGGGCTTTTCCGGACCAGGTCACTTTATACATATTTAATTTGCCAAAAGAATTGCCAAACTCGCGGTTCAATAGTATTTCGGGCGCCTCCGCCGACTTATTTGGGTCAAGGTCTGTCGCGGGGAAACTCTCAATTTCTATTCCGGAAAATATTTTGAGGTTTGACAGGTCCGGGCCTTCCGGGACGAGCAGGTCGGCCTTCGGGATGACAATACAGTCCATCATCGTGTGGGTGTCTTTGTTATAGTTCCAGTAGCAGCCGTAGAAGCCGTTCTTGTCCACCCCTATCCTGAAGCCGAAATCCGGCGAAGAGCAGGGCAATAATACCCCCTTCCAGGGTTTAGTCGGATCTGAAGAAGAAGAGACCGCGAGATACAGTTTGTGGACCCTGTCGTGCGCGATTGTGGCAAAGTAGCGCCCGGAAAGCGGATCATAAAGGAAGCGCGGGTCATTGGGTTTTAATACATCCGGAATGCCGGCGTCTTTCCAGAACTCCGTCTGGGTCTTTTTCAGGAGCGTCTTTCCCGTCTTCTTGTCGTGCACGACAAAATCCGCGCAGGTGAAATCCACCACATGTTCCGGGCCCACGGCTCCGACATTATCGGGGTTGGTTTTGGGCCCTATTGCGGAGTCCCCCGGGAAGGAATTTATGAAGGCGAGATTCTGGGCGCAGGCGCTCGAAGCCGCCACAACCAAAAGTGGAATGGAAATTACAAAATATTTGAACTTCATGCTCCCTCCTGATTCTTTCCGCTTGTTCATTCCTCTTTTACAAGGTAGATATTGCCGAAAAAGAGGGCGTTTTTAAATTCCGGATTGTAAAATATCAGAACCCGCATATCCTTAGGGTCCAGTTTTCTGAAATTGTTCGCAAACAAACCCTCAACCGGAATGTGAACCTCCGTATTTTCCCCGGGATTAAGTTTGAGCGGATATTCCAGGTAATTCTTTGCCCATTCCTTATGCGAGGCGGCGTCCCCGAGAAGGACGGTCCCGTTCCAGGCCTTATCACCTTCCACAAAAACATTGAAGGACAGGCAGTTAAACTCCGACCAATCAAGATTCCTCGACAGAGGAAACATCCCGGGGTCGCTTCCCGGGCCAAATTCCGCCCTAAGCCTTGCTTTTTCCTTTCCCGCAAGATGATCAGACACCGTGGAGCCTTTGCCGCGGTTAAAAGTTTCGCCTTTGCCGAAATTGATGAGGACCTTTTTTCTGGAAACTTCGCGAACGGTTTCCGGCGCGCTATTTAACGCCGACTCCTCAATACCTTTTTTTATGTATCGCCACTCCGGGGAAAGCCCCGCGTTCTCTTTAACGCCCTGATCATTCACTGCCGAATCCGGCTCAGGCGACCAAACATTATTCAGGCCGGGGCCGTTACCGTGCCTGTTTCTCTCAATGTTTTCCAGCACATTATTTTTTACGGTAATAGAGTCGCTCTCTCCGTCAAGATAGATGCCGTTTATTCCTATCCCGCCCGCTGCCGGCCACGGCGACCTGTTTATATTGAAGAGATAATTTCCTTCTATTAATGTTCCGGGCTGTTTGCTCAGCGTGTAGATGCCTCCGCCGTCCTCAAGTAAATTAACGACATTGGAGACTTTGTTATACCTTATAATATTGTTCTTTAGGGCAGTATCCGCCGCGGTCCAACCCCAGCCGACACTGATACCGGTGTAGGTATTATCAAATATTTCATTATGCTCCACCTTCAACCCTTCTGTATACCCGCCGAAAATTGCGACACACCCGGAGTAGTCCCTCGACACCCTTGCAATATAATTATCCCGGATTATGTCATTCTTGCAAAGATTCTCCGGAGCCGGATGTGAATTCAGCGCAAGGTCGACGGATATGCCGTTCCCCGAGATGTCTGTTATCACATTTCCAGCCAGTTCATTCCCGCTCGTACCCTGGTAAAGATTTACCGCGTTAGCTCCGGTCCATTTTATTGTATTCCCGGTAAATTTTATATTCTCCGCCCATTGCAGGTGAATCGCGGCGGGCATCACGGCCGAGTCATAAGGCATGAACTCTAAAGCCGGCGGGTTTCCGCGGAGGAACCAGTTTGCCTGCACCTGGACAAATCCTTCGGTGTTGGGAAGAAGCCAGGTGGAACCCCTGAAGGTAATGTTTTTAAATTCAATATTGTGAACGCGTTTTAACGGAGTTCCCTGCGCCGTGATTAGCCGCTCGAGCACCGGGGCGATTACTTCCGCCGCATTCATATCTTCTCCGGGGAGAGGCTTGTAATAAACTTCCTTGGCCGCTGTGTCAAGAAACCATTCTCCCGGAGCGTCAAGCAGGTTAAGAGAGTTTTCAAAATGATATGACGCCCGGGGGGAAGACGGAGGAGCCTTAAGGCCAATCTTGTCTGCTTCAGGTTGAAAGGAAAGATAGGCGATATTATCGGCGACAGTAAACGAAGCCAGGCGGAGGCGCATCACAGCCCAGTGGCGCTGGATAACCATTTCAATGTTATTAAAGTTTGACCAGTTGGAGATATCTTTGGCGGGGACTAATACTTTCTTCCCGGGTAGGTCCCAGGATAATATCCTGTTGAACTTACCCGCGTTTGGACTTCTTGCCCGGACAGCCCTCCTCCCGTTTACAAAGAGCTGGCGGAAGGGCAATGCTGTGGAAGGAAGCGAACCAATGGAAGCTTTGTAAATACCGTCCCCGGCCGGCACCCATCCGTTCACCTGTTTTCCCCCGTTAATTACAGGCTTTTCATCTTTTGCCGCCTGATAAACAATATTAAAACCGTTGGTGCCTGAATCTCTTTCGTCAAATAGTATCCCTTCGTCAAGCCAATAATCCCCGCCGTGAAGATTCACGACAATGTCTCCTTTCATATTGCTGTTTAAAGTCCTTATGGTATCTCGTATTTGAGTTAAGGAGCTGCCGGGGGAAATGTCATACGACGTCTGAACTGCTCCGGCGTTCCCGGCGGAGCAGAGAATAAATATGAGCAATGTTCCCGCGTATTTGTTTATCATGCCCGGAAAGCCTTTTTCACTGCAACAACCCTATAACCGCGCCCATCACGATGCAAGAGATCGCCAGAAAGCCCGCTTCAAGAACAAAGAGCATGAACTTCTTTTCAAAGATCCAAAGAGAACTTTTTGCCGGCACGATGAATAAGACGGAAACGAACAAACCGGTTAAGACACCCTGCCATAACGTGCGACATTGAGTGTAATTCATTATCAGGGCTATGCCGAGTGCTGTTAAAAATCCGGTAACGATCATCGCGGCGAATGTCCACCAGCCGGGGTTAAGCTCCTTCATTGAACCAAACCCGGCCAGCTTTGCCCATTTATCCCCGAAAATAACCGGAGTGTACCAGATTCCTCCCAGGATGAGATTAGCAACTACAGCGATTCCGATTGCCAAAAAGTTTAACGAAAACGTGTTTAGCGGATACGCGCAAGCTGCCTGCATAATTGCCTCCTCTTTCATAAACTATTTCAGAAACCTGTCATAAAACCCGGCCAGTGACCGGAATTCTCCCCCGTATTTTAAGCTTTTGGCGGCAGGCTTGAAGCCGTGCGGAGCACCGGGAACTTTTATCAGGTCAGTGTAAACGCCTGCCTTTTTCAACAGGTTAAAAAGTTCTTCAGGTTCTTTCATCAGTATAACTTTATCGGCCTCCCCGTGGAGTATCAGAGTTGGCGGAACCCCTTTAACGGCGTAGGTTACGGGCGAAGCCTTCATATAGGCCTCCGGCAGCTCCTCATAAGTTCCGCCAAAGAGAGCCTGCGTCTTTGCGTTATGTTCAAAATGTATCTTCATATCGGTCGGGGGGTACAGGACCGCGACGCACTTTACAGCCTTTTTAATTGAGCCGCCCTCTCCGCCGTATTGATCCCCGGCAAAACCCGTCATCAGCGCGAGGTGCGCCCCTGCCGATTCTCCAAAGAGTCCGATTTTTTCTCCGTCCAGCCCGTTAGCGCCCGCGTTCTTTGCAACCCAGTTAACGGCTGTCACGCAGTCCTCAAGGCACGCGGGATATTTCGCCTCGGTTATGAATCTGTAATCTATTGAAGCGGCCGCGTAGCCTCTCTCTGCGAAATCCGAAGCAAGTTCGGCCCAGGTGGTCTTATGCCCCTGAGTCCAGCCTCCCCCGTGTATAAGAATTATAACGGGAAGCCTGTTTGATAAAGTGTTTTTTGGAGTGTAAAGGTCCAGGCGCAGGGAATGTCCGCCTGCGTTTCCGTATTCTATATCGCTTTTTACTTTTACATCCTGCGGGATGGTGAAGGCAGGCACTGTGGCGGGGACAAATAGAAACGTCAGGAAGAAAAGCGTTATGGGAAGGCCGAATATATTCCTCATACAACATTACTACCAGAAAACAGGCCCTTGTTCAATTCCTTTACTTGTTCACTACTAACACTTCTACTCCGTTTCTTGCGCTAACCCGGTTAAAATCCGCTAAAAAGACATCGTTCAATACAAACGGAACCCTCTTATCTTTGACCGAAGTCTCTACGATGACCGAATCAAATATTATGTTCTTCACGTGCCTCACGAAGAAGCCGAAAGAGGGAAGGATTGTATCAAATATTCTTGCGTTCGGATAACCGTCCGCTTTCTCAGGAACCGTATTTCCCTTGGGATCGTTTTCGAAATTCCCTTCCATGAATTTAAACCCTGCCTGGTTCAGGTTGCCGGCAGGCCTTATTCTCGGAATATCCGAGGGGCTGTGGCGCGCCATCCGGATCCTCACATTCCTGACTATGACATCCTCGATTAAGCTGCCCGGAGCCGCAGTTATTGAAGAGCTTACGGGACCGCAGTCAGCGCAGGATATATTGGAGAGGGTTATTCTTTTCGCGGTGCCGGCCGAAGGAGCGGCCCTGATGCCTTTTGCAGTCTGGTTCCTTTTGCCGAGACGGATAAATATGGGGCACTCGACTCCTTCCACAAGAATGTTGCTTATATTTATGTCTTCCATGCAGCCGCCGTCGACATTGCCTAAATTTATGCCGATAAGCCCTTTCTTTACTTTCGCCGGATGGTGCACGCTTTCAGCAATCGAGGGCTTCACGATGCAGTTTGAAATATTTATCTTCCTGTAGCCCCCGACCGAGCCTGTGCCGAGTTTTATTCCGGAGGCGTGTGAGCTAAGTATGCAGTTTGTCACCAGGACTTCCTCGCAGGGCCGGTTCCCGTGCGATTTGAGCACAAGCGCGTCATCGGAAGAATCTATTTTGCAATCGGAAATGATGACCCTTTTGCAGCCGTCAATGTCGAGCCCGTCATTATTATAATTCGCGTGAGCGAAAACGCTGATCCCGCGGATAGCGAGATCTTCGCATTCAAAATAGCGCTGAACCCAAAAAGCGGAGTTGACAAGACTTATATCCTCCACGCGGATATTTTTACATCTTACAAAATGAATGCCGAAGGGGCGGTCCGGGCTGTCTGCGATATTATCCTGGAAGACCTGATTAGCGCCGCCCGGAGAGATGGTCCCTTCACCCTTGATGCTGATATTCTCCTGTTCAAAGGCGTATATGAACGCTCGCCAGGGGGCCTTGTCCAAAGTTGAAGGAATGTTATGCGCTATGTGTGGGTACAAAGAAGGATCCGGGCGCCCCAGAAGCGTCGCTCCTTTGGAAAGGCACAGCGTGACATTGCTTTTCATAAAGAGAGTTCCGGAACTGTAGGTTCCGGGCGATAACAACACAGTCCCGCCGGTTAAACTGCACTCGTCTATCGCCTGCTGGATAGCGGCAGTGTCATTGGCAATTCCGTCGCCCGCCGCCCCGAATTCTCCCGCATCCTTTATTCCGGTAAATCCTTCCGCCACTTATCCTCCCGTTACCCTGCCCTGACCCAATGCTTCTCAAGCGTTTTCTTTTTGAAGCGCGGCACAAATAAAAAAAAACAGCCTGTACCGCCCCCCATTCTGTGCTGTTTCGCGGTACAGGCTGCTTACTCTTTTGTAGTATCGCCTTTTCCCGCCACAGATTCAAGCACATAACGCCGCCATTATTAGCATATTCGGCTTATTGGTAGCATAATGTGCCAGGATAGTATTTATTCCTCTTGAAGCAGGTATTTGCTGGGGCTGGCGTTTGTAACTTTCTTAAAGATTCTGGAAAAATGATTAAGGTCGTAAAAACCCGTTTTCATTGCTATCTCTCCAAGAGTAAGCCGCTCATTGCCCCTGATAAACTCTTTCGCTTTCTGTACTCTCTTTTCCAATATGTATTCGTGAACAGTCTGCCCTGTTTGCGCGCAAAACATTTTAGCAAAACTGCTTCTGCTCATCTTTGCTTTATCGGCAAGAAGGCCAAGTGCCAGCCTGCCTTTAAGGTTTGCTCCGATAAACAGCTCTGCCTCCAAGATGGCGCTTCCATAGGTCCTGCTCCTCCTTGCTACGGCAAGCCGCTTAGTCAGCAATTTCATAATTCCGTCGATACTGCCACCCGAGCTTACCTGCGCCAGACATTCAACTATAGTCTCCTTGATGTAATTATTTGATATGAAATCGCCGGGATAGCAGGATTTATCAATGCCTGCTGACAGTTCCGTTATTTCCTTGTGCTTCTTGGCCAGCTGGAGATTGATCCCAGGTCTTGCCGAAAACAATACTAATTTTGAGACAGCGCGTATCCTGGATTCTATTGGGACGCTCGTCAGGAACTTTATCACGCTCATGCTATCGCTATAATTTGGCGTGTCCGCAGGGATAGTAAATACAACACCCTTATAAAGCGCTGCGCATGCCGTACCGTCATTTTTTTTAGGATAAACCATTATTCCGACTTTTCCTTTCAGCGCAGAATTAGCCTCCTTCATAAAATTAAAGTAATCATACTGCCAGAATACTCCGGACACAACCTTCCCTTCCTCAAACAGCCTAAACTTCTCAATCCAACTTAAACTTCCTTTCCGCACTATCCCGTATCTATTCCTGCACTCCAGAAGGAATTCAAGTATATCTCTGTAGGCATCAGGGTTATAGATGGCCCGCTGGCTGTTGGGCTTATTATTTTCGGCCGCCGCGTTTTGAAGCAACAGGAAATTTGCGCCGTCACCGGACGAAGAATAAACAAAGCCATCCTCCATTCCCGGCTCTTTCCCCAGCACATACTTTACTTTCTTTGCAAGATCGTCATAACTCTCAGGCTTCGTGAGCCCGTATTTATTAAACAGGTCCTTTCTATACAGCAGGTAGGAGCCGCTCAGGAACCTGGGTAAAGCATAGAGTCGTCCGTTATACTTACAGGCCTCGAGTACTTCCCGGTAATACTCTTGTGCCGGACCCTCCACCCCGTAATCTTCCAGCAGGTGGCCGAAAGGCAGTATCTGCTTTTCCCGCGCGAGGTTTTTTACCTGAAAAAGATCCTGCGGAACCATGTTAAATCTTCTTCCGCAAGACTCGACCAGCTTTCTATATTCCTTTCCGCCGGGACTATTATGACCCGTAATACCGACAAAACTTAGGCGTCTTCCCCCATGCTCCTTCGCGAACTTTTCAGAGAACTCGTTTTCCAGAGCGGCATCATCGGCGTCTGAAACAACAAATATTTCCTGTGGTTTTGAGGAACCGCCTGCCACACCATTTTCCTTAACCTCAAGTCCTTTAGCTTTCAAAATCAAGTCCTTTTCGCTTTTTGCAAATTCAGCCGCGCGCAGTTTTAATATTTTCACCCTGAAACTTTCTTCCCCACCACTGCAGCTTCTCTTTAGCAAAATAAAGCCGTCCGCCCTCTCAAACACTATATCGTCAGGAAAGCGCTTCCCTGAAAAATTAGTTTTTGTATTATAGACGAGCACGGCGCTAAACCGTAACTTGGCGAGAAGATCCAAAAGCCGGACGAGCAAAACGCTTTCTTTCGCTTCCGCTCCGGAAGCAGTAACACTGTTAATTAACAAGTGTCCTACCTTCTTGCCCTTCGCGCTCTGCTTTAATAGAGCCGTTACTTCAGCAACTCCTCCGGAAACTCTCTCAATCTGCAAATATTTTCCTGTTTTGAAAGTATAGCGGTCTGCAAGATTCACCATCTCTTTACTGTTCTCTTCTGACGAAATTATCAGACCGCGGGAGTTGTCTGTAAACTGTCTCGCGAGGAAGGTTTGAAGGGCAAAGAGCGTCTTCCCGGAGGCCGCACCTCCGGCCACGGCTATAAGCTTGTCCTTGCCGTAACCGCCGCCCAGCAATCCGTCAAAGAATGGAATGCCTGAAGGCAGCAGCTTGACGGCTTTATCTCGCGCTGATCTTTTCATACTATTTTATCCTTGCTACCTGTTTCTCAAGCCTTTGTCTTAAAAACCTTATATCCAGTTTTCCGGGAACAGTCTTTTCCCCTGCAGAGAGCGCGGCCGCGGTCCCCGCTGCCTGGCCCGTGGCAAAACAAGCGGGCATAACACGCACGCTTCCGTTCATCATCCTATCCGAAGAAATGCTCCGTCCTGCAACCAGCAGATTCGAAACCCCCTGCGGAAGCAGTGACCTGAAACTTATCCCATAGGTTTGGCCCTTTTTTAGCCACAGGGAATAGAAATCCTTGTCAAACTTTTGCGCTTCTTTCTTATTGGACGTTGCATTGTGGACATCTATCGTATAATCGTAGACTGCGATGTCATCCGGGAAATGACGCGCGTTAAGATAATCGTCAAGGGTCAGCTCATATGCGCCCTTTATCCTTCTGGTCTCCCTGATGCCGGGAAGGGCCCCGGTCGCGACTATCTTAGCGTTCTTCATTCCGGGAATGTGCTTTCTGCCGTACTCCACAAAACTCTGCGCCAGTTTTCTCCCTGAGACCATAACACGCGTGAGGTCTTTTGCGTTTGTTCCGTCGGCAAAGTAAACATGCCCGAAGTTATGCCCCAAACTCCCGGGGTATATTTCCTGCGAGCCAAGCCCTCTGTACTCGGTCTTGTCAATTTTTGCAAGTTTCCCTTTTTTTACAAGGGACGCCCACCACTCTTTTGCCCCGCCCCGCGCGTCAATAGCGCGGGAGAACTTATAGTACTTTTTCTTCTCTATTCCTATACTTCTGAAACAAAGCGAGGCAGCCTGCATAATCCCGCGCTTATCGCCTTTTGAAAAGGCGCAGCCGGCCGCTGCCGCTACATCCGCGTCGCCTGTCGCGTCTATGAATATTTTTGCCGCGACGGCCTGCCTGCCGCTCTTATTCTCTATCAGCACATAGCTTATTTTATCTTTTTGCTTGATAACTCCTGACACAAAGGTAAAGAAGAGCAGCTTCGCCCCGCTCTCCGAAACCATTTCATCGTAAATTACCTTGAGTTTTTCGGGATCTTTTACGACCCAGGGGATGGCATCCGCTGTAACGCCCAATCCGCCTGCCTTTTTAAGCCTTTCAACTGCTTCAAGCCCTATTCCGGTAATAGCCGTTCTCTTTCCCTTGCCAAACGGGCAGAAAGACGGTACCTCTCCGAGCGTGCCCATGCCCCCGAGCGCTCCGCCCTGTTCTATGAGCAAAGTTTTAGCGCCGTTTCTCGCGGATGCTATAGCAGACGCAATTCCCGCCGGGCCTCCGCCGCAGACCACAACATCGTAAGTTCCAAATACCGGAATTCTTTTCGCCGGTTCAAGTATGCTTTTCATTTTTCTCTCCGGAGACTAATTAATATGGCTTAAGTATCATAAAGTACGCCACATAGAACCAGCCTAATATCCCATGAATTGCCATCCAGAGTATTGAATGGAGATGCGCGTAGGAAATTATCATCGCCATTGCGGAACCGAAACCTATTCCGTAGAACATGCCGTGTTTTTCCATATAGCCTCCGCGCAACTTCTTATCTCCATTCCGACATTTCCGAGCCTCTTTTCACGAATACTTTACTAAATCCGGCATTAACTACATCGCTCAATACAAACGGAACGCGTTTATCGCCTTTTTCCGTCTCAAGTTTCACGTTGTCAAAAACAATATTCTTAACATGGCGGACAAAGAATCCGAATGATGGCAGGATTGAGTCATACATCCTTCCGAAGGGATATCCTGCCGGGTTCTCCGGAACGGTTTTTCCCTCGGGATCGTTCAAATAATTTCCGCCCATAAGCTTGTCCCCGGTCTGGTTTAAACCGGAGCTCAATAGCCCTATCTGTGGAATATCCTCCGGCCTGTGCCTTCCCATGCGGATGCTCACATTTTTGATTACAATATCCTCAATGCAGCAGCCGGTATAGCCCGTTATTGAAGCGGAAACCGGGCCGGCGTCGTTTATGGAAACATCGGAGATCGTCACCCTCTTCAGCGTCCCCGCGGAGGGTTCCTTGATTCCTTTCGCCTTTGTATGCCTGTTCCCCAGTTTCATGAATATCGGAGTTTCAACGCCTTCTATCAGGATATTGCTGAAACAAATATCTTCCATGCGCCCGCCATCCACGCTGCCCAGGTCTATACCCATAAGACCGTTCTTAGCTTTCAGCGGGTGGTGTACTTTTTCGGCAATAGAGGGTTTTATGATGCAGTTTGATATATTTATTTTACTGAAGCCGCCGACAGACCCGGTTCCAAGTTTTATGGCCGAAGCGTGAGAGCTCAAAATGCAGTTTGTCACAACAACTTCCTCGCAGGGCCTGTTGCCGTGGGACTTAAAGCAGAGCGCGTCATCGGAAGAATCTATTTTGCAATCAGCCACGACAACTCTTTTGCAGCCGTCTATATCCAGGCCGTCATTGTTGTAATTTGCGTGGGCGAAAACACTAATCCCGCGTATTCTCAGGTCTTCGCATTCAAAGTAGCGCTGGACCCAAAAAGCGGAGTTGATAAGGCTGATTCCTTCCACTGTAACTTTTTTGCATCTTACAAAATGAATACCGAATGGGCGGTCCGGGCTGTCGCCAATGTGATCCTGAAAAGCCTCATGCGCGCCGTTCGGAGAGATCGTACCCTCCCCCGTTATACTTATATTCTCCTGTTCAAAAGCGTAGATGAACGCGCGCCAGGGGGCCTTGTCCAAAGTCGAAGGAACTTTATGCGCTATATGCGGATATAAAGAGGTGTCGGGACGCCCCAGAAGCATCGCTCCCTTAGAAAGGTGAAGCGTGACATTGCTTTTAAGAAAAAGCGTTCCGCAGCTGTAAGTTCCCGGAGAAAAAATGACCGTCCCGCCCTTAAGACTGCAGGTATCTATCGCTTTCTGGATAGCCCCCGTGTCATTGGCGATTCCGTCTCCGGCCGCTCCGTCCTCTAAAACATTTACGTACCCGGTCTTGCTTGTCATACGCCCTCTAATATAAATAGATTTGCTTTCCGTCAGGTAACACGATGTCTCCAATGAATTATTATACACTTTGGCGGCGGATTCAAGGGATTTCTCTCTTTTTGTTTATTGTTTTGCTGATTGCGCCCGGTATTGCTATAATTTATGGCATCTCTGCAATACTGGAGCGCAAATGAGACTTGAAGATTTGGAGCTTCTAGGCTACGGACATTTTGGAAAGGCAAAAGCCTCTTTCACGCTCGACACGCTGAACCTGCCGGCTTCGTGGGAATACATCTATCAGAACCGGCGCATGCTCCTGAAACTCGACCAGCACGGCCCGGTTTACGCTCAGGCGGAACCGCCAAGCGATATAATGCTTTTTCGCCGCGACCCGTTCCAGCGCTACGCGAGCTGGCTTGTCTGGTTTTCCTCCCCGTCTTTCAAACACGGCAGTTTTACCAACTACTTCCGCCCGCTTCAGGGCTCCGGAAGCCCTGCCGCAAAACCGGATTTTTACAGGGCCGATTTTTTCCCGCACAAGGCGGTTTACACCGTGGAAAACGAGGGGCTCAAAGTTGTAACCGAATTCTTCGTGCCGCGCGATGAACCGGCAATCGTAATGAAAGTACGCCTTTCAAATCTTACCAAGAAAAACCTTAAAGTAAGCGCCGTTCCGGCGCTTCTCCCTTTCTTCAATTCGGTCCTGACTGCGTCGTGGGACAAGCCGGAATGGTATTTGAAGACCGCTTTCTGTCTTGAAAAACAGGCCGGCATATCTCTTCAGCTGATGAACCCTAAGGGAGACAAAACACAGCGAAGGACGGGAGTGCTCTGGTCCGATCGTGAGAACCTTACCGGAGCCGAACTTCGCTATGAAGATTTTGCGGGGCAGGGCAGTTTTGAAAATCCTGAAGCTATCTACGCGGGCAAACTCCGCCTCTCTCTTTCCGACGCCCGCCCGTGGGGTATATATGATAAAGGGAACCTGCACACAGGATATCCGCACACAAACGCCTGTAGGTACGAATATATTTTCACTCCGGGGGAAGCACGCGGTTTCACGCAGGTTCTCTCAATGCTTGAGCCGGATAAAGACGGGCTGCTTCCAGAACTTTCTCAAGCTGAAAAACCCGCGCGGTGGCTAAACGACCGTGAATGCAGGCGAGAAACAGACGGAATTGAAGAAGAGTACGAGAAACTCTTCGGCGCGAGAACCATTAAGACTCCTGATGCGGCTTTGAACCGTTATGTAAATGAATGGCTGCCGCTCCAGCTCGACTGGACCTGCTCGCTTGATCGCGGCTGGCCGACGGGGATGCGCGGCTGCAGAGACGCCGCGAATGATTTCACGGCTATGATACCGCTAAATCCGGACTGGGCGAAAGAGACTATCAAAACTCTCTTTTCGTGCCAGCGGCAGGACGGCTGGATACCAAGAGGGATAGCGGCTAAAGGAAGAAAAGGGATTCACGACCTGCGAAACTATGTAGACGCAGGGAACTTCCTCATTGAACTGTTCTATGAATATCTTTGCTTTACCAGAGACTTTGCTCTTCTTTCGGAAAAACTTCCCTGGCTTGAAAGCGACGAAGAAAATACGGTTCTCTCTCATGCGCTTAAAGCGGCGGAGTACTACTTAAACCCCGCAAACATCGGGGAGCACGGCCTCTGCAAGATAGGGGAGGGCGACTGGCTTGACGCGCTCAACCGGGCCGGCGTAAAGGGACGGGGCGAAAGCGTTACGGTAACAAATCAGATCATTATTTCACTGCGGCAGCTCTCCTCTCTTCTGGAATTGCTCGCAAGCAGGGAAAAATACCATGGGCTGCTTCCTGCCGGCGAGATTAAAACCCTGCTCTCTCTTTATTCCGGAAAAATGGAGGAGCTCAAAAACGCTCTCCTGAAACACGCGTTGAACAAAGAAGGCTATTTTAACAGCGTTTTCAATGATGACGGCGCCTGGCTCTATTCAGACAAGGACCCGGACGGCGAGCGCAGACTTTACGGTCCGGCAAACTGGTTCGCCTTAAGTTCCGGTGTCGCAATACCTGAACTTGTTGAGAACCTGATGAGCGAGATGGACAAACTGAAATGCAGCGCGGGTTACCGCCTCTGCTGGCCGCCGATGGGAAAGAAACCGATTGCGAACACCGGAAGAGTCGGCAGCGGGGATCTCACGGCTTTCCGCTCCGAGAACGCTACCGCCTACAACCACGGCTCTCACGGATTCCTTGGCAGAGGGTTGGCTTCCGCCGGAAAAGGCGACAGGCTCTTTGACGTGATCCAGTACCTTCTGCCTTACGACCAGGAAAGGCATCCGTTGAAACTCGCAATGACCCCTCCTTACGGAGTGGTTAACTGCTGGCAGGAACTTCCCGGATATCCCTTCCGCGGAGGCATGAACTTTCTCACCGGCAGCATTGCCTATGGACTTCGGATGGTATATGACTGGATGTATGGCATCCGGCCGCTCCTTTGCGGCCTGGCAATTGACCCTTGCATCCCAAAACACTTTAAAAAAATTGAAGCGAATTTCAACTGGCTCGGAGCGGCAGTTCACCTTGCCATTATAAATCCCGATGCGTCCGAATGCTCGGTCAAGAGCATGCAGGTTGACGGAAAAGAGGTCAAGACAACAGAAAAAGATAAGGTTTCGGGAAGGATTTTATTTATCGCGCCGGACGGCATGTTTAAGTCCGGCGGCAAACACGAAATCACGGTCCGGCTATAAGCGTCTAGCTGCCGGCAAGCTGTCTGAGGATGGGGATTAGAAAGGCCTGGAGCAGAAGCGCCGCGAAAAAAAGCAGGCCGAATCTTTTGTTGTGCTGGAAGGCGTAAGCGACAAAATAGAGCGGCCAGGTATTTTTGGGATAGTTTTCCGGCTCTCTTTCCGGTTTTTTCTTAAGATAAATCCCTGCAACCGCGACAAACATATTCAGCGAGAAGGCGGTCAGCGCGAGGGCAAGATACCCGCGAAAGACCAGAAAAAAAGCTATCCCGTACTGCAGGGCCATCATCGCTATCACCGAATACCTTGAAACTTTTTCCCCAACAATAACCGGAAGCGTCCTGACCTTCTTTTCTTTATCCTGTTCGAGCTTGTCAATGTGTTTTCCGAAAAGCACGGTTGTGACTCCGAGCGCGTAGGGCAGCGAGATTAGACAGGCCTGCCAGCTCCAGGCGCCCGAGCAGACAAAGTACGTGCCCCCTATCATAAGCGGGCCCCAGACAATTACCACCGCTATCTCTCCGAGACCAAAATATTTCAGGGGCCAGGTATAAAAGAGCAGGAAGAATGAACCCGCCGCAAAAAGCCACAGGGTTGTCCAGCCGGTAAGATAAACCAGGTAAACGCCCGCGGTAAAAGCAATGAAGCCGGTGATAAAGAAATAAATGAAGAGTTCCCTGAAACTCATCAGCCCGTGTTCAAGCGGCTGCGGCCCGTACTGAGCGCGGTAGTAATTTCCCTTGTCCACGCCCTTAAAATGATCAACTATGTCGTTCAAAATGTTATTTGCTGCGTGGGCCATCACCAGGCCGAGGACGCAGATAACCAGAAGGTGAAAATCAAATTTATGGCCGTGCGCCGTCCTGTCCATATAGGCAAGAATTCCGCCGATGGCGGCCGAAAGGAGGGTCATTATTAGCACGGCCGCTCTTGTAGAAATCAGCCATTTTGATATGATATCAAGCTTTTCCCAGCGTTCTTTATCCACCCTGGGAATTACTGTCAGCGCTTCGCCCCACATTTTTATATCCATATCTGATTATATAAACGCTGACCGGGTTTTTCAACGGAAAAGGCGGGATTTACGGCGATTATTAAGCACCAAATCACAAGCACCAAGCACCAAATAAAGACCAAAATACAAAAGAACAAAGCATTTAAAAGTTATTTTGCAGTTTTATTTTTGTTATTTTATTTGGGATTTGGTGCTTGGAATTTGTGATTTAGGCATAGGTGATTTCGTGCTTACTGCAAACCAAGCAGTTTTGTTGCATTTTTGCAGTATATCTTCTCCAACGCGTCCTTAGATAATCCCGACCTTTCCAACATCCCCTTTACCATCGCGGCCGTCTGCCACGGAAAATCCGTCCCAAAAAGTATCTTATCTTCCCCGTGCGACTTGACTAAGTTTCTGCAGGTTTCCGGCGCAACCTCCGCGGAATACGCGGTGTCAAAATACGCGGGAGTCCCTGAAAGATATTTCATAACCTCGTCCCACTGCCTGTAGGAGCCGAAGTGCGCGAGAATCGTTCTCAATCCGGAGAGCTTAACCACGCCGCTTAAGCGTTGAGGTGTCGCTTTTACTTCCGTTTCATACGCGAAATCAACGCCGGCGTGAAAAAGAATTATTATTTGGTGCTTAACGCAGGCTTCATAGACAGGTTTGAGCCGGTCTTCGTCGGGATAAAAACTCTGGTACTCGGAGTGAAGTTTTATGCCTTTTATGCCGTTCTTCGCTATATAGGAGATCTCCTCCTCTATGTTGCCGATCTGATAAAAATCGGGATGCATCGAGCCGAAGCAGATTATTTCTTTGCTTGTTTTATTAAACTCTATCATCCTTCTATTGATGCTTATGACCTGCTCTTTCTTTGTAGCCACCGGGGCATTGATAGAAAGCGTTACACCGTCGCGTTTCATTTCTTCAAGAAGCGAAGCAGCTGTTCCCGCCCCAAATGCCTTTATGTCCGCCTCTTTTTCCAGAAAATCTATAGTTGCAGGAGCGATATTGTCGGGAAAGAAATGCGCGTGGACATCAATTAGTTCCATTATTTGCCGGCCGCCCTGTAGGTTTTTGCTAGGTCTTCCACGAGCGCGGCGTATTTTACCGCTTCTGCGGAGTCATTGCCAAAGGTGAAGACCCCGTGCCTGTTCAAAATAACCGCCTTCTCGTTATTATTCTTCATGGCCTTGACCAGCGCGGAACCTATGCCGTACTTCTGCTTCATATCGTATTTTTGTGTTACAGGAATATCTCCGCCGAAATTCGCGACCTGCGGAATAAGCAATGCCGGGATTGGCTTTCCCTGCACGGCGTAACTGGTGGCGTAAGGGGAATGCGTGTGAGCAATCCCGCCGACATCCTTCCTGTGCTTGTAAACAAAACAATGCGCGTGAATGTACCCGGACGGTTGGTGAAGGCCTTCCACCACTTCCCCGTTTAAGTCTGTTACCACCATATCTGCAGGAGTCATCTCTTCGTAAGACACTCCTTCGGGTTTAATGACCACATATTCTTTACGGCTGTCTCGCCCGCTTACATTGCCTATTGTAGAAATTACCAGGCCCTGTTTCACGAGTTCCTTGTTCGCCGCGCACACTTTACCTTTCAGGTCTTCAAGCATTGAGCCTCTCCTCTCCGTTTAGCAAAAACGTTACTTTTCCCGATGCATTATCACTACATCTACTTTTCCCTTAAGTTTATCTGCGAATCTTTTCGCGTCAGCCTCGCTTCCGGCTATTGATCCATAATGCATCGGAACTGCAACCTTAGGCTTTATAAGGTTTGCCGCTTGCGCGGCCTCCTCGGAGGTCATCACATAAGTGCCCGATACGGGAAGTAAAGCCACATCAACTTTAAGTTTCTTCATTTCCGGGATAAGATCCGTGTCCCCCGCGTGATAGATTCTTACTCCGCCGGCTGTAAGGATATAGCCGACCATGCCTGCCTCTTTAGGATGGAACTTTTTGTCAATATTGTAGGCCGGGATAACCTCAACCTTGAAACCGGCGGCTAGAAGCTTGTCTCCTGCTTTGACTTCCTGGGTCAAGCAATTCATGTCCTTAAGGACTCCGGCAATAGAAACCACCAGCGTATCAGGAGTGCTTATCTGCGAAATATCTTCCGGGGAAAAATGGTCGTGATGGGGATGCGTTATTAAAATCAGGTCGGCTTTCTCAGACGACCTGATCTGAAAAGGGTCAATATAAATAACTTTCCCGCCGGCTTTTATTTTAAAGGTGTCGTGCCCAAGCCAGTGTATGTTCTTGAGAAGGTCCATATAATTGCCTCCCTGTTTTGCCTGCAGGAATGAAAAAACCGCGGCCACGACGGCGAGTATAACAACCAGCTTTTTCATAATGCCTCTCTTTTGATTCGGATTTTCCCGTTCTCTATAAGCCACCCAAGTGCTTCAAAAATAGTTTCGAGCGAGGAATATTTTGGTTCATAGCCGAGTTCCTTAACCGCCTTTTCTATGGACGCGTTCGGGCTGTGGAGCATATGGTCCAGCGTTATTCCGGCTGCTTCTTGAGTCTCACTCTTTTCCCATTCAGCAAAAGGCGCGAATTTCAGATTTGCTTCTCTGCCAAAGTGCGCCGCAACAGCTTCTGCATAACCGCGCATAGTGAGGGCGGCGGGCGACGCAACATTAAAACTTTCACCCAGCGCAGCGGGCCTGTTGATCAGCGCTTTTATGAAGGCCTGCGCGACATCCGCGGCATGGACGTGATGCAGGGTTTCCATTCCGAAGTTAGGCAGCAGGAGCTCCTCGCCCCCGGCAAGCCGCTCAAAAACGTTCAGCGAAATATGCCCCGCCGGATTTATGGGAATCCAGCCGGGACCGGATATGTGCCCGGGGTGCAGTACGGTTGCTGGAAAGCCTTTTGCGCCAGCTTCGCCGAGCAGGTATTTCTCAATGGCCAGCTTTTCTTTTCCGTACTCGCAAATTGGGGTTTTCGGTTCTTCTTCCGACGCAGGAACGACCGCGCTGTGCCCGAAGACCCACAAACTTCCGCAATGCAACAGGTGTCCGGTCATTTCCCGGAGCGCTGCGGTGAGCTCCCTGCAGCTTTTTTCCGTAAAGCAGAGCAGGTCAATGACCGCATCTGCCTTTGTATTTGCAATCTGCCTTCCGAATATTCCTTCTTTCTCCGCGCGGGAGCGGTCAATATTCAGCGTCTTTACGGAATTCCAGGCCGGATCAGGGCGATAAGGCTCCCTTTTTCCCCTGGAAACCACAGTTACGTCATGCCCCAGCTCAACGAGCTTCGGCACAAGATAGGTTCCAATATGTCCCGTTCCGCCAATTACCGTTATCCGCATGTTTCATTATATCAAACCTATATTTACTTTCTATCAGGAAGATATTTTACTTCTGCGGCTTAACGCTTAGCTTTGTCCATTCCGATGTGACCTTTACTGACGCCACGGTGATTAACCCGTCAGCATCTGCCGTAACCTCGCCTGATTGTCCGGTTGAAGAAGTCCAGGAATACGCCGCGCCGGGCTGCGGTTTAAATTGTTGAAGCCTGCGGGGTGTGACATCCACGGCTTCAATTCCTTTTCCTTTATACCCGTCCTTTCCCGCGGACAGCTTTATCTCTATTGAATACTCTTCAGGCGCATCCTTTATGGTATTGCTGTTCCATCTCAGGAATCTGTTTAACCCGCCGTTCTTATCGCCGTCGTAAGTATTGTCGCCGAGCTGGTCGTCTTTTCCGACGGCATCACCGGCTCCCGTTCCCGGGTCATCGTCCGCCGAAAAATGGTTGAACGCAGGAAAGGAAAGATCAAGACGTAGAAAACATTCTTCATCCGTAAACGGGTCCCAGAAATCTTCCTGAATAAATGGAGTCTCCGGTCTTTTTGTATGAGAAGAGCCGTCCCAGAAACACTGGTGCCCAATCTTGAACTCCTCCATCGCCTTGTAGAAGCTCATCGGTTTGACTCCGGGCGGGCCCGCTAACTGGCGATACGGGATAGAAACATCTTCCTTTCCGTTTAAAGTTCTGAGCCAGGTGCTCTTCTTGTGAAACTTTGACGCATACCAGGCCATATTCTGCCAGTCCCAGACCTTAACGCCTTCCTTATTCAGGATGCCACCCGACGAGGAACCCCAGATACTTTCACACTGACTCTTCCACTTGCAATGCTTTCTGTTTGCCGCGCCCTTTCTTGAGTCGGAGCCTGCAAAGATTTCAGGATATCTGAGCGCCAAAGAAATTGCCCCGGTTCCGCCCATGGAGCCGCCCAGCACAAAAACGCGGTTCCTGTCGGCTTTGTAATTATTGAGAACATATTCTAAATAGGCCAGGAGCCTGCGCTCGGTGTAATTTACAACCGTTCCGCTGTTAGCATCTCCTCCCGGCAATTGATCTGAATAGCCGTAAAACCAGGTTCCAAACGGATCGTTTGGAATAATCACTATCATTCCCGGGAACCAGTCCGCCGCCTTTTGTAGTTGGTCCCACTTATCTCCAAAACCGTGCAGCCAGAGCAGTACCGGAAAAGGCGCTGCAGCATTTTCCCTGTACCCGGCAGGCAGGCTTATCGTCAAGTGGTATTCGTACCCCTGTTTTACATAGCCCGGGGAATCCATCCCTTCAACCGCTTTGTGCGTGAAGATGAAGAGCTTGTTTCCCTTTCCGCCCGGCTGCTCGGTTGTTTTCTGCAGTTCAAGTTTTTCCGCGGCGATGGCGCCCGATACCAAAAACAAAATGAGCAAACATAAGGAGCGTATTTTCATTTTTTTCCTTTGTGGAAAGACATAATTACAATATACGCCAAAGACAAGTCTTTAACAAGAAAAAGGGGCAGCTCCCGCCACCCCTGTTTTTCATCTTCCCGCTTTACGTTATGAACGTTTTTTGTTCAATCCGAATTCTTCTTTATCCAAGAAACTAACTCCCCCATATCGGCAGTTGCCAAACCGACTACCGTATCCGCCGCGCCGTAATAGATGCTTACTTTGTCGGTCTTTTTATCGTGCAGCATGGCGCAGGGGAATATAACATTCGGCACATCGCCTACCATTTCATATTGAGTTGACGGAGCGAGAAGGTACGGGCGCGCTCTGTATTTCACCTTCCACGGCTCTTTCCCGTTAAGAATTGCGCCGCCCATGCAATAGATGTAGCCGCTGCAGGTAATGCGGACGCCGTGATATATCATTAACCAACCCTCTTTGATCTTTATCGGAGCCGGTCCGGGACCGACCTTCGACCTCTGCCAGCCGCCTGCGGCGCCGAACACGAATTTATGGTTGCCCCAGTGGATGAGGTCATCGCTTTCCGCGTAGAAAACTTCTCCGAAGGATGTATGAAAGGGATCGCTCGGGCGGTTAAGGCAGGCAAACTTGCCGTTTATCTTGCCCTCAAATAAAACCGCGTTCCTGTTATAGGGAAGCATTATCTCGGTAATCTGGAAGAAGGTTTTGAAATCCTTTGTCTTCGCTACGCCGATATGGCAGGAAATGCCCGCGGGATAATAACACCAGGTTACATAATAAGTCCCTTCAATCAGGGTAACTCTGGGGTCATAACAGGATGCTGTCTTGTAGTTCTTGGAGGTGTTGCCTTTCATATCTATCTGCTTGTCGTCTATCTTCCAGTTTATGCCGTCCTGGCTCCAGCCGGCATGCAGCTCGCTGAAGAGCTTTGTTGTATCAACCCGGAAAACTCCTGCATAGCCCTTTCCGAATTTTACGACTGCAGAATTGAAAACGCTGTTTGCGTTTTTCACTTCTTCCGGCTTTATTATAGGATTGCCTTCGTACCTTTTGAAAATAGTTTCATTTGCCATTATTGCTCCTTTTGCGGCAAACCGCTGCGCGCGCGATACTCGTGAGATATTATCACTAACTCAGATTGTTTTCAAGCAAAAGCGCTCGAAAAGCATGGTGATTACGCAGATTATGGAAATACGATTACACGGATTAAAGAATTCTTTTATCTGCGTAATCTGTTTGCTGAATCCGCGTAATCATTTTTGATATTTCTGTTATTAACTAAAGATGGTATAATCTGCGTAATCTGTTTATCTAATCAGCGTAATCACTTAAAGTTTTTCCGGAGCAAAATGATTAAAGCCATCATCTCTGACCTCGGCAAAGTGGTCGTAGATTACGACCATCATAAAAGCACGCGCCTGCTTTCCCAAAAGAGCGCCTTGACCGAAAAAGAAATGCATAATTTCATCTACATGTCTAAAATGGACACCCGCTTTGACACAGGAAGGCTTTCCCCGAAAGAGCTTTATGAGCATGTGCGGAAAGGCACGGGTTTAAGAATGTCTTTCGCAGAATTTAAGCGGGTCTTCGCGGATATCTTTACGTTGAAGAAAGATACGGCCGCGCTTTACACTTCTTTAAAAAAGAAAGGGTTCAGGTTTTGCCTGCTCTCTAACACCAACGTCCTGCACTATGAATGGTGTAAAAGAACTTTTCCCTTCCTTGCTTTTTTCGACAACACGGTCCTTTCCTACAAAACAGGCGTTATGAAACCGCATCCCCGAATATATATGGAAGCGGTAAATAAATTAGGCTTGAAAAAAGAGGAATGCGTATATGTTGATGATTTCCCGGAACTCGCCGAGGCCGCGCACCTTCTTGGCTTTCCCGCGGTACATTTCAGGAATGCAGGCCAATTGAAGAAAGAGTTGAATAGGCTGCTGAAATAATAGATTGATGACACCTATTTTCAACCGGTTACAGAGATAGTCCATCCGTTTTTATCGGTGTAATTAAACTATTTTTAATTCCTTATTAATTATTGTACGCGCCTGCGGAAGGAGATTCTTCCTGGCTCCAGTATTAAAAACCACATAATCCGACCTTAGCATCTTTTCCGGAAGCGGCATCTGGGCTTCTATCCGGGCAACAGCGTCTTCGCGGCTGTATCCTTTCGCTGCCAGCCGCTTTATCTGGCTGCTCCTGTAGGCGTAAACCGTGACAACGGCTCCGACAAGCTTCTCTAACTTTGCCTCAAACAAAAGCGGCGCTTCAAGGATGATGAGCTTTTTCCCGCGCGCGCCCTTCTTTATCTCCTGCTTTATGTGTCTGATAATTTCCGGATGCGTAATCCCGTTGAGTTTTTTCACCCTTGACGCGCGGCCGAAGACGACTTTTCCGAGTTCCCGTCTGATTATTTCGCCGTGCCCGTCAAGGATAGACCGGCCGAACGCTTTTATTATTTTGCGGTAGGCGGGCTTTCCTTTCCGTATGACCTCATGGGCTATCTCATCCGCGCTTATGACGAAGCCGCCGAGCTTTTCAAATATACCGGTGACGGTGGATTTCCCGGTCGCAATCCCGCCTGTTATGGCAATGACTTTCCTATTCACCCCAGTTATCTCCCGATTCAATATCAACCTTGAGCGGCACTTTAAGAACAACTACATTTTCCATCTCGTGCTTTACCGCCGCGATCAGCTGCTTTTCTTCCTCTGCCGGGCATTCAAATACCAGTTCGTCGTGCACTTGCAGAAGCATGCGCCCTTTAAACTTATCCTTTATCAGGCGCTCAGCGACGCGAAGCATCGCCAGTTTTATTATATCAGAAGCCGAACCCTGGACCGGCATGTTTATAGCAACCCTGGCCGCGCCTTCCGCGACGGTCTTATTTTTGCTGTTGATATCCGGGATATACCTGCGGCGGCCGAGCAGCGTATCGGCGTAGCCCAGTTTTCTCGCCTTCTCGGCGGCATCCGCCATAAATTGTTTTACCTGCGGGTACTTTGTAAAATAACTGTCTATGTATTTTTTCGCCTGCGCGGCGGGTATCTTTAACTGCCTTGAAAGGCCAAAAGGCGTTATGCCGTAAATTATCCCAAAGTTAACTGTCTTCGCCACTCTTCTCTCGTCGGAGGTGACCATCTCTTCCGCCATATCAAATATTTCCATGGCGGTCCTGGTATGAATATCAGCATCTTCCTTAAAAGCCCTTATCAGGTTCGAGTCTTCCGAAAAATGAGCGAGTATTCGGAGTTCTATCTGGGAATAATCCGCCGCCGCCATTCTCCAGCCTTTCTCGGACGGGATAAAGGCCTTGCGTATTTCCCTGCCCAGTTCCGACCGGATGGGAATGTTTTGCAGGTTGGGATTAAAACTTGAAAGTCTTCCGGTGCCCGTTCCCGCCTGGTTGTAATGGGTGTGAACCTTGTGTGTTGTTTTATCGGCGAGTTCAGGCAGGGCGTCAATGTATGTGTTCTTAAGTTTTGATATCTGCCTGTAATCCAGCAGGACCGCAGGGAGTTCAGACTTCGCGGAAAGTTCTTCAAGCACTTCGACATCCGTTGAAGCCCCCGTCTTTATTTTTTTCACTACCGGAAGTTTCAGTTTCTCAAAAAGTATCTTCGAGAGTTGCTGAGGCGAGTTGATATTGAATTCCTCTCCTGCGAGCAGGTAAATATGTTTTACCAACCCTTCGAGTTTCACATCCAGCTCCTTTGAAATCTTCTTCAGGAGCGGGAGGTCAAGTTTGATGCCCGCGGCTTCCATTCCGCCAAGCACCGGAATAAGCGGAAGTTCCACCTCGCGCAAAAGTTTATCCAGACCCCTCTTTTCTATCTCTCCGGCAAGAGCCGCCTTTAGCCTGCCTAGAAAACATACCACAGAGGGCTCGTCAGGCACAATATTCAGCATGGCATTTATTATTTGCGGGGCGCCGTAATTCGCCTTATCGGGATTGAGAAGATAGGCGGCTATATAGCAGTCGTAGTCAAGCGTAGGAGGAATAATCCCCTGCCTGTGAAGTTCCAACCAGCACTCTTTATAGCCGAAGCTGACCGCCTTCTTTCCCTCAAGCAGTTTAGTGAGACCCTTAAAAGACGGCTCAAAAGAAAAGAATTTTTCTTCCGAGGAGGATAATAAGAGTTTTCCGCCGGCAAATATAATATTTACCGTTCCTTTCAGTTCTTTTTCCGCAGTTTCGAGTTCTTTTGTCCCGGTTACTTCTATTCTTTCCCTTGTTTCAAACTCCGGCGCCTGCTCAAAAAGTCCGCCCTCGAAAGCGCTGCCTACTCCGAATATCTCTTTTGCTTCGCGGAGCATGCTCATAAATTCCATCCCTTTCAGGAATTCAACAAGCTTGGGAGTATCAGGATGCTTCAGGACCAGGTCGTTCATTTCAAGCTCAAGCGGCGGTTCCACCAGAGTCGCAAGTTTCCTGGAGAGGAGAGCTATTTCCCTATTTTCAAGCAGGCGGTTCCGCAAGCCTTCTTTTTCTATTTTCGGCGCGTTCTCAAGCACTCCGTCAAGGCTGTGATATTTTTCAAGCAGTGCGGAGGCGGTCTTTTCACCTATTCCCGGCACCCCGGGGATGTTGTCCGAAGCGTCTCCCGCGAGCGCGAGATAATCAATCATCTGTCCGGGAGTTACACCGTATTTTTCTTTAACTTTCGCGGCGTCGTAATAGTAGCCGTCCTTATTTACGCTTTCCACCCTGACCCTGCCGTCGTCCACGAGCTGCAGCATATCCTTGTCTCCGGTCAGAATGGTTGTTTTAATGCCGGCTTTTTTTGCCTTTCCCGAGAGAAGCATAAGTATGTCATCCGCCTCAAAGCCCGGCAATTCCAGAGCCTTAATGCCGAAGACGGAAAGCATTTCCTTAATGTCTTTCATCTGCTCAAGCAGGTCTTCGGGAGTGGGCTGGCGCTCGGCCTTATATTCCTTGAGCGCCTCGTGGCGGAAAGTCTTATGTTTCGTATCAAAAGCCACGGCTACATAGGCAGGCTTTACCGACTTATGTATCTTAAAAAGCAAACGGGCAAACCCGAATACCGCATTCACGGGTTTGCCCTTTGAGGTGGTCAGGTTCTTTATGGCATAGTAAGACCTGTAGGCGTAGGAATTACCGTCTACAATATACAGTTCCGGAACTATATCTCTTTTTTCGTCTGACACGTTATACAGTTCTTGGAGAAAGGCAGCGCTTCAAGCCTTTCCTTGCTGATCGGCTTGCCGCAAGTGTCGCAGCCGCCGTAATCGCCTTTCTCGGCTTTTTCTATCGCGAAGTCTATATCTTCCAGCAGTTTCTTTTCTGTATCTGAGAGGTTGTGGAGAAATTCCGTGTCGTAAGTGTCGGTAGCCAGGTCGACCGAATCTTTAACCTCGTTAAACTCTATCTTTTTCCCGTCATCAAGATGCTTGTTCAGTTCCTCAAGAACATTCTTTTTCTTTTCGTACAGCATTGACAGGTAATGTTTGATTTCCGATTTCAGCAGTTTTCTGACCTTGGGGGCCGGTTTTGCTCTGGGGGTAATTTTAACCTTTTTGATTTTTATCTTTTTTGTTTTAGACGGCACTTTTTTCCCTCGGCCGGCTTTTTTATTCATCTTCTTGTTCATTATCACCCTCCCCTCCGTGGCATTCTTCAAAATAACAGCACTCTTTGCAGCAGCCTTCAAGCAGAGACCCTGACTCGCTGCACTGTTCATAACTCTGGCATTCTTCGCAACAGTAAAGCACTTTTAGGTTCCTCCTTAAGTCCGGACGCGAGAAACTGCATCCTGTTAATTTTTCTTTGTTTCGGCCGCTTTTTTATCGGCTTCGAACAAGCCGTTGCTGTTCTCTGTTTTGGTTTCAGCTACCACTTTTACAGTCTGGAGCGTCTTGTCGTCCTGGCCGTTTATCATATTGCCAAGATTTTTCAGGTACATCAGGTATTCAAATACTTCTTTGGTAATCCTTTCTCCCGGTGCCAGCACGGGTATCCCCGGCGGGTACGGGCAGATAAGCTCAGCGCTCACCATGCCTATTGCTTCCTTGAACGGTATCTTCTTTGTAACCGAGAACGCGGCTTCGCGCGGCGTAAGCACCACTTCGGATTCCTGCTCCGGAGCCTTCACCGAATTTATCTTCTTTATAAGTTCCTCATTCGGGGTAAAGGTTTTCTTTATATCCTTTAAGGCCTTTACCAGCCGGTTTATGTCTTCTTTCGTGTTACCCAGGCTCATAATCGCCAGCACATTTGTGGGCGCCGCGAACTCTATCTGGACTCCGTACTTTTTGTTGAGTATTTTTGCTACTTCATAGCCGGAATTCCCCGCGGCCCTCGTGTCTATGGTCAGTTTCGTGACATCCACATCGTAGATGCCCTCCCGCCCGATAGCTTCCTTGCCGAAACAGCCAAGACCCGCCTCGACTATCTCTGTCCTTGCCAGGTTCGCGAGAGTTATAACTTTCGAAAGAATTTCCCTGCCTTGAGTCGCCATCTGCATCCTGGCCACATCCAGAGAGGCCATTAGTATATATGAAGGACTTGTAGTATGCAGCAGCTGCAGAATGCGCTTTAATTTCAGGATATCCACGGTCTTTCTCGCATGCATCATGGACGCCTGGGTCATGCCGGAAATTATCTTGTGCGTGCTCTGGACGCACATATCGGCCCCGCCTTCCATAGCCGAGAGCGGAAGATCCGGGTGAAACTTTAGATGCGGACCGTGCGCTTCATCCACCAGCAGAATCTTTTTGTACTGGTGCGCGACACGGACGATTTCCCTGATATCGGTGGCTATCCCGTTGTAGGTCGGGCTCGTCACCAGTATCGCTTTAACATCCGGGCTCTCAATAATCTTTTCTTCTATCTGCTTCGGCGTTACATTGCAAATGACACCGAGGTCACGGTCGTACTTGGGGTAAACATAGACCGGCACCGCTCCGGAAAGAATGACACCCGAGAGCACCGATTTGTGCGCGTTCCTAGGAACTATTAGTTTTTCCCCCGGCTTGATGACGGAAAGTATCATAGCCTGGTTGCCGATAGTCGTGCCGTTCACCAGGAAGAAGGAGTAGTCCGCGCCGTAAGCTTCCGCAGCGAGTTTCTGCGCTTCCTTGATGACCGTCTTCGGATCTTGCAGGGAATCAACTTCCTCAAGCAAGGTCAGGTCTATGTCAAATATCCTTGAACCCACGAAGTCACGAAACATTTTTGGAATGCCGTCGCCGTGCTTGTGTCCCGGCGTGTGGAAGGATATTTTTTTCTGCATGGCATAGTTAACGACCGCGGTGAAGAGCGGGGTCCTTAACTGTCGCTCTGAGTATTCCAAGGTTTCTCCCGGGCCAACCGCAGAACACGGCGTTCTTTCCGGCCCTTGAACCCGGCCTCGCGCCTTTCAAACAGGCGCAAAACCTTAATGTTTCGGAAAATATAACACAATAGGTAGCTAAATGCAATATGTATTTCCCCGCAAAAAAAAAGCCGGCATTCAGCCGGCGGCTCGCTACAGGAGGGTTTCTTCTCAGCCCTTCATAGGCTTGTGAGTAAGCTCCTTGTTCTTGAGATTAAGCGTACCCCTGTTTATCTCCATTGTAGTGTGGTTCTTGGATTTAAGCTTTTTGGCTATATGTTCAAAGGCCACCCAGGGATTTATCTCTTCCCCGCAGGTAAAACAGTCAAGCGCCGCGTATCCGTATTCCGGCCAGGTGTGAATGGTGAAGTGAGATTCTTGTATAACAACAACTCCCGACACGCCGTAGGGGTTGAACTTGTGAAAAACGCTTTCAATAATGGTCGCTTTGGCTTCTTTGGCGCCGTCTATAAGAATATCTTCGACCTTTTCGTGGTCGTTTAGGATATCGGCGTCGCATTCATACATTTCTGCCAAAACGTGTCTTCCGAGCGATTTCAATCTCTTGCCCCCTGTTTTGCCGTTGGAACCCTAACTTTTAATCAGTGTAATCTTTTTGGTACAGAAAGTATAGCAATTTATGAAAAAAAGTCAATGAGAAACGGCTTCAGCACCATAAATTAAAATACAAACACCGGACCAAACGAAACAAAGGAATTCGTCTCATACTTATCCTGGAAATAATCTATCTTGCAGCTGAGGCCAAACTCCCTGGAGAGCAGGAAATCTATCCTGTTTCTCGACGTTATCAGGGCCGGGCCGATATCTCCAAACCTGAAGTATACCGTGGAATCAACGCGAAGGAAATGGGAAATGGAAGCTTCGAGCCTGGTCCCCGCGGTAGCGTAGTTCAGACTGTCGGAATAAACGCCCTTGAACCCGTACTTATTTACTCCCGAGACAATCATGCCGGGAGAGGAAACCACGGTTCCTACCTGTTCGTTAAAGTAGCCGGCGAACGGAGAGATTCTGAAGGCGCCTTCCTTATATGAAAGACCCGCGGTCAGGTGGAAGGCCCAGATAGAACTGTCAACATCAAGGGAGCTTAGCGGAGCCGCATCCGCGGCAGCCATCTGCGTATATATATGAATATTCTCGACGCTAAGACCGGCGGACGGCTGGAGTTCTCCTGCCTTTCCCGTGTAAAATCTCGTGAAGAACAGGTAATTGTTCTCATAGCTCTTATCCAGTCTCGAATAATCCGCGGAACTTCCTAGGGTAAAATTCTTTTCCGCATACAGAAGAGACATCCCGTACAAGCCGCCCGTGTCATTCAGCTGCTGCGCAGAAGCGTTGGGGACAGTAAAAGTCACCTGGCTGGCAAGCCGGCCCGCGAGCGGCGAAAAAAGAAATAGTCCTTTGTTTTCCGTTTCCGCTGAAAAAGCCGGGAGCGCCGCTAATACAAAGACCGCGACTTTAAATAGTTTTTCTGCCCTCTGCATTCTTTTCTCCTGATGAAAAATATCAGTTCTCCGCGCCGAAGAACAGCCGCCTTAAGCCTAGGCATTTTACTTCAGCGTAAATGTTACAGGCATTGAAAAATACTTCCTTTCTGTCCCTGACGGCGGCGGAAAAGGAGAAGCGCGCCTGACAATCCTTAGCGCCTCCGCATCCAGCAAATTACTTCCGGAGGAGTTCATTATTTGCGCGTCAAGAACCCTGCCTCCGGGATCCACGGCGAAGCGCACAATCGCCGTCCCTTCAATGCCGTTCTCCCTGGCCAGCCTCGGATAAGCCAACAAGGAGGAAATCCTGCGCTGTATTCCGGCTATCCAGAGCGCGAACGCGTCATCCAAGTAGGTGCCGGAACCGGACGAAAGAGCCGCACTTCCCTCGCTTCCCTCCGCCTTGCCTTCATTGGCCGGAACTGCTTTGCTTTCAGCCTTGACGATTTTTTCGGGATTATGCGCAAGTCCGCCGGGCTCTGCAGAATGAGTTTGCTTTTTTACCGCGGGAATAGCCGGCGCTCCTCTATAGGAGAACGCAACTTCAATGAGCTGAACGCCGCCGTGATGCCCGGCCGGTTCAAGAACTAAAAGAAAACCATACAAAACAATATGAAATACCAGCGAGCCGGCCAGGAATATTCCGAAAAAGGCGCGCCCCGCCGGCCGCTCGGTTCCGGCTAATACAATATGTCCCTGCCGGCGCGCGCCGGCTGCGCTCTTTGCCATTAGAATTTATAATTCACTCCGCAATAGTAAGTCCTTCCCGGCATCGGATAGCCGCTCCTCAATTCATAGCGCACATCTTCCAGATTACTCACGCCCGCAAAGAGTTCGCTCGCTTCGGCTAACTTTGCCGCTATCCTCGCAGAGGACACGATGACTGCCGGAAGGTTCACATCAAGATAAGTCAGAGCGTCATTTCCCGTGCGTATATCATAATATTCCGCATTCAGGTCTAAAGTGAATATCGAGGCCTTAAACTTCAGACCGGCGTTAACTTTGTTCTTTGGCCTGTAGTAAAGCTCCTTTCCGGTTCCTGTGTCTTTCGCCGAGAGCCAGGTGTAATTGAAAGTGAGCTCCGCAATTGGCGCCGGGCGCAGCTTTATTTCGGTTTCTACCCCGTAGGTTACCGCATTGCCGACGTTTAAGGGCGTGAATAAGAATGTCGAAGGATCAAGCGACCACTGAATCATATCGGTAATATTATTTTGGAAGTAAGTAGCCCTCGCAAAAAGAGTTCCGGCAGCCTCGTAGCTTATGCCGAAATCATAGGAGGTTGCTTTCTCCGGCTTAAGCGCCGGATTCCCCACATCACCCCAGGAATCAAGCGGCCAGTAAAGTTCAGAAAAGTTCGGGGCTCGAAACGAGGTGCCGATGGAACCCTTAAGCTGTAATCCGTCTTCAAGGTTATATACCAATGCTGCCTGCGGATTCCAGGTGTCGCCATAACCGCTGTCGCTGTCAAGCCTTATGGAAGGCGTAAATATCATATTCCCCAGCATATCAAGGACATCCTGGGCAAAAATAGATTTGGTCGTTGATTCTTTCTGTCCTATAAGATTTTGATTCAGCCGGTTGTTCCTGTACCTTGCTCCTAAAGTTATTACGTTTATTCCCGCAAGGTCATAGGAGTACTGGGCGTTAAGGTCATAGTTAATTTCCGTGCTGGTCGTTGCTGACGCAGAATAGAAATTCTGATTTGTGCTCCCCGCGTACAGGTTAATCTTAAAATTCATGTCCTCCGTCAAGGCGAGACTTGTTTCAATATTGCCGAAGTAGCGGAGGTCTTCCTGCCTGTCAGTCGGAGAAGCAGCGCCGGACGGACCCGGGCTTCCTACTTTGTCGCTATAGTAGCCGCCGTTCAACGCAAGCGTGCTGCCCTTGATGAATTCGTATGAAATTTTCCCGTTAACATTATAGGCGTCAAACGCGCTGTTGGGTCTCGCTCCGTCGGTGTGTTTGTAGCTGCCGCCAATATTTACGCTCAAAAGCTCCAGCTTGCCTGAAAGACCGAGGTTTAGGTCATGAGTATTGAAGCTCCCGTATTTCTCCCCAAGCGTGAATTCCGGCTTCCCGGCTTTTGACTTTGTAATTAGGTTTACCACGCCGCCCACGGCGTTGGCTCCATACAGCGACGAGGCAGGGCCTTTCATTATCTCTATCCTTTCAATGTTATCCAGGGCCAGTGAAGAAAAATCAACAAGCCCGGAATAACTTCCGTTAAGCGGGATGCCGTCAAGCAAGATGAGCGTCCCTTCCGACGCGACGCCCCTTATCAGCATGTTTTGCGTCTGCCCGAGGGCGCCGTTACGTCCTACATCCACTCCGGAAACGGAAGCCGCGGCTTCTCCCGCGTTGCTGCTTGCTTTTACCGTATCATGAGTGACCAGTTCAACGCTTCCCGGTTCATCACGGAGGTATTTTTCCGCCTTGGTCCCGGTTACCACGACTTCGTCAAGGGAAAAGACCTTGTCGGCTGAACCGTCCTTTTCCGCTTCTTTAAGAGCCTCCCCAGCTGATAAAACCGTGAAAACTGAAACCAGAGCAAGCAAAAGCAACTTTTTCATTTTATTCCTCCAAACATACTAATTGCTTAAGATATCCTGATAAGCCAGTAAATCAGCACAACCGCTTCAAATAAAACTACTGAAAACCCTATAGTGTCCCCTGTTATTCCCCCGAGTTTCTTATGAAAGTATTTCGCCGCGATGACGGAAAGAATGGTAACGATAAAAAGACCGGCGACAGCTTTCCAGCCGAGCGCCGCGCAGATACAGACCGCTATCAGGTAAGCTAAAAGCGCTTGAAGAAAAGTTATCTTGCCGCAAAACATTCCGGCAAGGCCTGTCTTTTTTGCCGGCTTGGAAAAATACATGAGAAGTACCGCGCCGGTCCGGCCTAATACTATTGCCGAGAGCAGTGCAGGGACAAGTTCTTTTGAGAGATAGGTGAATAACGCAATAAAGAGGGTTATCACCGTAAAAAGCCAGACGGCACCTATAGCTCCGATGCGGCTGTCATCCATTATTTTGAGTATTCCTTCCTTGTCCCTTCCTCCGTAAAAACCATCAACGGTATCCGCAAATCCGTCCAGGTGAAGAGAACCTGTGAGAATTATATATATGAACAGCACCAGCACTGAAACGACAAAGGCCGGAAGGACCGAGAAGAGCAGGAAGTAAGCTCCCGCCAGGATACCTGCTATAAGCAGGCCCGCAAGCGGAAAAAAGACCGCCGAGCCCGCGATGTCAGCCTCATTCGCTTCCCCCGGAACGATAACGGGAAGGCGGGTGAGGAATTGGATTGAAAGTAACATTCGTTTAAGCAAATAACCCCCTCAAAAAACAGTCGTTTATAACGTTTGTATCGTTTATAAGGTTTATAACGTAAGGCAACCGCCGGATGTGCTGCTTTACGTTACGAACGTTAAGAACGTTATTAACTTTTTATTTTTATTGCTATCCCCGACACTAAAAAATAAACTTCATCCGCTGTTGCCGCCATTATCTTGTTCGCAATTCCCTGGGCGTCGCGGAATTTTCTTCCGAGCGGATTGTCCGGCACCAGCCCCATTCCTACTTCGTTTGATACAATAACGACCGAGCCCTTGCAGGACTTGCAGAAACGCGCAAGTTCTTTTGCCTTTTTCTCCAGGCCACTCTCGGACGCGCCCTTCAACATGTGGTTGCTTATAAAAAGAGTCAGGCAATCGAGCAGAAAAACCCTGCCGACTTTGTCGTTTTTCTTCAGGGTTTCAACAACCCTCAATGGCTCTTCTATGGTTTTCCAGTCTTGTCCCCTGCGGCTGATGTGCTTTTTTATCCGGAGTTTCATTTCCCCGTCAAGGGCCTCCATGGTCGCTATATAGACAAGGTCTTTCCCGAGCGCTGTTGCCGCAGCTTCCGAAAAAGCGGACTTGCCGCTCCTCGCTCCCCCGGTGATAAAAATAAACTTTTTCATAAAATCACTCCGTTTTGATGCTTGGACGGTTGGATGTTTAGAGGGTTAGTTATTGCCGTTTTTTAAGCATCCAACCCTCCAACCTTCTTATCATCATTCCTTATTAGTTACTCCCGCGTTTTCAAAAGTCGCCATCTCATTGAGAATCTTGCACCCCGCTTCAATAATATTCATCGTGAGCGCCGCGCCCGTTCCCTCTCCCAGCCTCATATCAAAATCAATTATTGCTTTCTTGCCGAGATACGCAAGGGCGTATTTGTGCCCGCCTTCAACGGACATATGCGAAGGTATGATATAGCCTTTCACTTTAGGTTCGATGTTCACGGCAATTATCGCCGCGGCTGTTGAGATAAAACCGTCAACGACCACCGGAACCTTTCTCATTCCCGCGCCGAGGATTACGCCCGCGAGCCCGCCTATTTCAAAACCGCCTATTTTCGAAAGCAAATCCAGCCCGTTTTTTGCGTCCGGCCTGTTTACTTCAATTCCCTTCTTTATGGCGGCAACTTTTTTCTTAAGCCCCGCGTCATCAACACCGGTGCCCCTGCCCGTAACTTCTTCAACGCTCTTTCCGGTAACTACAGCGGTTATCGCGGCGGAAGGCGTGGTATTGCCTATTCCCATATCGCCGGTCCCCAGAATATCAACCTCAGGGAGCTCCATCACAAGCTTTATCCCGGCTTCAACGGATTTCTCGGCCTCTTCCCTGCTCATCGCCGGTCCTTTCGCAAAATTCTTTGTTCCATAAGCTATTTTCCTTATCACAAGGCCCGGAGCGTTCTTGATGTCCGAAGCAACGCCCATATCAACAACTACGACCTTCGCGCCGACATGCTTCGCGAGCACATTTATCGCAGCGCCGCCTTGAATGAAATTCATTACCATCTGGGGGGTAACCTCTTTCGGAAAAGCGGATACGCCTTCATCGCATATTCCGTGATCACCAGCCATTGTGAAAATGACTTTATGCTTGAGAGAAGGACGTTCCTTCCCGGTGATAGCAACAACTTCCTTCGCCAAATCTTCAAGCCTGCCCAAACTTCCAACCGGTTTTGTCAGGCTGTCAAGCCGCTTCTGAGTCTTACTATATGAGGCCGTATCAATTTCCTCTATATTTACTTCCGTATTCCCTATCTTCATTTCGTCTCCTTTGATAAATGATTACACGGATTTAGAAAGTTCGATTACTCAGATTATGTTTGCTATTTTTATTCTACTGCGCGTCCGCCGACTCCGTCGGATTACTGATTGATGATTTCTAATTACTAATTAAAGATCCCTAGGACATGCCGTCTTCTGCCCACTGTCCTCTGTCCTCTGTCCGCCGACTCCGTCGGATTGCTTATTGATGATTACTGATTACTAATTAAATACTCATACCTTATTAACCTTACAAACCTTATAAACTTTACAAACTTTTGACTTTTTAGTACTCTATCCCCTTCCTCGCCTTCACTCCCGCCTTAAACGGATGCTTCACCAGCGACATATTCGTAACCAGATCCGCAAGTTCTACGACTTCCCTCGCTGCGCCCCTTCCCGTAAGTATCAGTTCGGTGCGCGCCGGCTTTACCTTTATGATTTCTACTAATCTTTTGACTTCCAACAACCCGCTATCAACGCAGTTATTTATCTCGTCAAGCACTACCATATTATATTTCCCGGAAGCCAGGACCTGCTTAACCTCTGCGACCATTTCAAGTATTTCTTCCTTAAGGGACGGCTGCTCTTTTTTAGCAAGCATAGGATGAGTCTGGCAGCCGCGCACAATCCGAACGCTGTCTTTAAAGGCTTCAAAAGCGATTACTTCCCCGCTGCCGAGTTTCTCATCTTTCAGGAACTGGAAAATGCAGACCTTTAATCCGCGCCCGACAGCCCTTAAGGCCTGTCCGAATGCGCAGGTGGTCTTCCCTTTTCCGTCTCCGGTGTAGACTTGTACAAGACCTTTCTTCAACATCTCTCCTCCATTAAAATGATTACGCAGATTACTAAAACCGATTATACAGATTAAACCATGCCCCCTCTAATCTGCGTAATCTCCTTTCCTAATCCCTCTAATCACCTTTAAATAAGTACAGCGGGAGTCTTCGCGCCCGGGAATTTCACTAGCCGCACATCTACCCCATAAACCTGCTTTATTATTTCTTTCGTGATGACTTCGCAAGAAGGCCCGTGTTTGAAGATTTTTCCGTCCTTCAGCATCACGAGCTCTTTGCAGTATTTTGCCGCTATGTTTATGTCATGAGAGACCATAAGCACTGTAATACCCGCGTTTTCATTGAGCTTTCTGATAAGCTCCAGAATGTCAAACTGGTGGTTGATATCCAGGTGAGAGGTAGGCTCATCCAGCAGAAGAATCTTTGGCATCTGAGCCAGCGCCCTTGCTATCAAAACCCTCTGCCTCTCTCCCCCAGAAAGCTCGTCGAGGTTTCTGTCGCGCAGGTGTTTTACATCAGCCAGTTTCATCGCGGATTCGGCAATTGAAATATCTTCGCGGCTTTCCCACGAGAATCTGCTGATATAGGGGGCCCTTCCCATCAGCACCGTTTCAAATACCGTAAACGGGAAAATACTCAGTTCTTCCTGCGGGACAATTGCTATTTTGCTTGCCACGAGTTTTGTGTCCAGTTTAAATATATCCTTCCCGTTAAAAAGCACGGACCCGGAACCCGGCTGCAAGCTCCTGCTCAGTATTTTCAGCAGCGTCGATTTGCCTGAGCCGTTCGGACCAATGATACCCGTAAAATCCTTCTCCGCTACGGAAAAGGAAACATTCTTCAGCACCTTCTTTTCTCCGTAGCCGAATATTATGTTTTTAGCTTCAAGCGCAGCTGTCATTTTTTCCTCTTTAGAAGATACAGAAAGAACGGACCCCCGAGTATTGCCGTAACTACGCCGATCGGAATCTCAACCGGAGAAAATAGCGTTCTGCAGAGCACATCGGCAAGAACCAAAAATCCCGCGCCAAGGAGCGCCGCGAAAGGCAGAAGCACCCGGTGATCGGGCCCGGCTATTAGGCGGGCAATATGCGGAACGATCAGCCCGACAAAACCTATCAGCCCGCTTACCGAGACCGCAAGGCCCGTTAAAAGCGAGGTCAGCACAAACATAAGCTTCTTTACTTTCTCCGCGGCTACTCCGAGATACACCGCGGTCTCTTCTCCCATTGAAATAACATTAAGATCATTTGCAAACAGATAGATGATTCCCATTATCAGAGTGCAGCCGCCTATAATATATGGAAGGAGCGCGAAATTCGCGTTATTGAGAGAACCCAGCATCCAGAAAGTTATCTCTGCCAGCCCCTTATTGCTCACGGTAATGAAGAGCATTATTATTGCGGAAAAGGAAAAGTTTATGACAACGCCTGAAAGAAGGAGTGTTTGCACCGGAAGCTTTCCCTTTGTCCTGGCTAACGCATAAACGAGAAACATTGACACCAGTCCGCCGCAAAAAGCAGCGAGAGGTATTGAGGGAATGAAGAGCAGATAGAAGGGAATATTCAGCAGTACGACCAGAGCGGTACCGAGAGCCGCTCCCGAAGATATCCCGAGCAAATAGGGTTCTGCCAGCGGGTTTCTAAGCAACCCCTGAAAAACCGCGCCCGCAACCGCGAGAGAAGCGCCCACAAAAAGCCCAAGAATTACCCTCGGCAGGCGGAGTTTCAGTAGAATGTCTTCAACACCTGATTGCCAGGTGTGCGGGATATGCCCGCCAAGAAGCGGAACCTTAGAAAGGAATATGTTGAAAACGTCTTTCGCGGGCAGCCCTACGCTTCCTATAAATATACCGGCAGCAGCGCAACCCAGCATAAAGACCAGCCCCAGGCTTATGTATTTGATAACTCTTGCTTTCATTTCTGGTACAGCCTCTCTATTAATTTTTTTGACCGCAGGACCTCGTCCATCTTTTTTCTGTCCGTTATTTTTATGTCCTTCAGCCTCGGCTTTATCTCGAAAGTCAGGATTACGTTTTTTGACAGCCTTCCGGATTCTTTTAACGCTTTGAAAATCTTTTTAAATTCAGTGTTTCCTCTCCCGGGCGGCAGATGCAGATCTGTTTCCCCGTCATTATCGTGAATGTGCAGTTCTATTATTTTGAACGGTAGCGCCTTGAAGTAGGAAAGATAGTCCAGCTCTTTTATCAACCCCTGCCTGAAAGCGATATTCAAATGACCCAGGTCCAAAAGCATCCCGCTCTTAGCCCCGCCTATACCCGTTTTTATGCGCCTCATTTCTTGCGCCGGAGAATTAAGGATCCAGTTCTCGACGCCTATCTTTATTCCGGGAACCTTTCCGTCCAGCTTCTTAAGCGCCGCGATAGTCGTTTCATAGTCTATAGAGACTGTCTTGTTTTTGTAAAAATACGCCGGATCAAAACAGATGCATTTGGCGTTGCGTTTTATCTTTCCGGTCTTCAGAAGAGTAGTTATGCGTTCGATCCTGCCGTCAAGCTCCCTTAATGCCCTCTCCTTATTCTTCCCGAAGAAGCTGAGATGAAATGTTACTTTAAGCCCGTGCTTCTTAATTCTTGCCGCGATATCCGCCGCGAATTCATCCTCAAAGTAGCCGCCAAGGAAACTCACGCAGTTGAAACCCCAGCCCGCGATCTTGTCAATCTTTTCGGCGAGGTTCTTCGCGTTGAGATTCCACAGCGCTATCCCTATGTTTAGTTTTTTCTTTTGCATTTCCCTCATCCGTCTGCCGCTCCGCCGACTCCGTCGGATTGCTGATTGCTAATTAAAGACTCAAATGTTCTAACGGTCCTCCGTCCACACGCCCATTTCCTCCAGCCATGCTGGCCTTTAAGCATCCGAGCATCTGCCCTTCTGTCTACCGTCTTCCGTCCTCAGGCTCCTTCACTCCAACGTCCAATCATCCAACCTTCCAACCTTCCAGCCCTCTAACCTTCCAGCCCTCTAACCTTCCGCCTTTAAGGGAGGGTGGCGAAGGGCCATCACAGCCCTCCGCCGCACCCAATAAGCGGGATAGGCGTCCCGCTTAAAAAACAAAAATGATTACACGGATTACTTAAACCGATTACACAGATTAAACCCCGCTCACTCTAATCTGCGTAATTGCTTTCGCTGATCCCTTTAATCAACTTCTCAACAAGAATTGTTTGATTACTCAGATTACAAAAATAGATTTCTCGGTTTCAATCCATGCTCACTCTAATCTGCGTAATCTCTTTTTCTAATCATTCTAATTAAAAAACAAAAAACCCCGCAAGGCAAAATGCCTTACGGGGCTGCACCCTGATTTCTTGGCTCCGTTAAATAAAAAAACCGCCCTCCCCTTCCTCGGGGGATGCCGTTTCTATTTTTCCGCTGTCAGGTCTTCTGACTTGAGGGATCAAACCTACTCTCCGCCTTCCCGCCTTTCGGCAGTGGCCGGCAAGCAAACTTCGCTCGCCTGTGGATTTCGTACCCTCTTACAGCACCGGGAGTGCGCAGGATTTACACCTGCTTCCCTTGACTGCGGAATCAAACAACTTACATATAGATATTACTACTGCCCTCTTTCTTTGTCAAGTTTTTATTGTTAACGCTGAAAGTAGAAGGTTATTACGACAACTTATGTAATATCTTCATAATATTTCTTTAGTGTCAGGATAGCTTCCCTTCCGCAGCGGAGGAACATTTGCTTGTTATCTCCGGCTATATGCGGCGTGATAGTCACATTTTCCATTGTCCGAAATGGGTGTGCTAAAGGCAGCGGCTCATTTTCAAAAACATCAAGATACGCGCAGAAGCGTTTCCTTTTGAGTTCTTCGATAAGAACCGCTTCCTCGTAGAGCGCGGCGCGCGCCGAATTGATAAACACGGCTCCGTCCTTTATCATCGCTAAGTGACGGCTGCCGAGCATCCCTTTCGTTTCATCGGTTACCGGAAGATGAAGAGAAACCACATCCACCTTAAGCGCTTCCTCAAGCGTGACCAGCTTAACTCCGAGCTCCCTGGCCCGGCTTGGAGCACAGTACTTGTCAAAAACTATGACTTCCGCTCCCATTGCCTTGAAATACTTTGAGACCTGACTTCCAATCCTTCCAAGCCCTATAATACCGGCAACGCTTCCCGCAAGCATTCCTGCGTCTCTTCTCGGCTCGCCCCATTCTGACCCGTTCTTCAGCCTGCGGCTGAAAGTTTCTATTTTCCTTACTCCCGAAAGCGCGCAGGCCAGCACCCACTCGGCGACAGCGACAGTATTCGCGTTCGAGCCCTCTATCACCGTAATCCCTGAACCGGAAGGCACATCCGAGAACTGCCCCCACCAGTGGGAGATGCTGATTATTTGTATGGTATTGACGGCTTTCAAGGTTTCGTAGGCAATCTCTTCTTCGGCTCCGGTTCCGTTTAAGGAAAGTATCGCGGAACAGCCGGCCATCCTTGAGATCAGTTCGGCGGCAGTAAACGGGGCTTCCCTGTCGCGCTCATTTACCGGTTCTGAAAACGAGGCAAGCAGTTCTTCATTTGCTGTGTCCATATAGAATGAATACCAGGGCCCCATCCGGTGGACATAAATCTTCGGTTTTTCCATAATATTCCCTTAATCCGCGCTATTTAAATTTGATGAGCAGTAAATTCCCGTCCTTGGCATCCACGGCTGCGCAGCTCTTTAAGTCAGAAGAATATGACGCAAAACTTTCACTAAAGTCAGGCGAGTTGATAATCTCTTCTTTCCCGGCAGCAAAATCAAAACAAGCCGGATCCCCGTCTATGATAATGCTATCCTTGACGGTTTCTTTCGAATAAAATATTTTTTTCCCGTCGGAAGACCATTGGGCAAAACGGGTAAAGGGCATTCCGGTTGAAACAACCTCTTTCTTCTCAACATTTACAATCTCCGCTCCGGTCCAGACATATTTGCCGTCCGGCGACCAGGAGAGACTTTCGCCCAAAAGGCCGCTTGCAATGGATTTTTTTTCTGTCAGAGCCAGATCTGCCACATACAGACACCTGTTATCCCCTGCGTTTACCTGAATAAACGCGACTTTTTCCTCTTTGGGCGAGCAGGTAAAACTCTTAAGGGCGTTTTTGTCCTTTATGAGGTCAAAATAATCGTTCTCGCCGCTGCTCCCCACAGACACGTCCATTATTTTTGAGAGCACGTCGTGAGGTCTTTTCTGCCAGTGATAAAAATAGATAGTTTTGCTGTCTGAAAGCCAGGCGGTGTCATACACGCCCAGGGATTTATATTCCGCGCCAAGTTCCGGAATCGAAATGATTGCCAGCGGCCTTTTTTTTGAAGCAAACGAGGCCGCGATATAGGAGCCGTCGGGAGACCACTTTGGATTTTCAAAACCGGAAGCCTCCTTCACTTTCACAACTTTTCCTGCCGCGTCAAAGAGTACCAGGCGGCCTGCTCCGTCTATAGCGCAAAAATATTCTCCCCTTGGAGACCAAGCGGGGCTGCTCCAGCTTCCCCCGGTTGTTATCTTTACTTCACTATCTATCTGCCACCCGAAAAGTAATCCCGGCATAAGCGCCAAACTCATCATTACCGCCTGCATTGTTCTTCTCATATTTAATCCCTTTGTTTAATGTTCTGCTCGCCTTCTTCTGTCCACTGACTACTGTCATCTGTCTTCTGTCTTCCGTCTTCCGTCTTCCGTCCTCAGCCCTCTTCATTACTGCCCTTCCGCGCATCATCTCATCTTTGCTGGCATTTAAGCATCCAAGCATCCAAGCATCCAACCCTCTAACCTTCCGCCTTACTGAGCATCTGACCTTCTGACCCTCAGCCTACTGTCCTCTGTCTTCCGTCCACCGTCCTCTTTGTTTCGTACATTTGCTTTACGTTATAAACGTTACGAACGTTACAAACTTTTTTGTCTTACTTTTCTTTCTCCCACAAACTTCCCAATCGCCCTTCTCCAACTGTCCTTCTCCGCGCCCCACTCTTCCTTTGAGAAACGGTAATCGTTCTTTCTGAGGAATTCCAGTAATTCTGAGTGAAGTTTTTCCAGGGTCTGCCTTTCCTTCTCAATGACTTTCTTCAGGACGGATTCCTTCTTAATCTTTGGCAGTAACAGTTTCAAGTGGGAAATGCAGAAACCCTCTGAAACCAGATAGGCCTCCGCGAACTCCGGCTCGGCAAAATAGGGTTCGAAAGTTTTCAGGTGCCTTTCTTCCGCTTCTTTAGAAACGGCGCAAGCCGGACAGGCTCCGCTTTTAAGCGAAAGACTTTCTTTTTTTTCATTCAGGAGGTCGTAAATAAGAGATTCGTAGACAATTGCCGCGCCGAGGGTATCGTTGAATTCGAGGAACTTCGCGGAATGCTCCCGGCAGAAACCGCCGGAAGAGCGCAGTTTTTTGCTGACCTCGCGGTCGGTCACATTCTCAAAAAGAAAAGCGTCAAAATAAGAGTGCGCTGATTTGTCTGAAAGGCGGCAATAGGGACAGCCCTTTTCTTTTAGGACATCCAGCATATTGAAATATGTGGAGTGTTTTTCGACGGGCATTGGCGCTACCTGAATAACACCAGAACGAGCGTTCCTGCTATCCAGAGATAAATAGAAAATAAGTACATCCGCTGTTTTAGCAGAAAATTCATCAGGACTTTTATAGTAAGATAGCCGATGACCGCGGCTGCAAGAAAACCGGCAGCAAAAGGAAGGAGATTAAGCTGGGCCGCGCCGTCGTGCAAGGCGTCCTTTATCTTTAATCCCGCCGCGCCGAGAATAGCCGGAACTGAAAGCAAAAAGGAGAACTCCATTGCGAACTTCCTGTCCAGCCCGCGGAAAATTCCGGAAGAGATCGTGCTGCCTGACCTTGAAATACCGGGAATCAGCGCAAAAACCTGCGCCAGACCTATAAGCAGCGCATCAAACCAGGTCGTCTCAGAAGCTGATTTAACTCCGTTCTGTTGCCGGTCTGCAAAATAGAGCACCGTTCCCATAATAATAAAGCATACTCCGGTAAGCTGCGCGTTGGTGAATAGATCCTCTATTTTGTGCTTAAAGACATAGCCCGCGATCGCGACAGGAATTGTGGCTATCACGACCATAAGGACCAGCCTCGCATTTGTAAATATTTCTTTGAGTCTTTTTCTAAAATAAAATATTATAACGGCGGCGGTGCCAAGATGCAAAACTGCATCAAAAAGAAGAGGCGGTTCCGTGAAGTTCTGCATAAGTTTTTGGGCAATAACCAGATGCCCTTTGCTGGAAACGGGTATGAATTCAGTAAGCCCCTGGATTATGCCGAGAATAAGGGCATTCAATAAGTCCATAACGCAACCTCCGCAAACACAGAAAATCCGACAGGTTCAAATCTCAAATCACAAGCACCAAATCACCTAAACCTAAATCACAAATTCCAAGCACCAAATCCCAAATAAAATAAAAAGAACCAAACACAAATAACTTTTAAACACTTTTAACTTTTGCCTTTTTGGTGTTTATTTGGTGCTTGGTACTTGAGATTTGGTGCTTAATACTTGCAATCCACTATTGCATATTGAATTTCAGATTTCTTACTTCGAATTTTTCTTTAACGCTTCCTCAATCCGCCTTACGCACTCCTCGTTCCCCAGCACCGGCAAAAAATGCGCGAGCTCAGGGCCGTGCATAGCGCCGGTAAGGGCTAATCTCACAGGCATAAAGAGGTCTTTGCCTTTTGCCTCCGCGGCCTTGCCTGCTGCGCCGATAAGTTCTTTGCAGTTTTCTTTTGTCAATTGCGTTTTAGAAAGTTCCGCTTTAAGCGCCAGAAGCACTTTGCCTGCGCCTTCGGCAGCCAATATGGCAAGCCCTTCAGCGGTAAGTTCGTCAGGCTTAAAGAACAACTTTGAAAGCTCCGGAACTTCCGCGCAAAAATTAATCCCTGTCTTAATGGTCTCAAACATGCCGACTACCCATTCCGGGCTCTTTCCCGCGACGTCCACGGTCTTTATATATGGAAGGCAGAAATCTGCGAGCTCTTTAGCGCTCAGCTTCTGAATATATTCATGATTCATCCAGATCAGTTTCTTCTCGTCAAAAATAGCGCCGCTGTGTCCTACATCAGAGAGAGAGAATCCGGCTGTGAGTCCTTCCTTTGGTTTTATCTCCACCCCGTCTCTCGGATACCAGCCGAGCAGGGACATGTAATTGAACATTGCCGCCGGCAAAAAGCCTTTGTCTCTGTAGGCCAGAAGCGAGGTTTCTCCGTGACGCTTTGAGAGCTTGCTCCTGTCCGCCCCGAGTATCATCGGAAGGTGGGCAAAAAGCGGCTGGTTTAGACCCAGGGCCCGATAAAGCAGAACCTGGCGCGGCGTGTTGGAAAGATGGTCCTCGCCTCGTATCACATGCGAAATATTCATCTCGGCGTCGTCTATAACAACCGCGTAATTGTAAACAGGAACCCCGTCGGACCGGGCTATGACAAAATCGCCTATCTGGTCGGTGTTGAAAACCACTTTCCCGCGCACTAAATCCTCAAACTCTACCAGACCCGGCTCCACCTTGAACCTGACGGCAAACCTGCCTGTTTTTTTCTTTTCCTCAATCTCTTCTTTTGAGAGGGCGCTGCACTTTCTGTCGTACTTAGGCACCAGCCCTTTCTCGGTTGCCGCCTTGCGCTTCAAATCCAGTTCCTCTTCTGTGCAGAAACAATGATAGGCCTTTTCTTCGGCTATGAGCCTCGCAAGGTATTTGTCGTAGAGCGTCATCCTGCGCATCTGCGTATAAGGGCCTAACGCGCCCTTTTCCATCGGGCTGCCGTGTTCATCCCTGCCGAAATAGCCCTCATCCCAATCAATACCGAGCCACTTCAGGGATTCTACAATCACCTGTACGGCTTCCGGAGTTGACCTTTCCCTGTCGGTATCCTCTATGCGGAGTATCAGCGTGCCGCCGCAATTCCTCGCGAAAAGGTAATTGAAGAGAGCGGTGCGCGCGTTCCCGATGTGCATATGACCCGTGGGAGACGGGGCAAAGCGTACTCTGATTTTATTTTCCATTTAATTATCCTATACCTTTAAGGCCTAAAACACAAGAAAGGCTTTCCTCTTGCGGCCTACTTCTTTGCGCCTTTTTTAAAAAACTGAGGGAGCCACGGACGGTGAGCCTCAAAAAGTTCCGCGATCACTTTTTCGATTGTATCAAAATCACGGTGCGCGGGATGAGCCATTGCCGCCTGGAGCACAAGCTTCCTGTTGCCTGTCAGCCCGGCTTCGACTGCGAGGGTTGCGGATTCATGGACGCTGCGGACAATTCCCTGCAGGGCGAAGGGAAGCGGCCCGGCCGCGATTGGCAGCGCGCCGTTGCTGCCGAGAGCGCAAGTCACTTCGACAACCGCGTCTTCAGGCAGGTTCGGCACCGCGCCCTGGTTTCTTACATTTACGACTTCAAGCCGGCGGGTGTCATTCGCGACATCGTTTAACACGCCGATAGCCTGGTCGCCGTGAGCGGAATCTTCAACATCATGAGCCGAAATGCTCGCGCGCTTGTTTTTCAGCTGTCCCTTTATCTCCTGCCTTTTCTTCGCTCCCAGTTCCTTGAGCCATTCAGACCGGTGCTGGAAACCCGGGGCAAGGTGGTGCTCGAGAGTTTTACGCAAAGCATAGTAGTAGCGGGTATAATAAACGGAACCCGGAAGTATCCCGTAATACCTGTAAAGACGGATGGCGTCAACCTGGACTTCGTCAAGCTGTTCGCCAGCTTCGCTCTGGTAGCCGGCGGACGCGGAAAGATCCGCTTTCTCAATCAGCTTTTCAAGAAGGCCCTCTTCGTATAAATCCCTGCCCCGGTGGAATATTTTAAGCGCCCAGGTGCAGTGGTTTACACCTGATACAAACGCTTCCACCTCTCCGGCCCTGTTGGTCGGGATTTTAAGCAGCTTGCAGATAAGCCACTTCACGCCGTACACGCCGTCGCAGAGCCCGAGAGACCTCTCGTGCCCCTCGCGAAGCGAGACAGCCGTCACCATGCTTGTAGGGTTCGTGTAATTTATCAGCCAGGCTTTCGGGCAGTTTTTCCTTATCTGCCTTGCAAGATGCGCGACTTCCGGTATGCAGCGGAGCGCCATAAAGATTCCGCCCACCCCGACCGTCTCAATGCCCAGCTCCCTGAATTTTTCGGGTATGGTCTCGTCAAGATAGCGCCCGTCAAGACCGCCTGTTCTGAAGGTTGAGAGGACAAAATCAGAGCCGTCAAGCGCCCGGTCGAGTTTCTCCCGGACAAAAAATTTCAGAGGTATTTTTTCCCTCGAAGCAGCCTGTTTTCCCCATTCCGCCATCAGGAGGGCGTTTTCCCCGTTTATGTCGTATATTATTATTTCACTGTTCTTAAGCGCTCCGTTCTTCGCGAACCGCGCCAGCGAAGCGAACATGGAGGTCATATAGGGCGACCCCCCTCCAACTATGCAGATCTTTACAGCCGGCATATTTTCTCCTTTTTTCTGTTACTTCTTAGTGAGCAGAACTATCGCGCGGGAAGCTATCGCCTTAACTCTTCCTATCTCGCCGAGTTTCTTCGCCGTAGTTGACTTTACACTCACACTGCTTTCTTTTATGCCGAGGGCTGCAGCGATATTTTTCTTCATCATTTGAACATAACCCCCGAGTTTCGGCTCCTGGCAGATTATCACCGTGTCAATATTTGCTATCCTATATGTTTTCTTCAGCGTGTCCCAGGCTTTTTCGAGCAGCGCGAGGCTCACGGCGTTCTTATACTCGGGCCGGTCCACGCCGAACATATTTCCGATATCGCCCGCTGCGGCCGCTCCGAGCAGAGCGTCAATTATGGAATGAGAGAGGCAGTCCCCGTCAGAATGTCCCTCCAGTCCCATATGGAAAGGGATCTTTACGCCGCCCAGCGTAAGCTGCTTTCCCCTTTCAAAGGGATGAATGTCGTAGCCAAGTCCGATACGCTGTTGTTTCATAGGACTCTTTCCTCCGAAATACTCGCGAAAAAAATGCGCTTCAAGGTTTATAACGTTCTTCACGTTAATAACGTTTGTAACGAAAACATTTGGTTTGAGCAAATATCGTTTATAACGTTCATAACGTAAGGCAAACCCTGATGCCTTTGATTTACGTTACAAACGTCACGAACTTTTGAATTTGGTCTGCTTTTGCTTTACGTTATTAACGTTATAAACCTTATAAACCTTATGAACGTTATGAGCCTCCCCGGCCTAAAGTCCGGGGTGTCTCTGCTGTATTGTAAACATTATTCGTGCCAAATTCATCCCCGCCATGAATGGCGGGGTGTTCTTTGGCACAAGCGCATAAACTCTTATATTTTATTCATATACATCATAAGCAAAAGTACTATTTCCCCGTTAAAACCCGCGAAGACCGGCACGAGCAGATTATCGTCGAGCTTGCGGATAACCGTTTCAACAACGGTAGCGGTTACCGCCATGACTATTATGGGAATCCACAGCGGGTCGCCGAGCGGAGTCAGGTGATGAACCCACCACATTTCAAGCTTGCCGTGCACAAGCGTCGGCGTGCGCAAGACCAAAAACCCCACAAAGAGGTCCACAAAGAATTCCGCGAGTATTCCTTCAAGTGCGCGGTCCTTCATAATCCAGGTCCGGCCAAAACGCGTTCCAATAACAGCGGCAGCCAGATCCCCGAAAGTTGTCATAAGTATTGCAGCGGCCGCGATGCGCAGATCAAAAACGGCAAGCACTATTATTGAACCGATGAGGAAATAAATCTCCCCGCCCAGATGCTCCTTTTCTTTGTCTCTTCTGTAGGCCCAGAGCTTGCGCATAAAACCTATTTTTGCTCCGAGTTCAATCCTCACAAATTCCAGTTCAAAAAGTATTATCAGCATGAAGGAAAGGGCAAGCAGGCCGATTTTATGGTTGACCGTATTCGCGATCAGCACATAAAGAATAAGGAAGCTTACAGCCGCGAGATGAATCGATTTCCTGATCAGCTCCTTCTTAAAATTCCAGGCCCTTGAGGGCCTCACGCCCTTCTTCATCGCAGCGCCTCTTTTATGTACCAGTAATATATGCGAAATACATTTGTTTTTTTATCCGGGTCCCTTTTTTTATACACTTCGCAGACTTTGCCGTCGTCATCTACCTTGATAATCGAAACAATTGCGTCTACCGGTTCTGTTTCAAGAAGGAGCTTGCCGGCGATATCAGTTATGTGCAGTTCGTTCCTGAATTCGGCGGTATTCTTTATCGGCTCGTCCTGCCCGTTTTTCAGATCTTTTATTATGACCGTGTGCAGATATATCCTTCCGGAATTATCAGCCCGTATCCCCTCGGCAGACATAACAACCGTCGCCTCTTTATATTTTAAAGGCAGGATAAAGCCGCCCACCTTTACGCCTTCCATCTCCACTGTAACCGGAACCTGCCATTCTCTCGCGTTTTTTCGAGCGGGCTTACCTGTCTTTACAACAGCGTCCGCAATCTTATTCCGCTCTTCCACGGTAAAAACAAGTTTGGTATTCAGCTTTCCCACTTCTTTACCGGCGTACATTATTTTGCCGTTCAGCAAAGAAAACTTTTCGTTTTTTCCGTCGAGCTCCGGAAAAACATGCTCGCCGGCAAAATGGCCCACGTTTGAGAACTCCAGAACCTTTACGCCCTTGTCCTGCCTCGCCACGAGAATGCAGCGCCCCAGCTTGTCGCAAGTAAGCCCGTAATAATTCCTAAACATTTTGAGGCTCTTGACCCCAACTTCCCAGAGTTTTTTCTTGTCGGTTGCTCCGTAGCAGGAAAGCTGGTTGGTAAGAGAACTGAAAAAGAATATGCGGTCATTTGCAATCGTCACTTCTTTGATAGCCACGAACTCTTCATAAAAATTGAAAATGTTCACGCGGTAAATATTCTTTGAACTCTGGGCGGTAACACACAAAGAGGCAAGGAGGAGGGCAAATACGACAGAGGCTTTTTTCATTTTGTCCCCTTTGAAACCTGATTACGCGGATTTCGAGGGCGCTTACACGTATTAATCCGTATCCTGATCCGTGCAATCTCTTTTATAATCTGCGCAATCTAACTTACACTGACACGGTCGCGTCCGCCGTGTTTGGCTTTGTAGAGCGCCTTATCCGTCTTTATAATAAGGTCGCGTCCGGTAGTTATGGCTTTGTCCCAGGCCGCAACCCCGACGCTTAGCGAGGTCTTTATCTGCTTGCCGTTATACATGAACTTAGTCTGGCTGACAAACTGACGCAATCTCTCTGCGAGGCGCTGGGCGCCCCGTATGTCGCTGATGGGGGCTACTATCGCGAACTCGTCTCCGCCGTACCGCCCGATAATATTTATTTTGCGGGTGTTATGGCTTATCAGCAAGGAAACTTTGTGGAGAATATAATCGCCCGCATCGTGACCAAAAGTGTCGTTAATCTTCTTGAAATGGTCAACATCTATCATAATCAAAGAGAGAACGCCGCCGAACCTTTTCGCGCGCTCCACTTCTTTTTCCAGCAGTATCTTGAAGTACTTCTGTGTGTAAAACTTTGTAAGCCCGTCCTTCTGGACTTCTATCTTGAGCTGCTCCGTCTGCAGTTCCATATCTGCAACTTCTTTTTGGACCGCCCGCAAAATATCGCCGTAAGTGATGATGCCTGCAAGCCTATGATTCTCAACTACCGGCAAACGGCGTATCCTTTTTGAGATCATGAATTCTATAGCTTTCTTGATGCTCTGCCGCGGCTGCATAGAAAAAACCGGGGTTTTCATTATGTGCTGGGCCTGAGAATTTAGCGCTCCATGCCCTGACTTTGCGATAGCATTTACCACATCTCGCTCCGTCAGCATGCCAAGCGGGTGGCGATCCTTTACTATTACTACCGAGCCGATATGGCTCGCTTCCATCAATCTGCAGATATCGGTTACTGACGCTTCCTTCTGCGCGGTAATCACGGTCCTGCTCATAATGGCCTGTATCTGTGTATCTTTCTTCGGCTTCAGCATTAAAATTTCATCCCCACTTTGTTCACACTTTCTGTTGTTTCTGATCTTTTCTGTTAACACTAAGAACGTTTGTTTTCTAGTCTTTAATGTTTACGTTACAAACTTTATGAACCTTATGAACTTTTTATTGAACAAGACGCACGAAGTGCGGCTTATAAACCTTACAAACTTTACAAACCACAAACTTTTGCTTTTCCTGTTTACGTTACAAACGTTATAAACGTTATGAACGTTATTTTGCTATGCCAGACGTAGTCTGGCATGAAATATATCCTACCTATCAAAACAAGACACAGCGAAGCTGTGGCTTATAAACTTTTGCTTTTCCTGTTTACGTTACAAACGTTATGAACGTTATAAACTTTTATTTCTTCTCTATCGCCTTCTTCATTCTCTTCAACCCTTCCCTGATTTTCTCTTCCGACGTTACATAGGAGAGCCTGATGTATTCGTCCTTCTCCCCTTCGTTCTTGGGGCCGAAGAAAGTCCTCGCGAGCACTGCGACATCTGCTTTGTCCAATAAGTATTCCTGCAGTTCTCTCGCGTCCTTAAAGCCGAGATTCGCGCAGGCCTTCGTCACGTTCGGGAACACATAGAAAGCGCCCTTCGGCTGTATGCACGAAACGCCTTTTATGTCGTTGAGCAACTCAACTATCAATTTGCTGCGTTTTTCGAATTCAGCTACCATCTTTTCCGAAGCGTCCTGCGGCCCGACGAGCGCTTCGATGCCTCCGAACTGCACAAAGGTGTTGGTGCAGGAATCCGCATTAGTCTCAATTTTTGCGATGTAGGCAGCCAGTTCTTTCGGCATTATTCCGTAGCCCAGTCTCCAGCCGGTCATCGCATAGGTCTTGGAGAAGCCGTCGACCACGATCGTTCTTTCCTTCATGCCGGGTATTGAAACTATGGAGTGGAACTTTTCGCCGTAAATTATCTTGCCGTAGACCTCGTCCGAGATCACCCAGCAGTCGTACTTGATGGCCAGCTCTGCTATGGCTTTCAGGTCGTCATAGGAAATCACTCCGCCGGTCGGATTCTGCGGGGAGTTGATGAAGATAACTTTGGTATTCTTGTTCACCAGCTTTTTGAGGTCCGCTATGTCAAAACTGAACCCTTTGCTCTCCCACAGGGGCAGCGCGACGCTCTTCGCGCCCACGAAATTCGCCACGGATTCATATATAGGGTAGCCGGGATTGGGATATATTACTTCGTCGCCTTCGTCAACCAGCGCGAGCACAGCGTCAAAGATTATGGGTTTAGCGCCGGGGGTCACGACTATTTCATCAGGGTCTATTTCAATCCCCCTGATCTTTCCGGCTTCTTTTGCTATTATTTCCCGAAGCGGAAGTATTCCTGCGGACGGGCCGTATTTTGTCTGGCCTGCCTTCAAAGCTTTTATCGCGGCTTCTTTTATATTTACGGGAGTGTCAAAATCCGGCTCTCCGAGTCCGAAACTTATTATGTCCCTGCCCTGGGCCATAAGTTTTTTAACCTGGGCGAGCACAACAAATGCGTTTTCGGTGCCGAGCCTGCTCATTCTTTTCGCGTATCCGTAAGCCATTACTCCTCCTGAAATGCCTTCCTTTTTCTGCTTCTTGCAACTCAACTCTAATTTAGCAGAGAATACGGGGTTTTTCAACCAGAAACAGGAAAAGCTTTTAAACAAAGCCTTTTATGCTGTTTGAGTTGAAGCTGCGTCCGCTTTCTGATATTATCTCCCTATGATACGCACAGCCAAACCAGAAGAGCTAGACGCCCTCATAGAAATCATCAGGATAACCTTTGAAAAGGTCTCTATAGACAAATCCATAGAAGACCATTTCGGACAGCTGACCGGGATGCCCTGGATAGACCGCAAAGCTGCAGATATCCGCCGGGACCTTGCCCAGAACCCGCAGGGGGTTTTTGTCAAAGTCGTAGACGAAAAAATAGCCGGCTTTATCACTACAGCCATAGACAGAGACTTTTCCACCGGCAGAATACCCCATCTCGCTGTTCTTCCGGAATACCAGGGGAAGGGAATAGGAAAAGAACTTTTGCATTACGCTCTTCAATATATTAAGGCTTCCGGGATGAAATTGATGCGAATAGAAGTTCTGGCGCATAACAAAGGCGCTTTTAAGCTTTACCGCGAGTTCGGCTTTGAGGAAGTATCGGCTCAGCTGCACTTAGCGATGCCGGTATCTAAGTATAAAAGTTTGTAACGTTTATAAGGTTCATAACGTTTATAACGTAAGTCAATTGCAAAACAAGGACCTGGTTTACGTTATAAACGTTACAAACGTTAAGAACGTTAAAAACATTATTCGGCATTTTCTTTCATGTATTCTTTAATTTCCCTTGCGTTTCTTACCGCCGCTCCCATATGGCAGTTATTGAAATAGACATAAATAGTTTTGCATTTCGCTTCCATCCTTTTTATCTCCGGCAGAAAACGTCTCAGTTCCTCCTCTTTGTATAGATAATCATACCTGACTTCGAGCGGCGAGGAAAACCAGTTTGTATTCCTTCCGTGAAACCTCAAATAGGCCGTCTCTGAAGTCACCTCCGGAAGGAACGGCATCAGCCGGTCAAGCTGCGGCTCGTCCACGGCGCAATACCCCAGGTTGTTTTTGCGCAGGAACTCAAAAGTCTCGGCTTGGGCCCAAGCCCTGTGCCGGAACTCAACAACCAGCGGAATCCCCTTCATTATGTATTTGCACTGCAATATGAAATCCGCGCTCTGCGGAGAAGGCGTGAAAAATACGGGAAATTGGAGAAGCACGCTGCCAAGCTGTCCTGCGTCCTTAAGCGGCCGGAGTCCCTGCGCAAACTTAGCGGTAGTTTCCGCGGCGGCCCTAAGGGATGGTTTTTTTTTCAGGCGCGGGTCAAAAGGATCGTGGGTCATACCGCGGTTCGCTTTGACAGAAAAACTGAACTCTTTTCCGGATTTGGAAAGCAAACCCAGGCAGGTTTTTTCGGAAGGCATTACGTAATAAGTATAGTTGAGTTCCACCGTGTCAAACTTGAACTCGTTAACATACCAGGAGAACATCTCTGTTTTTTTCAAACCGGCAGGATAGGCCGTTCCTACCCAGTCGGGGAAAGTAAAGCCTGAAGTGCCTATCTTTATCATTTGCGGGCTTTAGGCGGAAGCGGCGTAACTTCTCGCTCCTCGACAACATCCCCGCGAGCACTGTCTTTCGGGATTGCCGCGCTCCTCAGGCTCTCTCCAAGAAACATCACCAGCCAGGGAAACCTGTAAGCGTTAAAATTAAAATCCGGCGCCGTCCTTAATTCACCTTTATCGTCTATGCCGTCCGGACCGATGCTGTAGAGCAGGTACTTCTTTTCTCCCAGCCTGACAAACCCGAGCAAGGCCTTGCCGTCTGAAAAAGGATCTGGATAATTCTGGACTTTCTTGTCAAATTCGGCGAGCTCGCTCATCCCCGAAGGCAGCGCCCCTTTCTCCCTGAAAAAAAAGTCAATAGACCACGCGCACTGCGCGAAAGCGCCTTTAAGGTCCGCGCTCTGCTTCTCATACTGCTCAACGGGTACCTGCATAATATTCACGTTTGCAAAAACCAGAAAAGCCGAAAGCAAGAGACTTAAAAAGATCTTGATAATAGGATGCCTCGCGATAAAATAAAGCGCGGCGCCGGACGACGACACAAGAACCGCATGCAGGAGAAAGAGCCACGGATGAAAATCACGGGTTAAAAGAAGAAAAAATCCGTTGTAAGCCGAACCCGCCAGAACGGCGCAAACAGCAAATATGACGGAATAGTAAACGGATTTGTTTTCCATCTTCACTCTCTGAGCCCTCAGGCTACCTGTATTTTACCGATTCCCTGAAACCCTTTGCGATTATCCAAAACACCCAAAAGAGCGCGGGAAAAAGGCAAGCAAAGATATAATAACCGTGTTTTGTGAAAATAGAATAGATCATTGCCCCTTCCATGCAGGCGAAAAGAACGCTCATGGCGAGTTTTATTTCATAAAGCCTGTCCACGGATATTTGATATTGTTTCGCGGCGTTTAGAGGGGTTATGGTTACCGGATAGTTGAAGCGGCGCGGGAAGAGCCTCAGCACGGAAAATAGCGCGGGAAAGAGCAGCGCCATAAATACCGGAACAAGCAGGACGCGCAGGAGCTGGCGGCCGGAAATATACCCGTCCGGGTTTCCGAACAGGTCAAAATGCGAAGGAAGTTGCTCCGACGGTTGAACCGCCCCCGCGGCAACAAGAGCCGCGCCGGCCATAAACAGCACAATGGCGAGGATCGCGATGTCCGTGTAAAGGTGTTTTCCGGAATAGGGTATCTTTATATCCGGCCGATCATTCTTTGCCACAACAACCCCCCGGCGACCCTGATGCGAAACCTTGGATTGCAATCTCTCTACGCCGCATGATTGCTTTAATCTGCGTAATCTCTCTTGGAAATCCTTCTGATCACTTTACAATATCTTCTTTCACCGTAATCTTCATATTCCCCTCTTCTCCGGGAAATATCATCACCGGGATTCCGAGGCGCTCCACCAGGCTCGCATCATCAGTTCCGTAGTAACCTTCATCGTGAGCGCGCTCGTAGGCGCGGATAAGCAGGCGGTAATCAAAAACCTGCGGGGTCTGGGCAAGGAACAATTGCTTCCTGTCTAAAGTTTCATCCACATACTTGCCGTTCATCGAGCGCTTTACGGTGTCTTTAATGGGGATGACGGGGAGCACGGCCCTGTGTTTTTCTGCCGAGAGCAACAGCCTGCTTACAAGATCCGGCGTTATGTAGGGCCTTGCGGCGTCGTGGATAAGCACGGCCCTGCAGTCTTTTCTTACTTTTTTAAGGGCGTTGGCGACGGAATCCTGCCGCTCTTTTCCGCCTATCACCAGCCGTACATTCCCGAACTTTCCCTTGCGGATTAGCGCCTTGCACGCGGCTTCATCATCTGCGCGCACCGCCACCAGCACTTCCTTTATATCCGGCACCTGCGCAAAAACTTCCAGCGAGTAGGCCAGCATCGGCTTGCCGTTTATTTCTATATATGGTTTGTTCGTCTTGCCGCCCATCCTCTTTGAGGAGCCGGCCGCGACGATTATGGCGGAGGCAATTATCATTAGTCCTCCTTTTTCTTTGAGAAAATCATCCTGCCCGCCGAGGTTTGTATCACCGAGGTGATAACAATGTCCAGCGTTTGGTTAATGTGATTCTTCGCGCCATCGACAACAATCATAGTGCCGTCATCCAGATACGCGACGCCCTGCTGGGCTTCCTTGCCTTCTTTGAGTATTTTCACTTTCATCATTTCGCCGGGAAGAACTATCGGCTTTACCGCGTTGGAAAGGTCGTTGAGATTCAAGACCTTTACCTTTTCCACCTCCGCGACTTTGTTGAGATTGAAATCGTTCGTCACCACTTTCGCGTTGTATTTTTTTCCCATCTTGATAAGCTTCTGGTCAACCCCGTTTACATCCGGAAAATCATCGTCATAAACTTTCACATTGGGCGAAACTTTCTGCATCTGGTTCAAGATGTCCAGCCCTCTTCTGCCGCGGTTCCTCTTTGTGGCGTCCGGAGAATCCGCGATTAGCTGAAGCTCGTGCAGAACGAAGCGGGGAACAATGATCTCGCCGTCAAGAAAGCCGATAGCCAGCACTTCTGCCACCCGCCCGTCTATGATTACGCTGGTATCCAGCACTTTAGGCGCAAAGCCGCTTTTCCCGAGACCGAGCGGCAGCTTAAAGCCGAGTATCTCTTCTTTTTTATTAAGAGCCAGAGCTATGCCGAAATAGAGGCAAAGCATGTTGATCGCGATAGGCAGAAAAGCAAACCTTTCGTCCTTGAAAAACGCAAAATAGGACAGTCCCCTCGAAAGAAGAACTGCCATAATAAGCCCGGGGATTAACCCCGCGAGAAAAGCGACGAGGTCTTTCACGGAAACTCTCTTCAAAAGAAATTCTACCAGTATTACGGCCAGACTCCCCGCGAGTCCGAAGAGTAGCCCGGTAAACACCGTCTGTGAAAAATTCTGCGCGAAGAAAGAGCCGAGCGCCGCGCTTGCCACAATAAACAGGATTCTAAGTAAGATGACCATAAGGGCCTCCTAAAACACAACTATAAAAACATAAACTATAATATCGTTTATAACGTTTATAAGGTTCATAACGTAAAGCTAAAAGAGTCCACGGCGGTTTACGTTACAAACGTTAAGAACGTTAAGAACTCTTGATTTTTAAATATTTTTGGCCAATATTATCGCTTCCGCTATTTCCTTCATCGTCTTTCTTGAATCCATGCTGCGTTTTTGAATTCTTTTGTAGGCATCATCTTCAGAGAGGCTGTATTCCTTAATGAGTATCGCCTTGGCTTTCTCTATGAGCTTGCGCGCCTTCAATTCCTCTTCGATTACTTTGGTTTTTACGAGCAACTGGGCGTTCTCAATGGCGATTGCCGCCTGGTTCGCCACGGAGCTCATTGTTGCTATTTCTTTCTGGGTGAAAGCGTGGTGCCGGCTGGTATAAACATTAAGCACGCCTATAACCTTGCTCTTGACGGTCATCGGAACGCTGAGCAGCGAGGTAAGGCCTTCAGACACGGCAATATCCCTGTTCAGGTAATTCTTCTCTGTCTTAACATCCGGCACAATGACCGGCTTTTTACCAGCCGCGACGCGCCCGGCGATGCCTTCGCCGAGCTTCATATTTGGCTTTTTGTTGTAGGCCTCGCTTACTGATTGCGTCGCTCTGATTACAAGTTCCTTTGTTTCTTCGTCGAGCAGGAGGATGGAGCAAATCTTTGAGTTCATCACTTCGGCGGTAACCGTGACTATCAGCCGCAGGATATCTTCAAGGTAAAGATCCGACGTGATTGCCTTGCTGACCTCCGATACGGCCTGCAGGTGCTTGTCCGCGGCTTCTTTTTTCCTCATATGTCTATGTTCTTCGCCTCCAGGGCGAACTGCTGTATAAACTGGCGCCTCGGCTCCACCTGGTCGCCCATCAGCACCGTAAACATCTCGTCCGCGGCGGCGGCGTCCTCAAGTTTTACCTGAAGCAATGTTCTGTGGGCCGGGTTCATCGTGGTATCCCAGAGCTGGGCCGGGTTCATTTCTCCCAGTCCCTTATATCTCTGAATGGTGAGCCCCTTCTTTGCCATAATGCGCACATTCTTCAAAATATCCAGAGCCGAGTAGACCGGAGTTGCCTCCTCTCCCTCGGTTATGGTGTACAGCGCTTTGCGCTCTTTTTTCTTCTTGTCAAATTCCTCTTCATCGAGGTAGACATCCTTCTTCTCCAGCAGTTTCATTTTTTCATAGAAGCTCTTTATTTCCTCTATCTCGTTGATGTTGACTATTACCTCTTCTTCGTCCTTCATAACCGATTTGGTCCCGCCGTTCTTTTTACCGGTCTTTTCCTTTTTTCTCAGAGCTTTTAGGATGGTGTTCTTCTCGGTCTCGGAATAGGCGTATTTCGTCTCGCCCATCACCTGCACTTTAAACATTGGAAGCTTCTTGTCATTGATAAATTCCATCAGCTCGGAAAAATTCAAGTCGTTCTTTTCAATACGGTGTATGAGGGTTTCTACCTGAGAAAGTTCCTTGAGTATCTCCCTGTACTTGAGCTCGGCGAAAACAATGTCTTCTTTCCCGTTCTTGAGCTTCACGAGTTTTGAGCCGGAGCAGGCCTGATCTATGAGGAAACTTTCCATTTCTTCTTCGGTCAGGAAATAGCGTTCCGTTTTACCCTGCTTAATCTTGTAGAGCGGCGGCTGGGCGATAAAGATGTGCCCGTCCTCGAGCAGTTTGTGCATCTGGCGGAAGAAGAAGGTTAAAAGCAGCGTCCTGATATGCGAGCCGTCTTCGTCGGCGTCGGTCATTATTATTATCTTGGCGTAACGCAGGCGGGTAACGTCAAACTCTTCTTCGCCCACTCCCGTGCCCACAGCCGTAATAATGGTCCTGATTTCCGTGTTAGCGAATATCTTATCAAGCCTTGCTTTTTCAACATTTAATATTTTACCGCGCAGAGGCAGTATCGCCTGAAAACGCCTGTCGCGGCCCTGTTTGGCTGAACCGCCGGCGGAATCTCCCTCTACTATATAAAGCTCGCATAGTTCCGCGTCGTTTTCCGAGCAATCCGCGAGTTTTCCCGGCAGAGACCAGCCTTCAAGCGCGCCCTTTCTCCTGGTAAGTTCCCTTGCTTTCCTCGCAGCTTCCCTTGCCTGCGCGGCTATCGTTACCTTTTCAAGTATCTTCTTTGTTGTGGACGGGTTTTCCGCGAAGAAAGCGGTAAGTTCCTCAATAACTATGGAACGGACGATGCCTTCCACTTCCGAGTTGCCCAGCTTCATCTTGGTCTGGCCTTCAAATTGAGGATCCGCAATCTTCAGCGAGATAACGCAGACCAGCCCCTCTCTGACATCATCGCCCTGCAGGGCGATGGAAGCATCCTTGATAAGACCTTTCTCTCTCGCGAAATCGTTCGCAACCTTAGTGAGCCCGCTTTTAAAACCGGTAAGGTGGGTGCCGCCCTCGTGAGTATTGATGTTGTTCACAAAAGTATAGACCAGTTCGTTGTAACTGTCGTTCCACTGCATCGCTATCTCTATGGAAAGGCCGTCCTTTTCCCTGGAGATAAAAATGGGCTCGTTGTGAAGCGTCTCTTTATTTTTCTGGTGCTTCTTTACGAAATGGACTATGCCGCCGTCATACTTAAATTCCTCGTCTTTACCGGTCCTTTCGTCCTTTATCCTGATGTTTATGCCCTTATTAAGGAAAGCAAGTTCTTCAAGTCTCTCCTTGAGTTTTGCGTATTCAAAATCGTCGGAAGTAAAAATCTGCATATCGGGCTTGAAGGTTACTTTTGTGCCGCGCAATTTCGTCTTGCCGGTCTTTACCACCGGCTTGACGGGTTTGCCGCGCCTGTATTCCTGAAAGAAAGCTTCTCCGTCTCTGTAAACTTCCACCTTCAGCCATTCGGAAAGCGCGTTCACGACCGAAGCGCCGACGCCGTGAAGCCCGCCGGAAACTTTGTAGTTTTGTTTATCGAATTTTCCGCCGGCGTGAAGCACCGTCATAATGACTTCAAGCGCGCTTTTTTTCTGATCCCTCATCAATTCCACGGGAATTCCGCGGCCGTCATCTATTACGGTGATTGTTTTGTCCTTGCCGATGGTGACCATGATATTCTTGCAGTGACCGGCGAGGGCTTCATCAATGGAGTTGTCTACTATTTCCCACACCAGGTGGTGCAGTCCGTCATTGCCGGTGCCGCCGATATACATCGCGGGGCGTTTTCTTACCGCGTCCAGGCCTTCAAGGACTGTGATTTTATCTGCTGTGTAATCCCCGCTTCCCGCGCCGGCTTCCGGCTTGCCTTTCTTCTTCTCTTCTTTTTTTGCCATTTAAACTGACCCCTTTACTTCTTATGAAATATTATTACGCTCTGCTTCCGATAAACCGCTGCTTTAATCCGTGTAAGCTGACTTTCTAATCTGCGCAATCATTATTTTTATTTCACTTTGAAAACTATATCCTTAACCCTTTCCCCGCCCAGCTTCTCATTGATCTGCTTTTTCATTTTATCTTTTAGGAACCGCAGCTCCGAGAGCCAGGTGGGATTGTCCACGGAAACAAAGAGCCTGCCGAACTTAAAGAAGGTCGGTTTCGCGTGCGCCGCCACCCTCTCGCCCACAACGCCTTCCCAGCCTGAAAAAAGTTCCTGCTCTTTGATTTTATCAAATAGCCCGTATTTTTGCAATGTTTTGAGCAGAACGCTGCCCACGGGATCAAGTTTTTTATTCTTTCTGTAAGGCATCTTGAAGCGCTCCCCCGCTTATGCGAAAGCTTGCCGCGTCCGGAAAAACCTTCTTAACCCAGTCCGCTTCCAATGATACTATAAATAGCTGGGGCATGGGCCGGAAAAATTCGAGCACGGCCGCTTTTCTGTCGGCGTCCAGCTCGTAAAAAACATCGTCAAGAAGTATTACCGGATCGTCCTTTACCGCGTCCTGCATATACCTGTACTCGGCAAGCTTGAAAGAAAAGACCAGCGTCCTTTGCTGCCCGTCGGAAGCATAGTATTTCGCCTCCCTGCCGTTTATCTTAAACAACATGTCATCTTTATGCGGCCCGATAAGTGTTGTCCCGCGCGCAATTTCTGCCGGCAGAAGCTCTTTCAGTTTCGCCGCGAAGGCGGCCTTCAGGTCCCCGACGCACTCAAAGGAACATTTGTATTCCAGCGAGGCGCTTTCCAGCCCGAGCGAGATTCTCTTGTGGGCCAGGTCGAAAGCCTGGCTTAAAAACACCGCGGCTTCCTTTCTTATCTTTATGACTTCCGCGCCGGACTCGCAGAGCTGTTCGTTAAAAGCCTCGAGCACTGCCGCGTCAGGCCTTTTCTTGAAAGCTTCCGAGAGCAGTTTATTTTTGTGGGCAAGTACCGCGGTGTATTTTTGCAGCGACTTCAGGTAGCCGCGGTTCACCTGCGAGATGAGAATGTTTAAGGCCCGCCTTCTTTCCCCCGGAGTCCCGCGGACCAGATCAATATCTTCAAAAGCGAAATTCACCACACGGCATTCCCCGATGTAATCGCTTTTTTTCGCGACCGTATTCCCGTTCAGCTTGAGCTTAACATCCCGCCCCGGGCCGTATCTGACCTCCAGGGATTTTTGCGCGCCGGAACTTTCAAGCCCGCCCTTTACGGAAAAGAAATCAGCCCCGAAACGCACTGCCTGCTGATAAGTCTTAAACTGGGTGGAAAGCGTGGAGAGAAAATAGATGCTCTGCAGCGTATTTGTTTTGCCGGAGGCGTTCCTTCCGGTAATGATGTTAACTCCTGAAAGTTGCGGTAGGTCAAGCTCGCCGATATTTTTGAAGTTGTGGACAAATAGCGAGCTTAATCTCACTATATCCTTACCGGCATGATGATGTAGATGTAGCTGTCATCCTTTACTGGTTTGATGAGTCCCGCGGAAGCGGAGTCCCGAAGCTGTATATCGGTCTCTTCTTCCTCAAGAACCTTAAGAACATCCAGCACGTATCTCGAATTGAAGGCTATGGAAGTTTCCTCGCCCTTGTAATCGGCCTGTATTTCTTCTTCGGCGTCTCCGACGTCAACGGTCTGCGCGGAAACCACCAGCTTGGCGTCCGATGCCTTAAGTTTTACCGCGCTCGTCTTGTCAATCGCGACAAGCGAGACCCTTTTCACCGCCCGGTACATCTCTTCCGTCTTCACCCTCACCTTCTTGTCAAATATTTTGTTGATGATCTGCTCATAACTCGGATACTGTCCGTCTATCAGCCTGGAGGTGACGACCAGATCATTGCGCTTGAAGATTATCTGATTTTCCAGCACGGACACGTCTATCTCATCCGTATCGTTTAAGGACTTGGAGATCTCGTTTAAAACCTTGGTCGGCACAATTATTTTGGCGGGTTTTTCTACTTTGCTGATTGCCCCTTTAATAAAAGCAAGTCTGTGCCCGTCGGTTGCGACCATCTTCAACTCGCTTTCTTCTATTATCATATAGACGCCGGTCAGTATCTTCCTTGTTTCGTCCGCTGAGACCGAGAAAATAACCTTCTTTATCATATTGCGGAGCACCGACTGTTTTATTTTGAAATTGATGGAATCTTTCTTGGGTTCAAGCACGGGCGGGAATTCCGACTTTCCAAGACCCATAATCCTGAAATTAATTTTGTTGCACTTTATGGTTATCTGGTTCTTTTCGTCTACATTAATAATAATGTCTTTTTCAGAGGGCAATTCCTTTACTATATCTATGAATTTCCTTGCCGGAATGGTAATAGAGCCTTCCTCGCTTATGTTAACTTCCTTCATTTTACATTTAATTACAAGTTCAAGATCGGTTGAGGTGAGTTGAAGTTCGTTTCCCGAGGCTTCCATTAATATGTTATTTAATACCGGAAGGGTTGTTTTTACGCTTACAGCGCCTTCTACTTTAATTATATTTTCCTGCAAATCTTCTTTTTTGCAAGTTAACTTCATCGGTAGTGCCTCCAGGGTTTTTCTTTATGCCGTATGAATACGACAGTAACAGTTTTTACTCTATTTGAAACAAAATGCCCGGGCTTTTGGCCTGAGCAGGTTATTAACTTACTCAGATGAATTATATATCATTAATTTTCTATATATCAATACAAATTATTATTATCAGTATTATAGCTGTTGATACGGTTGAGAACTCTTTTCTGCGTTCCTATCAAAGAGAAACTGCTGTGGAGAAGAGTGTGAACTCTTTGTTAGTTAATTGTTGATGCGGTGGATAAAAACCGCTCTCCCCTCTGTGCATAAGTACAATGTGGATTGTGGATAATAACTTTTTCGCGTGAAAAGGCTGCCGTTAATTTTGCGCAAAAAGAAAATTCCTCTCAGGCTTTCAGATCTTCTATAATCTTGAACAATTCTTCAAAGAAGATAAGGTCGGTCTCTTTCTTGTTCTGGATGGTTTCATAGGCGTGTATTACCGTGGAATGGTCCCTGCCTCCGAAATTCTGGCCTATCTCCGGGAGACTCATGTCCGTAAGTTCCCTGGTGATGTACATTGCAACCTGTCGCGCGAAGGCAACGGGCTGGGTGCGTTTTTTAGTTATCATGTCCGAAGGCTTAAGTTTGTAAAACTTGACAACTGCTTCCTTGATGGCTTCTATGGTAACCCGCTTCTCCCTCTCCCCTATGGAACTTTCTTTCAGGCATTCTTTCGCGGTCTCTATGGAAAGTTTTGCTTTTGTTATGGAAGCGTAAGCGATTACTCTTGTAAGGCAGCCTTCAAGGGCGCGCACATCATCCTTCACCAGGTTTGCGATAAAGATTGCGACATCATCCGGAACGGCTATTTTTTCGTTCTCCGCTTTGTTCTTAACGATAGCTACCCGCGTTTCAAGATCGGGAGTTCCGATGTCAGCGATAAGTCCCATCTCGAAGCGTGAGCGCAGACGGTCCTCAATTTTAAGTTCCTGGGGTTTTCGGTCCGCGGTGGTAACTATCTGGCGGTTGGCCGAATAGAGCACATTAAAGGTGTGAAAAAATTCTTCCTGCATTGCTTCTTTACCCGCGAGGAATTGAATATCATCGATAAGCAAAACATCTATGTGCCTGTATTTGTTGCGGAATTCGGTTATGTTCCTGCTCGTGAGCGCGCTAATCATTTCATTGAGAAACTGTTCGGAAGACAGGTAGGCAATCTTTAAGGTCGGGTTCTCGTTCCTGATCTGGTTTCCTATCGCCTGTAGCAGGTGGGTCTTCCCCAGCCCCACTCCCCCGTAAATAAAAACCGGGTTGTAGGCTTTTGCCGGGGCTTCCGCGACTGCCACACAGGCGCCGTGCGCGTATCTGTTTGAGTGGCCTACAATAAAATTTTCAAAAGTGTATTTCGGGTTTAGGGGATTTCCGATTATGACGTTGTTGTCATACTGGTCTGATTGTTTAGGAATCATTGACTGTTCGGTCTGCACCAGGGGAATATCCGCGGAGGCCGAGACAAGAATGTTAACGGAGCATTGTTTGTTCATCACCGCGCTCAAGGCCTCATTCAGCTGAATTTTGTGTTTTGCCTCAAGCCACTCTTTTGTGAAATTATTAGGGACCTCTATGGAAAGGACATCATTATCCATGGAAATGGCCTTAATAGGCATTATCCACCTTTCATAACTGTGCTGATTCACACGTTCTTTGATAAGATTTAATGTATCGTTCCATATTGCAACACTATCCACATTGGCTCCGTTGAAATATTTATCCACAGGGTTATCCACAGTTGCTAATTCATTATAATGCTTTTAAATACAATGCTAAACAGAGTTATCAACAGTATCAAATCTATGGTATGCTGGGATAAAGTTATCCACAACCTGTTGTGGTCGTTTTATCCCTAAAAACACAAAAACCAGCTTTCGCTGGTTGTTAGAACTTTATGATTTACGGCCGCCCTCTCCCGTGACATTCGAAAAACATTCTGCCATTTTTTCGGGCGCAATCATATATATTCAATATTTGAAAGCAAGTCAAGAAATATATTTGTTTTTTTTGAAATAGATATGTATTATAATGACCCTGCTTAAAAGTTAACGGGAGGAACAATGGTAAAAAGAACTTTTCAACCGCACAACAGAAAAAGAAACAGGACGCACGGGTTTTTAAAGAGAATGAGATCCCCGGGCGGGAAGCGCGTTATTAACAGCAGAAGGAGCAAGGGAAGGAAATGTATTATTCCCTAAGCAGGGAAGAGTTTAGCGAAGTTTTTGAGAAAGGCAAAAGGGCAAGTTGCGGCAGGATAACGCTTATGTATACCAGGGATAACGGAGGCTCGTTTAAGCTGGGAGTGGCGGTCAGGAAAAAAACCGCGCCCTGTGTAAGAAATAAAATAAAGAGAAGGCTTCGCAGCATTATAGTTCCGGTGTTCAAGACGGCCGGGCAGGGACTTCGCCTGGTCGTCTCGGCTCCTCCGGATTCCGGAGAGTCGGATTTTGCAGGGCTGAAAGAAACGGTGGAGAAGGCGCTAAGGTTAGCCGGCCTCTTATGAAGAGCCCCTTGGTCTTTTTATTAAAATCCTATAAAAAATATATTTCCCCTCTGCTTCCGCCGGCCTGCAGGTTTAGTCCAACCTGTTCGGAGTATGCGGCGGAAGCGATTACAGTCCACGGCAGTCTCAAAGGAAGCTGGTTCGCTCTTCTGCGGCTTTTAAAATGTCATCCGTTCCACCCGGGCGGGTACGATCCCGTCCCAACGAAGGAGAAAAAAAATGAGCGGCAATAATAATATGAGAACCGGCGCGTCAGGCGGCGGCAATGAAAAGAATTTCCTGATTGCAATGGTGCTGTTGTTTACCGTGCTGGTCGGTTTTTCCGTATTCCAGATGATGCAGCCCAAAGCGCCCGAGCAGCCGGCGGCGAAGGAAGCGGCAAAAACTGAAACGGCAGCGGCAGCAGTTGCCGCTCCTGCGGCGGCCAAGAAAGCCTCAACTCCGCAAGCGCTTTCGGGAAAAGAGGTAACGCTGGAGAATGACGATGTGCTCGCAGTCTTTGACACCAAGGGAGCTTCCCTTAAGAGCTGGAAGATTAAAAATTATTCTCTCGGCGGAAACCTGGCCGAGCTGGTCTGGAAGGAGTATGCGGAAGGAAACAATTTCACGCTCACCTCCGGAAAGGCTAATTTCACCGACTCCATTATTTACGCCGTCGAGAAGCAGAATTCTTCTCTGAGATTTTTGGGGAGGGATGAGGCGGGCAATGAAGCCGTTAAGGTTTTTTCCCTGCAGAAAAAAGGCTTCAATCTTGACTGCGAGGTTAGTTTAAAGACCAAAACAAAGGGCGCGCTCAATGATGTTAAAATAATGGCCGCAGCGGGCATAGGGTGTCACGATCCTTCCACAAAAATTCCGCCGTTAAATATTTCCAGAGTAAACGGCAAGACAGAAAAAAGTAAGCCCGGCAAGTATGATGAAGAGGCTTCTCTCGCAAAAGAGATAACCACGCTTTCGTGGGCAGGCGTAAAAGACAAGTATTTTGCTACACTTTGCGTGGTTCCTGAAACAGAAGGCTATAGGGGAACAATTAAGAAAGTGAGGGCAGAGATACCGGACAGCACCGGCCTTAAGGTCCAGACAGATATGCCCGTCGTCTCTCTTTTGCTCCCGGAATATAAAGGGGAAGAGGGGAAGACTTTTAAGTTTAAAGTCTACTCCGGTCCGCTTATATACGAGAACCTGGTCACTTACGGCAGCAGTCTCCACGACGCGCTTGACTTCGGGATGTTCGGCTGGCTCGGCATAATCTTTCTGAAGACCCTGAAATTCCTGCACGGGGTGGTGGGTAACTGGGGAATCGCGATCATAATACTCTCAGTGCTCATTAAGGGCATACTTTGGTGGCCTAATCAGAACTCGTACAAATCAATGAAGAAGCTGCAGGAAGTGCAGCCGCATGTCAACGCTTTGCGCGAGCAGTACAAGAGCGATCCGCAGAGGATGAATACGGAAATGCTGAAAATCTACAAGGAGAGAAAAATAAATCCTCTCTCCGGCTGTTTCTGGATGCTCATACAGCTGCCCGTGCTCTTCGCGCTTTATGCCATTCTCGGCAACGCGATAGAGATGAAGGACTCTCCTTTTATGTTCTGGATTACGGACCTTTCCGGTCCGGATAAATATTGGATTATTCCGATACTTATGGGGGCAACAATGTGGGTCCAGCAGAAACTTACGCCGTCCACAGATCCCCAGCAGGCAAAAATGATGCTCTGGATGATGCCGATAATGTTCACCGGCATGTCAATATACTTCAGGTGGCCGTCCGGCCTGGTCCTGTTCTGGTTTACCCAGAACCTGCTTTCGCTTCTCCAGCAGTATCTTGTGAACAAAGCGCCGTCAGCAACAACGGCCTAAGGCCAATGAAAAAAACCACTCTCCTGTTCATACAGGTCCTGCTTCCGGCGCTGCTGCTTGCGGCGCCGGAAGGGGATGTGACCGGAGAGCAGTCTCTCGATCCCAGAATAATGGCGGCTGACACCGCCTCTGCGGGTTCCGTACTGAAAACCGCCTGGCTTAAAGGGCGCGACGATGACGCCGCGAAAGAAGCGGACAGGCTCATAGAAAGTATACGGGCTGCCGACCGCGACACGCTGGATCTTCCCGAAGCCGGTTTTACCGTGACCGAACCTAACCCCGAACTAAAAAAACTTCTGAACCGCGGCTCGCAGAATTTAAACGACCTCGAATATCTCCTCGCCGATCTTAAGAACGGTTTCTTCAGGCAAAGAATTATAGAAGCTCTCTCTGCGGCGGCGCCTGAAGCTGCGGCCGGCACTTTTCGGCAGGCCTTAAAAGACAGAAGTTCAGGTGTCAGATTATCCGCCTTAAAGGCCCTTATGGAAACGGCTGACGGCGGAGCCAGCCAGTATTTTACCCCGCTCCTTTACGACCGCTACGCGCAGAGAAGGGATTATTATCCTGTCCGCGCGGCAGCCCGCGATGCCATAGAATTCCTAAAACTTAAAACAGAACTGAAGGATCAGCCCGGAAGCGTGAGGGCGCAAAAATATTGCGAAGCGCTGAAAGAGAAGGCCGGGAAGAAGCAGTTTTACTTCTGCGAGCTTTGCGGGAAGGAGCTTGTAACCCTGCCGGACGGAGCGGAGGCGCTCTATGCAGCTTATCTTGAATTAAAGTCTCCGGCCGCTCAGACGGCCGGCTCAGCAGCGACGCTTTTGGTTCAAACAGGCGCGGAAAACGCCTCCTTCTATATGCTTACTGCTCTTGCCGTCCTGAAAGATGTTCGCGTCAAAGGAGAGCTTCTTGCTCTCCTCGCCGATAAAAATAATATGCTGCCGGGTTTTCGCGCCTTGATGAGTCTTGACCCGGTCGAGGCGCTTAAGCTTTACTGTCCTTTAGATCTTTTGCCCGCTGAACTGCTTGGTCTGCTTTCCGGTGTTCCCGGGAGGGAGTCCTGCGCGCTTAACGCCGAACATTTTTCGGATGAAGCCTTCCGCGGGCAATTAACGAAAAGGATAATGAGGCAGAGGAAATTCTCCGCTTATGTTGACGCTGCGCGTTACTATTATGAACTTGGTTTTGACCGGGAGAAGGCGCTGGGCTGGCTCGCTTCCTATGACCCGTCGGTTTCGGGAATGGAACAACCCTACAACCGCGATTACGGAAGTCTCAAAGCGCTTTGCCTGCTGCCGGAGGGGAAAGCAGAAGAGGCCGCGCTGTTAGATCCTTATGCGCCCGGCATACTCTTTAAAAAATACGCTCCCGAGATTAATATATTGAAGTCAGTTCCTGCGGAGTCGCCGGGCTTCAGGATTGCCGCAGAGGCGCTTTATAAAATCTATCTGAAACTTGGGCTTCTTCCGTGCGCCCTGCAGCAGCTTTCGGCGCTTTCCGCGTCTGCCGGTATTAAAGAAGAAGAGAGGGAAATCTACAAGGCGGAGAGCGCAAGACTCAACGGCCTGCAAGCTGAAAAACTTGGCACACTTTTTGACTCCCCGGATACGGGAACCCAGGGGCAGGTTCTGTTGGCTGCTCCGGCAACTGCGCTTATTTTTAAACCGGGTGAAGATATAAAGATAACGGTTTCTATAAAGAACGACTCGCCGGAACAGGCCTATCTCCTTAACTCCGCCGGCGGGCCCCTGGGTTTTGACGCTGGTCTCTTCTATGAAGGCTTGATTGCCGGAAGGCTGTTCGCGGATGAAACTGAAAAACTATCGGCGGCGGAAGCGGCTCAGCGCGTAGAGGTGCTTGCTCCGGGCGTTTCATTTGAAAAAGAGTATGTGCTGCTTCCTGCGGCTCAAAACACCGTCGAGAAAGAGTATGACTTAATAATCACTTACGATGGCGGCGCTCCGCTCAAAGGCTTTGAAAAGGGCTGGACAGGCAAGCTCATTTCAGAGACCCTGAAGGTGGCAGTAAAAAAATGAAACAGGATACCATTGCTGCAATAGCCACGGCGCCCGGTGAAAGCGGCATCGGCATCGTCCGGCTCTCCGGGCCGCAGGCAATAAGCATTGCCGGCAAACTGATAAAGCTTAAGCAAGGCAAGAAAGCGGCTGCGCTTCCTTCCTACACCATTCATTACGGCCACGCCGTAGACCCGAAGACTTCGAAGATTATTGACGAAGTTATTCTTTCCGTTATGAAGGCTCCAAAAACTTACACGAGGGAAGATGTTGCCGAAATAAATTGCCACGGGGGAATGGTCTCGGTGCGCAGGACGCTGGAAGCGGCTATAACTCTTGGCGCGCGCCTCGCGGAGCCGGGAGAGTTCACAAGAAGGGCTTACTTAAACGGAAGGATCGATCTGGCCCAGGCAGAAGCGGTAGTGGATATAATAAAAGCGAAAACGTCGGATAGTTTGAGCGCGGCGGTAAACCAGCTTAAGGGCCGCCTCTCAGGAGAATTAAAAGAAATCGCGGAAAGTATAAAATCCGCGGCGGTTGAAGTGGAAGCAAATATTGAATTTCCGGAAGAAGGTTTAGAAGCGGCCGGACTGAAAGTAACCGCGCGCGCTCTCTCCTCTGCCCGTGAGAGGCTTAAAGAACTGCTTGCTACGGCGGGAGCGGGGAAAATTCTTAGGGAAGGAGTCAAGACCTCTATAGTCGGGCGTCCTAACGCCGGCAAGTCAAGTCTGCTAAACGAACTCCTTGAAGAGGAGCGGGCCATTGTCACCCACCTGCCCGGGACGACAAGGGACATAATTGAAGAAGGAATAAACCTTGAGGGGATGCCCTTCGTACTTTCCGATACCGCAGGTATCAGAGAATCTTCCAACCTTATTGAAAAAAAAGGTATTCAGCGGACCTTCAATTCCATTGAAAGCGCGGACGCCGTTATCCTTATGCTTGACGGTTCTGAAAAACTCAACAAAGACGATAGGGAAGCGGCTAAGAGGGCAAGGGGAAAGAAGGCCCTTATTGTGATAAATAAGTCCGACCTTAAACAGAAACTTGAGGAAAGAGAAGTTGAAAAACTTCTTCCCGGTGTAAAGATTATCAATATCTCGGCCCTGAAGGCCAAGGGCATCAAAGAATTGAAAAAAGCGCTTCGCCGGCTGGTTGATGAGCGAGGGGTTAGGGGCAGCGAGGAAATAATCATAACCAGCCTGAGGCACAAGCTTTTGCTCGAAAACGCCGTTCTTTCTCTCGACAATGCGCTTGAATCAATCAAGAAGGGGATGTCAGAAGAGTTCATTGCCCTGGATATTAGGGGAGCGCTTGATCATCTGGGAGCGATAACCGGAAGAGTCTCCTCTGAAGACATAATAAACAGGATTTTCTCTGAGTTTTGTGTAGGAAAGTGAGCAATTCATCTTGAGCGAAGCGAAAGATCTATCCAGAGACTTTTCTCAGACTTGTAAGACTGTTATCCACAAAAAATGGCGCTCAAATTACGTCCCTGATAATTAAGATATACTGTTGCTGGGGTATTCGGGACTTATTATAAATATCTGTGGATTAGCTGTGGATAAGGAAAGTCCCTGTCAGTGCATAACTTAGTGGATAAACCTGATATCCACTTTAGGCTATTGAGAAAATGCATTTGGTTCCAAAGCATAATAAAAACATTAGAAACTAATTCACATTATGAGCTAATTGTTGATAAGAATGTATCCACAATTGTGGATATCTTGTTGGTAAGAATACTTTTGGGGCAACCAATACACAAAAAACAGGAAAAAAGTTGTAAAAGTGGGGGAAATGTATAAAAATAGTACGAAATATGATGTATTAGTGGTTGGAGCAGGCCACGCAGGCGCTGAATCTGCCCTTGCGGCGGCAAGAATGGGCTTAAAAACCTGTATATTTACCATTAACCTTGATAATATCGCCCAGATGTCCTGCAATCCTGCTATCGGAGGACTTGCCAAAGGACACCTCGTAAAAGAGATAGACGCTCTGGGCGGCGAAATGGGAAAAGCCGCAGATCGCACCGGAATCCAGTTCAGGATGTTAAATACAAAGAAAGGGCCGGCTGTTCATTCCCTAAGGGTTCAATCAGACAAAAAGGAATACCAGCAGTATATGAAGCAGGTGCTCGAGAACCAGCCGGGTCTTGACATAAAGCAGGGTATTGTTGAGAAGCTGATAATTAAGAAGGGCAAGGTTTGCGGGATAGAGACCAACATAGGCACTATATATGAAGCAACCTGTGTAGTTCTCACTCCGGGGACATTTTTAAACGGCCTCATTCATATCGGTGAAGCTTCCTATCCCGGGGGGAGAAACGGCGAACTGGCAGCCGAAAAACTCTCGCTTGCCCTGAAAGCCGCGGGGCTGCGTCTTGGCAGGCTTAAAACCGGCACCAATCCGAGAATAAACAGGAATACGATAGATTTTTCTAAAACGGAGGATCAGCCCGGGGACAAAATCCCTCTCCCTTTTTCTTTTGAGACCGAAAAGATAGATCGCCCCCTCGTCTCCTGCCAGATAGTTTATACCAATGAAGCTACTAACGCTATCATCAGGAAAAACATCCACAGGTCTCCGCTCTACGGGGGAAGAATCAAAGGTGTCGGGCCGCGCTACTGTCCGTCAATTGAAGACAAAGTTATGCGTTTTCCGGAAAAGACCAGGCACCAGATCTTTCTTGAACCTGAGGCGCTCTCCACGCTTGAAATATATTGCAACGGGCTTTCTACCAGCCTGCCCCTGGATGTCCAGTACGCTTTTCTGAGGTCCATCCCGGCCCTTGCTAATGTTGAAATAATGAGGCCCGGTTACGCCATAGAGTATGATTTTGTTCCGCCGGACCAAATAAAGCATACTCTCGAGACCAAGGCAGTTAAAAACCTCTACCTCGCCGGGCAGATAAACGGCACCTCGGGCTACGAGGAAGCGGCCGCGCAGGGGCTTATCGCCGGAATAAACGCTGCTCTGAGGGCGCGCGGCGGAAAAGAAGAGTTTGTAGTGGGCCGCTCAGAAGGCTATGTTGGAGTCTTGATTGATGATCTTGTAACGAAAGGCACCGAAGAGCCCTACCGCATGTTCACTTCCCGGGCCGAGTACCGGCTGGTTCTGCGACAGGATAACGCCGACCTTCGCCTTACGGAGTACGGATTTAAGTTCGGACTGATTTCAAAGACCAGGCACGAGAGGTTTAAAAAGAAAAAAGAGGGCATAACGGCCGTTCTCTTAGAACTTGGCAAAACATTCTTAAAGGCCACTGCGGAGAATAAAATATTCGTTAAGAACTTAAACTCTTCTGATTTTACCGAGCGCATTTCCTTGACAGAACTTTTGCGTCGGCCGGAAATCGGTATTGCCGACCTGGCAGGCAGTATAAAGGCGGTTGCCGGGCTTGATGCGCGACTTAAGGCGGAAGTCCTCGAGCAGGCGGAGATTCAGGTAAAATATGAGGGCTACATCAAAAGACAGCTGGAGCAGATTGAAAGGTTTGAAGAAGAAGAGCATATCAAAATAACACCGGGCATTGATTATAAAAAAGTCCACGGGCTTTCCGGAGAGGCAGTCGAAAAGTTCAAAAAGATACTGCCGGAATCTATCGGGCAGGCGAGAAGAATCTCCGGAATAGCGCCGTCGGATATAACGGCAGTGCTGGTATATATGAAAAAAACAAACAATAAGCACTAAGCGCGAAATTCTAAACAATAAGCAAAGGGCAAACTGGCAAGCAAGTCTTTCGCGCGGCATACGGTACGACAGTCGAAGCGCTCCCTGAGGGTTTAGGTGTTTTTTAGAATTTAGAATTTAGTGCTTGTTGTTTGGTGTTTGGTATTTGTATTGCATTTGGTGGCCATCTGCGTTAAAATCAGATATGACCATTGAACAACTCATTTATCTCTTTTCACCCTATTTAAAAGCCGACGAAAAAATGCTCTCGGATTTTAAAACCTATACCGATGAGCTTCTTGCCTGGAATAAAAAGACCAACATCACGGGCATAACAGGCGAGTACGAAATATATAAAAACCATTTTCTAGACTCTCTTAGTATTCTTCCGCTGATCAACCCCGAGGGCAACCTGTTGGATGTCGGAACCGGAGGGGGCTTCCCTGGGCTAGTTTTGCGGATTGTCTGTCCGAACCTTAAGGTCACGGTTATGGATAGTGTGGCCAAAAAGGTTGTCTTTCTTGACCATATTATCGAGAAGCTCAAACTTACCGGAGCCGAAGCGAAATGGGGAAGAGCCGAGGAATTCGGCAGAGATCCTGCTTTCAGGGAACAATACGATGTTGTGACAGCGCGAGCAGTGGCAACGATGCCTGTGCTTGCAGAGTTTTGCCTCCCTTTCGTCAAGGTTGGTGGCCTCTTTATAGCGCAGAAAGGGCGCGATGCGAAAGAAATAAAGAACGCGGAGAAGGTCATAGAGATTCTCGGCGGCAAGCTTGAGGATATTCGCAAGGTGAAATTGCCGGGCGATGATTCCGACAGGAATATTGCGGTTGTAAGAAAAATAAGAAATATCACCCAGGAGTATCCCAGGAAGCCCGGCATCCCCGAAAAACGTCCCATCAAAGCAAAGTAAGGATTACGCTGATTAGGAAAAGAGATTTTGTGGATTAAAGATGATTTAATCTGCGTAATCTCACTATCTAATCCTTCTAATCATATATCATCTTTCATTGACATTGAGCCCCCGCCAATGTAAAATTATCGCTGCTCGGGGAGAAAATGGGAAAAGTCATAGCGATAGCCAACCAAAAAGGCGGAGTGGGAAAGACCACAACTGCCGTCAATCTTGCCGCCTCTATAGGCGTTCTTGAAAAAAACACTCTACTGATTGATATGGATCCTCAGGGTAACTCTACCAGCGGTTTTGGCATAAATCCCTATCAGGTTGAAAGCAGCATATATGATTGTTTAATAAACGCTAAGCCCTTGAAAGAGGTATTGCTTCAAACAGAAATATCATATCTGAAAGTTGCCCCCTCCAATATTGATTTAACCGGTGCCGAGATAGAGCTTGTCCCACAAATGGCTCGTGAATATAAGTTAAAAGAAGCCATATACCCTATTAAAGAGGAATATGACTACATATTTGTAGACTGTCCCCCATCATTAGGCTTACTTACCTTGAATACCCTGGCTGCGGCAGACAGCATACTTATTCCAATTCAATGCGAATATTATGCCCTGGAGGGCGTAACCAAATTATTAAACACCATAGACCTTGTGAAGAAGAATCTGAATCCAAAGCTTGAAATAGAAGGCGTTGTATTGACTATGTATGACAGCAGAACCACCCTGGCGCAGCAGGTAAAAGAAGAAATATTGAAATATTTTAAAGAAAAGGTGTATAATACTTACATACCAAGAAATGTAAGATTAAGCGAAGCGCCTTCATACGGCAAACCGGTCATCCTTTATGATGTGAGGAGTACCGGAGCTGAAGCTTACATTCATCTAGCCAAAGAGGTGGTCAATCATGCAGAAGGGATTAGGTAAAGGTTTAGGAGCGCTCATCACAGGATCTGGCCCGCAGACACCCACCCAAAACTCGCAACAGAACACCGATAATACAGTCATTCGGGAAGGCATCATTGATATTGAAATAGGCAATATAATACCAAACAAATACCAGCCCAGGAAAGAGTTTAATCCGGAAAAACTCAAAGAATTGGTCGCTTCCATCAAAGAAAAGGGTGTAATTCAGCCTATTTCAGTAAGAAAGATTGGAGCTGATAAATACGAGCTAATAGCCGGGGAAAGACGCCTAAGAGCAACCAAAGAAGCCGGATTGGCAAAGATTCCAGCCATTTTAAAAGATGTGAAAGACGAAGACATGCTTGAACTTGCCCTTATTGAGAATATCCAAAGAGACGATCTAAATGCAATAGAAGAAGCGGTTGCTTATAAACAGCTCATAGATGAATTCGGTCTTACCCACGATGAAATGTCCAAAAAAGTAGGGAAAGACAGGAGCACAATTACCAACGCCCTCAGACTACTCAATCTACCGGCAAAAATACAGGACTATGTTTCACGTGAAACAATCTCAATGGGACACGCAAGGGTGCTTTTGGGCATTGAAAATGCTAATTTGCAGTATACTATATGTGAGAATATCATTAAGAAGGCCCTTTCCGTAAGGCAAAGTGAAAGTCTCGTTTCCCGTTTGAAGAAAATAGAAAAAGGCCCACGAAAGGCTATTATTGACATAGATGTGCATATTGCAGAGGCAGAAAAAAAGATGCAATATGCCCTTGGCGCCAAAGTTAAGGTCAAGGGACGCGCCAAAGGCAAGATAGAAATCTATTATTCCGGACTTGACGAGCTAAACAGAGTTTACGAATTGATAAAAGATGTGAACAAGCCCCCACAACAGTAGTACTACTATATGTAATTGGTAATATATGTGGGAACACGCCTGTTGTAATTGACATTATATGTATTTTTTATGGGATGACGATACTATGAATCGTACTTAACTGGTGTTTCACGAGAAACACTGCGACTAAATGCAATGCCAATAGGCCCTAAATCGCTCCAGGATCACTTGTGAGCGCTCCTCCCCTCTCTCAGCACCAACTACCCAAATTCCAACATTCCTTTCAATATATATGAATCTGGGAAGGATTATTGCGCTCCGGAATGAAGCAAATACAGAGCAAAAACTAAGCACCAAATTCCAAGCACCAAATCCCAAATAAAATTAAAAGAGATAAAAAGAAAAAAACAGAAGTTATAGGTCCTTTTGCTCTTTGTGTTTTTCGTATTTTGCTGCTTATTTGGTGCTTGTGATTTGGAATTTGGTGCTTGCTAAATTGTGCTTGACTTCCTTGGTTAGTATGTTACTATGTGAGTATTCAATCACATAGCAAAGGGGCTGATAAATGAAGAAGAAATCAGATATGCTCTACCAAAAACAAGCCGACATACTTTCCGCGCTGGCGCACCCGATACGCCTTAAGATAGTAGACTTGCTCAGCGGCGGGGAAAAATGTGTCTGCGAAATATTTCCGGCGGTTCACGCCGAAAGATCCAATGTTTCTCGCCACCTCGCTCAATTGCTAAACGCGGAGATAGTTTCCTGCAGAAAGCAGGGGCTTAATGTCTATTACACGCTTAACATATCCTGCGCGAATACATTTCTGAATTGTTGCGAGACAGCGATTAAGCAGCAGATTGTGAGCCGGGAGAAATGCCTTAGATGCTGAGGCTTGGAAGGTTAGATGGTTAGAGGGTTGGACGCTTAAAGACTGAGGACTGAGGACGGAAGACAGAAGACAGAAGGCGGAGTCGGTGGACAGCGGGCGGAAGATTGAAAAGCAAGCGCTAAGCACTAAATTATAAAAAGGGCAAGAAAGCAATTAACAAAAGAAAACCAGGAGAAAAAAATGGGAAAAATCAAAGTACTGTTTCTATGCACTCATAATTCGGCGAGGTCGCAGCTTTCGGAAGGTTTGCTCAATGCGCTCCACGGAGCGAAATTTGAAGCGGTGAGCGCCGGCACGAGGCCCGGAACGGTAAATCCGTTCGCAATAAAAGCCCTCGCGGAGATTGGCATTGATATCACAAAGCATCACTCAAAACATGTAAAAGAATTCACGGGAAAGAATATTGATATAGTTGTTTCGGTCTGCGACTCCGCAAAAGAAGAATGCCCGATATTTCCTTTTGCCAAGGTCATCCTGCACAATTCCTTCAAGGACCCCTCTGCAACACAGGGCAGCGATGAAGATAGGCTAAGCGCTTTCAGAAAGACCCGAGATGAAATTAAGAACTGGCTCGAAAAGGAATTCATCCCGAGATATGCGAAGTGACAAATGAAAGAAGGCAAATTGCGATTTAAAAATACAGACGGCAAACCCGCATTCAGCGACATCCTGGGAAAACTCAGGATGCGGCTGGGTATTAAACGGTCGGATTACAGGGTAAACCCCGGACTTTACGCGCTGAATTCCCCGGGCGCGGGTTCTCCCGTGCTTGTTTCCGCGAATTACAAATTAAGCTTTGATGTTTTGCGCGCCGCCGCCTCTGATTTGGACGCGTGGATACTCGTTCTTGATACTAAAGGCATAAATGTCTGGTGCGCGGCGGGGAAAGGCACCTTCGGAACGGAAGAACTGATAAAGCGGGTCAAAAAATCCGGCCTTTCAAAATACCTGTCCCACAAGACGCTAATTCTTCCTCAGCTCGGGGCAAGCGGCGTAGCGGCCCATAAAGTAAAAGCAAAGACAGGTTTTACCGTAAAATTCGGCCCCGTGGAAGCTTATGACCTGAGAAAATACCTGGAAAACGGGCAGAAGTGCGATGAAGCAATGAGGACAATTCGTTTTCCGCTTGCCGAAAGGTTAGTGCTGACGCCGGTGGAAATGGTGCTCTCCTGGCCGTTGCTTCTGGGATCACTGTCCTTATCGGTTCTCTGCGCTTTAATTTCCGGCGGGCTTCCGGTATTTTTATCACTCTTATCCTTGTCGGTGCTTGCTATCCTGACCGGCACGCTGCTGGTTCCCGCGCTCCTTCCATATATACCTGGTTCCTCTTTTGCCTGGAAGGGCTGGATAACGGGCCTTATTTCTTCGGTTATATATTTACTGCTGGCGGGTATTTCCTCGGCTGTTTTTATTGCTGGCGCGCTATTTCTATTTCCGGCCATCTCGGCATTTCTCGCCCTTAATTTTACGGGTTCAACCACCTTTACTTCGCCGTCAGGCGTGAAGAAAGAAATGCTTTATGCCATTCCTTTCTGCGTAATCTCCGCGGCGGCGGGGCTTGTTTTTCTGTTCTACTTTGCTTTCAGGGGGTTTTCCCTATGAGATACCTGAAGAATGTTTCCACTCTTACAATTGACAGGAAAAAATGCACCGGCTGCGGAATGTGCGCGGTAGTCTGCCCGCACAGAGTGATAAAGATTGCGGAGAGGAAAGCATGGATTATTGAGCCTGATCTTTGTATGGAATGCGGGGCGTGCGCCGTCAATTGCCGCGAAAACGCGGTCAGCGTAAAGAACGGAACCGGTTGCGCCTACGGGATGATAAAGGCGAAGTTGAAGGGAAGCAGTGAAGAATGCGAGTGCGATTGTTGCTAGTTAATTGATTTCGCAGACGTACTGAGCGATAACACGTGTCAGAGATGCTTGCTGCTAAAGTTTCTAAATCTATATTATCCCGCCAAATATTGCAAAAACTGTATTTTAACCCATCATTCAATAGTCCTTTCCGATATTAGTTATTTTTACTTGTCTGATTGCGCTAGTCTTTAATTTCTAATCTTTTTGCTGAGATTTGTCTTGTTTTTCTTGCAAAATGCGTTAAAATACTACTGTTAATTGATTATTATGTTCGCTGAGGGGAGTTTAAAACGGGTCCTACCGAAATGTCCCCCATTTTAGTGCCCCGTCTCTTCTCAGCGAATTTTGTTTCTTTTAAGGCAAACAGGCAAATACGAAATGCGAAATCTGAAATTCGAAACTCCATACGTAGCAAGCTGTAAGTACTAAAGCTGCAATTCGTGAGCTGTTAACCGGTAAACATAAAAAAGCAAAAACAAAGTGTTTCAAAAGCTATTTAGTGATTTATATATTTTATTTTATTTGGGATTTGGTACTTGAGATTTTGTGCCTGATCCTATTTTGTTTCGAATTGCGAATTTGGTCCTTCGAATTTGTCTTAAAGGAGTTAACTTGGCCAACGATACCCAGCACGAACTGATAATAACTTCCGCGGAACAGCTTTTCCTGCTTGAGGAATGCGAGCTGGAAGAATACGGGCTGACAACAGCCATAGAGAATGCAGAGCCGGAAGACGAAGAAAGATTCGCTGCCGACCTGACCGAGGAAGATTTAAAAAACCTTTACGCTCATGTTAGCCGCGTTCACGCCGAAGACCGCTCCAAAAAGGCGACCAAGCTGACTGAAGCCCTGATGGCAAGAATTGAAGCGATTGTCCCCGTCGAATAAAAACAAATGGGACAGAGACTGGTTTCTGGTGGCGAGAATGAAAACAATCCTCATAGCTGCACTGCTCTTGCTTTGTCCCCTATTTGCCCTTTCTCAGGATATTTCAAAAGAAGCGCGCGAGGCTGTCAATAAAGCCCTAAAGGAAAAGAGAATAGATGCCGGTGAACTTGCTTCCTATTATACTCTTATAAACAACGGCAAATCCGC
>CAIOVX010000026.1 GCA_903861835.1 Candidatus Firestoneibacteriota bacterium | reverse complement strand
GTCCTAAACGGTGAAGCGTCAGGCAGCAGGTATCTTCGCATACATCACGCGTCAGGTGCCGAGCCGGAAAACGGAAGAATAGTTTTTAAGCCCGTGCTTAATCCCGGCAAATACGCTCTCTGGCTCCTGGCCCGCGCGGAAGATTCTCCGGGGAACTGGGCGTTAATGAACGGCAATCCGGCAACAACCGCGGTTTCCGGGAAAAGGTTTGCCTGGTATAAAATTCCCGCTTTCGTTGATGTCAAAGAATACGGTGTCGTTTCGGTTGAGCTTCAAAGTTCAACGGACGGATTGGCGCTCGACAGGATAGCGGTAAGCAGCGACCCTGCTTTTAACCCGGGCAATGAGGAGCTGACAGTCCCACCGGCTCCCATGACGGAACTTGCAGCCGAAGCGACGGCCCAATCAGTCAAGCTGAGCTGGAGTCCGAGCAAGGCGCAAAATATCGCGCGCTATGACATTCATTGCGGCGGTTCGGATGATCCTTTGTCTCTCGGAAATGGCACGATTATCGGCTCAACGGCTGACTGCTTTTTTACGGACTGGGGTTTAAAGCCGGCAACTGAGTACACCTATAGGGTTGTTGCCGTTGATTCGCGCGGCAATTACTCAAAAGCCGCAACGCTCAAAGTCTCCACGGCTGCTCAACCCGTGCAGATTATATCAGGAGAAAAAACTATTGACCCGGCGGCTCCGGAAAGAATAACATTTACTCTTGATGTGAAAGATGAAGCGCCGCTTATGCTCTGGGCTAAATACCGCCCGGCGTTTGTAAAAGACTTTGCCGTGGGCGTCGAGATTGACGGGAATAAAGCAGGCAATTGGAAACTAAGGGCGCCTTACCGTCCGATGTGGTGGACGCTTACCGCGAAAGAGGGCGGCCCGGCGCTTGAATTTGTTGACAAGATTTCGGCGGGCGGGAAGGATGTTTTCACTCTTGCCCCCGGAAAACACAGCGTAACTCTCGTGCTTAACCCGAAATTGGCGGATAAACAACATCTAATAATAGAACTTAAGGCGTCAAATGACCACAGTTTCAGGCCGGCAGGATACGACCCGCGGGCCGATTTTCCAAAAGGGCCGACACATTATAATTAAATTTTGGGAGGAAGAATGAAAGACGGGCTGACAGCGCAATTGAAGAATCCGGGGAATGAATACAGAGGCGCGCCTTTTTGGGCTTGGAACGGAAAACTGGACAGGGCGGAACTTCAAAATCAGATCAGGCTTATGAAAAAGATGGGGCTTGGCGGATTTTTTATGCACTCGCGCGTCGGGCTTGATACCGAATACCTGTCTGATGAATGGTTTGATTGCGTCAAGGCCTGTATTGATGAGGCGAAGAAACTTGATATGAAGGCCTGGATCTACGATGAGGATAGGTGGCCTTCAGGGGCGGCAGGAGGCCTGGTCACAAAGAATCCGAAATACCGCAGGCGCGCGTTGTTCTTAAAAGTTATTGATAATGTGAAAAATTTAACTTTTGATTCAAACACCGTCGCTGTATTTACGGCAAAGATAGACGGCAGTAGCGCAACGGAAGTTGAACGGGTCTCAAGCCCGGGTAGGCTAAAGCGGCTTGCGCCCGGCAGAAAAATACTGCATTTCTCGGTTCAAACGCAAGCGTGCAGTTCCTGGTTTAACGGCTATACTTATCTTGATACCCTGAATCATGAGGCTGTCAGGAAATTCATTGAAAAAACTCATAAACAGTACTGCCAAAAAGTCGGGAAATACTTCGGCAAGCAGGTGCCCGGTATTTTCACGGATGAGCCTAATCACGGAGCAAAGATAGAGGGGGGTGGCAGCTGGGATGAGGGACGTTCTACGCTTCCCTGGACTGTTAAGCTTCCGAAAATATTCAAGCAACGCTACGGTTATGATCTCATACCGCGGCTGGTGGAGCTGTATTATGATGTCGACGGCAAGCCGGTAACCCGCGCGCGCTATCATTACCACGATTGCGTAACCTTCCTTTTCAGCGACGCCTTTATGAGGCAGATAGGAGAATGGTGCGAAAAAAAAGGATTGCAGTTTACCGGACATGTGCTGGGAGAGGATATGCTGAGGAACCAGGCCCGTGTAGTCGGCAGCGCAATGCGCTGTTATGAACACATGCAGGCTCCCGGAATGGACCTGCTTACCGAGCACTGGCGTATATTTGAAACAGCAAAGCAGGTCAGCTCCGTCGCAAGGCAATTTGGCAGAAAATGGAGACTGACGGAAACCTACGGGTGTACCGGCTGGGACTTCAATTTCGCCGGGCAAAAGGCGCTCGGGGATTGGCAGGCTGCCTGCGGGATAAATCTGCGCTGCCAGCATCTTTCCTGGTACACGATGCTGGGGGAAGCGAAGCGCGACTACCCTGCCGCCATATTCTATCAATCTCCCTGGTGGGAGGATTACAGAAAAGTGGAGGATTATTTTGCCAGGGTCAACGCTTTCAATACCAGAGGCGCCGAAGTAAGGGATATCCTGTTCATTCATCCGGTGGAGAGCGTCTGGCTTCGCATAAAGGAAGGCTGGCGCGACACGGAGGAGATATTCCTTAACGACAGGATGTGGAACAAGCTTTCGCAGGCGCTCCTGGCCAACCAGCTTGATTTTGATTATGGGGAAGAAGAACTGCTGTCCAGGCACGGGAGAACCGGGTTAAATAAAGGTATTCCGGAAATTTATCTGGCAAAATCGGCTTACAGGTCGGTTCTTGTGCCGCCTATGCTTACAATGAGGAGAACCACGCTTGAGCTGCTGAAGAAGTTCAGGGATGCCGGCGGAAAGGTGATTTTCTGCGGCGAACCTGCCGGGTATATTGACGCGGAAGCTTCTTCCGAGGTAAAACTCTTTTCGGAACGCTGTATCAGGGTTTCCGCGGAGGCCCAGGCTGTAGTTAAGGCGCTTGCCGGCTGCGGCAGGAGAGTTGAGTTTTTCGACGGAAAGGGGAACGGTTTGACCTCAGTTTTGTCCTATCTCAGGGAAGATACAGAAGCGAAATATCTGTTTACCTGTAATACCGGAGAAGATCTGGCGGTTAAGGGATCCCTCTATTCTCCGCTGGTTGAAAAGCCGGAAATGCGCCTTATGCCGGATCCTACAGGTTTTGAAGCGGAGAACTTCAGGCAGAAGTTCGTCAGGGAAAGAACACTTGCCTGTCCGAATGGCGTGCTTAAGATTTATTCGGGGAAAGGGAATCCTCCGGTTGAATTCGACGCCGAAACCGGGAATATGAAAGCGGCGTCAGCTTTCTGGAAGGACGGCGCGTGGGAAATAAAAACTTCATTCGCGCCTCTTCAAAGCCGGATGTTCATAATTCCCAATAAGGGAGCCGGCAAAATACAGGCTCAACCAAATACTCCGGCAAAAGAAATTCGAAGGACAAGACTAAATGCGAATAAATGGGCTATAGCTCTTTCCGAGGGCAACGCGCTTGTTCTTGACCGGCCGGCATTCAAGATAGGTAACGAAAAGTGGCAAAAACCGGAAGAAGTTCTTGGTGTAGATACTAAGGTGAGGGAGTCCCTCGGGCTTAAGCCGCGCGGAGGCGCAATGGTGCAGCCGTGGGCTCAGAAAAAAACCGCTGTGCGGAAGCGTGTTGATGTAAGTTTGAAATACAAGTTTCAAGCAGATACGATTCCTTCGGGAGAATTGCATCTTGCGGTTGAAAGACCCGAAACAATGCGGATAAGCATCAACGGACAGGCGCTCTCTTGCGACGCTCAATCCGGCTGGTGGTGCGACCGGTCTCTGCGCCTTATCAAAATTGACCCCGCTTTTCTGAAGTTAGGGCAAAACACCATTGAGATTACCTGCGGCTACGACGAGAGGCATTCCGGACTGGAGATAATTTATCTTCTCGGAAACTTCGGCGCGGCTGTTTCCGGCACTGAAGTTTCGCTTACGGAATTGCCTGAAACTCTTGATATCGGCGACTGGGTCCCGCAGGGGTTTCCGTTCTATAGCGGGCATGTAACTTACCTCAAGACCGTGGAGGTAAAGCTGAAGCCCGGGGAAAAGTTATTTGTCAGCGTCCCCTCATACAGAGGCACGGCAGTGCGGGTAAGCGTTGATGGCGCTGAAGCAGGGCTTATTGCCTGGGAGCCAAACGAGATGGATATAACCGGCTTTGCGTCCGGCAAAAAGAATATCTCTCTTGGTGTTCAGGTGCTGGGGCACAGGCGGAACTCGCATGGGCCGTTCCACAATATTGATAAATGGCCGTCCTGGACCGGGCCGCATCAATACCTGCACAAGAAAGGCGCCTGGGTCGACGGCTACCAGCTGGTCCCCTGCGGTTTAATGAAGGCGCCTGAACTGGTGTATAAAAGGTAAAATAAGACCTATCCGAAAAAAGGCATTTGGGGACGGGAATTAAAGGCGGGACCGTAAGAACGGTTCCCGCCTTTTTGCTGCAGAAAACTATTGACAGAAAAGCCGGTTTGGTTGTAATAATCATAATAAGTAGTATAAGTAGTACAAGTAAGCGGAGGTCCTGATGAGCAAAGCCGCAATGTGCAAGAGCAACAAACCTCTTCATATACAGGTCAAAGAACTCCTGCTTAAAGAATTCTCCGGGTTGAAACCGGGCGACAGGATATCCAAGACCTACGCGGATTACAGCAGGCAATTTGATACTTCCCTGGTTACCGTCCAGAAGGCAATGTCGGAGCTTGCAAAGGAAAAAATCATTGCCGGCAAGCCGAGTAAAGGCACATATCTTCTCAGAAAAGCGGCTATTGGCCGCAATTACAGACTTGGGGTTATAGGCGTTTCTCCCGAGGAAAAAGATCCTATCCTGTTCGGGCTGCTCGACGCTTCGGGGAGAAACAGTTGCACGATAGAGTTCATCGCCGGTAAGAATCTAAAGGATTTGCGCGCAGGATATCTTGAAAAAATAAAAAACCGCGAACTTGACGGCATGCTTCTGGTCTCGCACAAAGAATACTTCCCTGAGATTATTGACGACCTCACTGAACAATCCCTCCCTTATGTCTATGTTGATTCCGCTGTATGGCTTGAAGGTTATAATCTTGTATTCATTGACGATGAGAGGGCCTCGTACGAGGCGGCAAACTATCTTATCAAGAAAGGAAGCCGGCGCATCGCCTATATCGGCGAATGCGACGACCTAAACTCGGATGACAGGAATATTTGTATGTGGTTTAGGGCAAGGTTTCGCGGTTTTGTGAAAGCGCTTTCGGAGAAGAAAATTAAGTATGAAAGAAATTACACGACCAGGGCAAACCTGACGGCTATGGACGGCTACAACGCAATGAAGATACTGCTGAAGCGGAAAATAAAAATGGATGGTTTATTCATAGACAGGTCCTCGAAGACATTTGGCGCCATTAAGGCCATGTTGGAAGACGCTCCTGAATTGCTGAAAACCATTCAAATAATGAGCCTCGAATACGAAGATGAGCTTGACAGCTTCCCTTACCGCATCATCGGCTGGCACTACCCGCTCTTTGAAGAAGGGGCTGAAGCAATCAAGCTTTTAGTAGGGCTCATAGAGGGCAAACTCAAACCCCCGGCGGTAAGCGAACTTTCGGCTTCGCTGGCTCAGAAAAAATACGGAGGATGATGTGAGTATGAATATTCTCAAAAAGTATGCGATCAAACTGCTGTTTGCGGCGCTTTTCATGGTTGTTGCTTATTCCGTGAATGCGGCTGATAAACTAAAACTAAAGGGGCTTGAGCTGAAGGACGAGAAGTTCCAGTTTACGGTTACCTCGCCCGGGTATTTCAAGATAGTCATGAGGCAGAACACGCATATCCTGACCTATCCGGGAGAACATTCGGGAACCGGCGCGAAAATAATCGAAACCTATGACCTGGAAAATGACCCGCAGGAGAAAGTAAATATAAGCTCATACAACCAGGACCTTACCGGTGACGGGCTTGAAGGGGGTAAGATCAAGGTTCTTGAATCCTCTCCGGCAAGGGTGATTTTGCAGGTAAAGGGCAGCCTTGGCTATCTCGAAGCGGAAAAGGTGAAGGTCAGGAAGACATATGTAATCTATCCGACAGGCCAGATATATGTAAAAAACTATTTTGAGAACATGCCCAAATGCTACTATGTCGGGCCTTATGTGAACGGGATGCTTGCTTTTGCTCCGGCCAATGCGTTTGTTGACCTTGAGGATGACCCCGATGTATGGCGGAGATGGGGCGGGCAGAAGAGCCTTTGTAACGCGAAGAGCAGCTTTATGCTGTTCCACGGGGTTGAGAAGCACCCGCAGTTTTTCAAACCTACGGTCAAAGGCCATCGGGATGATATGAAAATCGGGGATGTTAAATCGGATGTTTTGGTAGTCCTTCATTATCAGGAGACAATGGTTTATTACTGGGGACGCTGGGCTCATAGCACAAGGGTCAATGGTAAAGAATGCAAGGTGGGGGATATTAACTACGCGTCAACTATAAGTGGAATAATTGAGTATGACCTGAAGGACTCAAAAACGCTCACGCACCTGCTCCAAATAAAACCCTCAACGATGGACAGCATAGATGACGTAAAACCCTATGTTGCCGATTACCGCAAGCCCGGAGCCCTTCTTGTGACAAAAGGCAGTCCGGTCAAGGATGACGCGGACGACCTGAATCATGACGGTTACAACGAAGCAGAGGGCTGTTATCTTGTAAAAGCAACAGGTAATGAAGTTGCATTCGAGCTTGACTGCAAAGTGAAAAGGTTCAACCCCATATTTAAGATAGTGAACTGGTCCGCGGCGGCCCCTTCGAGCATAGAGGTGAACGGGAAGAAAGTGATGAGAGGTGACGGGTATTCCGCCGATATGGCAGATAACAAGACTGATCTGGTCCTTCAACTCTTTGACAGCTACAATGAAAAACTTGCGGTTAAACTGATGAAATAGCCGTTGAATAACAGATGAAAAACAAGGGTAGAGTAAGAAAAAGTAGATAACGGAGGCTCTATGAAGAAGACGACCTATATCTTGACCTTACTCCTGGCGGCTTCCCTTGCTTTCGGGAAGACTTCTGTTGTGCTAAAGCTGGATAGCGCTGCGGAGGCTGACAGGGTAAAGACAATAAATGCGAAGCGAGAGTTTGTTGACGGGAAATTACAGGCAACCTTCTCCGAGCAAAATTATTCCCTGGTGTATATTGAAGTCCCGAGACCTGATATAAAGTACTGGGAAGGGAAGATGATTAGCGCCGAGAAACTGGTCAATATAACTCTGCCTCAAAATGTCTGGACAGGTTACGAAAGACTCCTTTTTGATTACACCAATCCCGGGGAAACTGATCTTGAAATAGCAGTCTGGATAATAGACCACACGGGTTATATGTCGTATCTTGCTTTCAAGTACCTTTTGCCGCAGCTAAAAACCAGTGAAACGAAAGATATTGTTGATAAACAGATGGGCGAGGTTAAGGCAATATTAAAAACTGGAAAAGGCACCGCAAGTATAGACCTTGGAAAAGAGATCTTTACTGTGGACAAAAAGCGTGTGATAGACCTTTCAGATATAAGGGTCATTGCTTTTGCAGTCGGAGGGAAGGAATGCAAGGCGGGCATTTCCAATATCAGGCTGGAAGGAAGCTCGGAAACGGCGGGGAGCCTGCCAATCTATCCTTGTACTATATTTTGCAATAAATATCCGGATAAGGGTTACAATGGCAATGCCAACTTTTGTCCCTGGTGCGGTGAAGAGTTTGATCTTCCTGCGGAACCCGGGATAGCCACAGGTTCAAAGCTAATAACTGCCGCGCATGATGTGCAGGTAGGCCCTCGCGGAGGCGGCGGCGAAAATATTATAAATAGGACCGGAAGCGGCAGAAATACAGGCATCTACTATTTTGACTCAGACAGTGTGAATGCCACC
>CAIOVX010000025.1 GCA_903861835.1 Candidatus Firestoneibacteriota bacterium | reverse complement strand
TCCTGAACGGCAAGCGCATCTATATTTCAGGGGATGTCGGCCAGGCAAAGCCCGATAGCGCGAATGTTGAAGCTACGCTTCTTGCCGGCGAAAATAAGTTGATGTTAAAACCGGTGGATTTCGGGGGTTCGGGGTGGGGGTACTTCTTTAGACTTGTGGAATTGAATGGGGGGGTTGTTAAGGGGGTTGGTGTAAAAAATTAAAGCCGTTCGTTCATAACGTTCTTAACGTTCGTAACGTTTGTAACGGAAAGCAAGAGCGGGGAATCCAGGGCAAAGAGCAAGCACTAATCTCTAAATCCTAAACAAAATTCAAAAAGAAAAGGAGCAGTTGTTTACTTTGACTTATTGCCTTTTGCACTTTGTTTAGAATTTAGTGAGTGTTAATGTTTACGTTATAAACCTTATAAACGTTACAAACGTTACAAACCTCTTCTTTTACTTTTTATATAGATCACCACCAACCCCACTAACGCTATCACCGAGATAATCGGTGAAAAGTTTACAACATTCTTATATAACGGTTCATTCCTATTAATCTTATCCACCATCGCCATCACCTTCGCCGGCAACTTCGCCGGGTTTTCCGACCCGTCATAAACATACGCGTTCTTTTCAACAATGGAGACCTTCAAATCAACCGCTTCATTCTTGTATAGATTCTCAAAATTATCAACATGCCAGACGAAAGAGTGCGTAAAGAGCGAGGTCATCAGGAAAAGCAGGGCGAAGACCGCCAGCGTTTTCATATAACCCGATTTCAATTTTGGCAGGAAGGAATCTATCCTGACCGCCGTGAATAAAAAGAGGGCGAATGCAGGGACAATTATTATTCTGCTCGTCACATTCTCCGAATTAAATAGCGGGATGGGAATCGTGGTGATTATGCGGTAAAACCGCCCGAGAGAGAGGATAAAAAGCGCGGCAAGCGGCAGATATAGCGGCTTGAAATTCCCCTTTAGGTCCTGCCATTTCTTGCTCATTGAGAGCCAGATTCCAAAGAAGGAGACCGCAGCCAGCCCCAAAACATCAAGATACATATCATATTCACACCACGCGTAGCGCGCAGCATCAGGATGATAGGTCATATTGCGGATTGAGGTCAGCGCCTCAAGCAGGTTCCCGACGGAGTAATATCCCATCGCCCGCGTTCCCAGCCGGTCAACATAAGTCACGGCGTTGGGCAAAATACGGAAAGCCAAGAGGCCGGCGTTCGCGAGAATTATGTAAAATATATATTTCCGGCTCTTTTTGTTGAATATCGCGAAGAATACCAGGAAGAGCATCAGCCAGATATATGTATGAGGCGCGGCGTTCAGGTAGACCAAAAACATCACGCCCGCAAGCAGTATCCAGGCGCGGGCAGGGTTCTTCCCTTCGTAAAGATCCATCACCAGCAGAAAGAAGAAGGGAAAGAAGAAATAGGTCAGCCACATATAATGCCCGCCTGTAAAGTGCGAGGTGATGTAGCCGTTAAAATTAAAAAATGTGAAGAGCACGGCGAATGAGAAAAGGGCGAGGTTGTAGCGCCTCTTTATTAGCCAGCAGCCGATGAAACCTATGACATAAAATAGCATAAGGTTCACGATAAAATAGGTTTTTACCGGAATAAAGCGGAGCAGAAGAATCTGCGGCGAGAAATCTATCTCGGGATTCCCCATAAAGCGGTCCGTCGTCTGGAATTTCTCGGAAACGTGATAGGGAACGACCCCGGTTGTCACGAACTCTTTCAATACTGAGTAATATTTGTACTGCTTGGTCCAGTCACCCGCCTTATATGAGATGTTCCCGTAATTGAAGATATTGCACCAGTGATAGAAGCCCGCCGCGAAGAGCAGGAAGACGAGGAATATATATGTCTTTTTTGAAGAAACAACATTTGAGAAAATCGCGTTGGTTAGATTTTTCATGGGTAAATGATAACACAGGCAAAAAAACAAAGCAAATATATCCTACGGACAAGGGTGCGTTCAAATGGTATAATAAGCCATGATTTCCCTGCTAAATCTAAAAAAGCCGGCTGCCTTTGCGCTTATCGCGGTTGCCCTCTTTGTCTTCGCGGACAAATTAGTCGTCAAAACGGTAATGCAAAGAGAAAAAAGCTATATTGATTTCACTTCGTATTACATCGCGGCCTATGAGCTCCGTCACGGTAATTCTCCTTACGCAACCCTGGAAATCGGCGAAAACTTCATAAGAAACAATGTCCCTTCGGAAGACATGCTGGATATGGGCATAAACTTTCCGGTTCCCGAAAAATTTGCCTATACCTATCCGCCGTTGCTCGCGCTTCTGCTTTCGCCCCTGACTTTTCTGCCTTATGGAACGGCGCTCTATATCTGGTGGGCCGTAAACCTGCTCCTGCTTGGCGGAGTGATACTCGCGGTACTTTCTATGCTAAAGGAAACGCGCTTCGGGCTGATGCTCGGGATGGTCTTGCTGCTTTTTCTCGCTTCCATGCCCTCCTTTGAGACTTTCAGCCTCGGTCAGGTAAATTACCTGGTCCTGCTCCTATGCCTGCTCGCGTTTATCTTTGACCGGAAGGGCAAAATATTAATCTCGGCCTTTATGCTCGCCGCCGCTTCGTTTATCAAAATTACGCCGGCAGTTTTACTCCTATATTTCATATTTTTCTCAAAGGGGAAGCGCTATTTCTTCTGGTACCTCGGTTTTTGCGCCGGTTTCTTCGCGGTTTGCGCTTTCTCGGCGGGAACGGCCAATTTTATTCATTACCTGACATTCATACTTCCAAAACTGAGCGGGTCTTACCTGCTTGATAACAACAAATCGCTGATATCCCTCGTAAGCAGGGTCTTCAAAGCCAATCCGATGGTAACTCCGCTCGCGCTTTCAAATACGGCGGCTGCAATCTCTACCGCAGTCATCGCCCTCGGGCTTACGATATTCGCGGCTCTGCGCCTTAAGGCGGCAAGCAGTTTGGAAGGAGAGGAGAATAAACTAAAAGCGTTCTCGCTTGCGCTCCTTCTTATGCTCCTGATCCAAACGCTCCTTGAAATCCACCATCTGATTTACGCTTTTCTGCCGCTCTGTGTCTTTGTTCTTTACGGAAAACAGAAACCCGCCTTAAAAGGAGTTTTACTGGCGCTTTTACTGCTTATGCTAAACACGCGCGGCTGGAACGCTATGGAAGTTTTCGGGCGCGCCTGGTGGGTAATATTTCTGACCGCCCCGCAGGTCTGGGGATTGGCCTTGCTGTTCCTGCTTATCTACGGCTTGCTTAAGCGCCAAAAGGAGTTCTAATGGTATTATCTGACAAAGCAAGGCTCGCCCAAATTGCGAGAAGCGCGATGATAGAGCAGGGTTTACAGCCGGACTTTCCGGCTCAGGCCTTCGCGGAACTTGAAGCCTTAAAAGGAGCTTCGGCTCCGGAAAAAACTTCCAGGGATTTAACCGCGCTGCCGTGGTGTTCCATTGACAACGATGATTCAAGGGATCTTGACCAGCTGACGGTTGCGGAAAAACTAAACGCCGCCTCCGTCAGAATCTATGTCGCGGTCGCGGATGTTGACTCGCTGGTCAAAGGCGGGACGGCGCTGGACGAACACGCGAAGGCGAACACCACATCTATCTACACTGCCGGCGGAATCTTCCCGATGCTTCCTGAAAAACTCTCCACCGACCTGACCTCGTTGAATCCCGGGGTCAGCAGGAACGCCCTTATAATTGAAATGAATTTCTCGGGAGACGGAAATCTTTCTTCCTCGGCGGTCTACACCGGAGTCGTTCTCAATAAAGCAAAGCTGGCCTACGACAGCGTTGCCGCGTGGCTTGACCGCAAAGGCCCAATGCCGCAGGGCATCGCGGCGGTTCCCGGACTTGAGGCAAACATCCGGCTTCAGGATCAGACGGCCCAGAGGCTCAAGTCAAAAAGAAGGGAAGCGGGCGCTCTCCAATTGGCGACGATAGAGACCAAGCCGGAGTTTGAAGACGAGAAACTTACGGCTCTTAAGGAAGACGAGAAGAACCGGGCCAAGGATATCATTGAAGATTTTATGATAGCCGCGAACGGAGTAACAGCGAGGTTTCTGACCAAGAATAAATTTCCTTCAGTCCGCCGCGTCGTGCGCGTTCCGAAGAAGTGGGAGAGAATCGTAACTTTCGCTCAGGAGCGCGGTTTCCGGCTACCCTCTACGCCCGACTCAAAGGCGTTAGACGGATTCCTGCTCAAAGAAAAAAATACGAATCCCGAGACCTTTCACGATGTCTCGCTCAGCGTCATCAAACTGCTCGGCCCGGGAGAGTATGTCGTTGAAGTCCCGGGAGAGCCGCCCATCGGGCACTTCGGGCTTGCCGTTAAGGACTACACCCATTCAACCGCGCCAAACAGGCGCTACCCCGACCTTATCACCTTGCGGCTCCTGAAAGCCGCGGCCGCGGGGGCCAAGCAGCCCTACAAAAACGAAGATTTGAAATGGCTGGCGAAACACTGCACGGACAGGGAAGACGACGCGAAGAAAGTGGAACGCCGCCTGGAAAAATCGGCCGCGGCTATGCTCCTTGAGAAAAAAATCGGAGCAAAGTTTGACGGCATAGTCACGGGAGCTTCGGACAAAGGCACCTGGGTACGCCTTTTCGATCCGCCCGTGGAAGGCAAATTGGTAAAAGGTTTTAAAGGCCTGGAAGTCGGTATGAAAGTAAGAGTAAGGCTCCTGCGCACGGACGCGGAAAGAGGCTTCATAGACCTGGAAAAGATTTAGCAGGCGCCGGCTTGAAAGGCCGGAAAAACGTGCTATACTAAAGCAAGGTCAATTCAGTACAGGAGGCAATATGTTCCTAATACATACGGTTTTGATGTTTTTGATGTGCGTCCTGATAGTCATCGCGGCGGTTATCGCCAGAAAACGCGCCGACGGCTGGCTCCTGAAACACAGAATATTCGCGGTTCTGGGTGTCCTGTCGGGATTGATTGGCTTCGCGGGAATGTTCTATGTAAAACTGATGGCAGGGTGGCCGCATTTTAAGACTCTACACGCCATCGGCGGCGGAATCGCTGTTCTTTTGCTTCTGGTGACTCCCGCTCTCGGTTTTATGGCCACAAAGGGCAAACTTAACGGAGTTCATAAAATCTTCGGAAGGATTACGGCAATTCTCGCGCTCCTGGTGCTTATTACCGGATTAGATAAACTGTATGACAAATTGACTGCTGTCGCTAAACCGCCTGTCGTTAAGCCCTAACTGTATGATTATTGGAACGGACTCCGCCTGAAAATCTGGTTTTCGGTGTAGTCCGTTCTTTTTTTTTGTGCTACAATTATCCTCGGTCTCATAAATACATAATCCGAGTAAGCGTATCCAGTAATCTGAGTAATCGCTTTTAACCGGAGGAACGATGAAAAAGATATTTTTCTTTGCGTTCTTACTCGCCCTTTGCCTGCCCTGCGTAGCATCGGCGGCTGACAGCAGCGAGGACAAGTACTGGAAGGTCTATCAACTGGACCACAAAGAGACAAAAGATGTCGTAACCACCATCAAAATCTGGAAAAAACTCGGCAGGCTTAAAGAAACAAAATACTCCGAGAGCAATATCTTTGCTCCGGCAGCAGAGGACAAACAAAGAGGCTACACCCTGTTTTCAAAAGGGGCCGGCGAAGACATCTATCCGAATAACAAACCCGGAAAAGACGACGCCCTTAAAGAATTGTCCGGCTCAGGAGTAAAAGGGCAGTTTGTCCCACTGGTATTTTGCCTGCTTGCCCACGAAGACCTGTCGGGAGTGAGCTTAGAGGTGACCGATCTTGTCAAGGAAGGCGGCAAGAGCATCCCGAAGGAGAGTATCTCCCCGTTTCATATTCAGTACGAGTATATGCGCGCTGACGCGGGGCAAATTCTGAAAGGCAGATACCTGGCCCCCGGCGCCTGCGATGTTCCCGAGGGCATCACCCGCGCTTTATGGCTTACGGTGAGCATTCCCGCGGGCGCGGAGAGCGGAGTATATAAAGGCAGCGTGACGGTAAATGTCTCCGGGAAGACAAAGACAGAATTGCCCGTAACCCTGGAAGTCTTTCCATTTGAGTTCGCCGAATATTCCAAAGGCCATACCTGGTGGATGTGGTACTACAACGGTTACCCCGAGGACGCGGTCCTGGAACAGCACCTGATAAACCTGAAGAATCACGGGATGACCTGCTTTGATTCCGCCGTGCCTGCATCCTACAAAATAAACGGCGACGCCATCACCGTTGATTTCACAACGGCCGACAGGGTTGCGCCGCTCCTCAAGAAGTACGGCTTCAATAAATGGATGTTTGACAATACCATTTACTTCCAGATAGCCAAGGACGCGAAGACCGAGCTCTGGAGTCCGCTCCACACCAAACTTTTCCGGAGTCTCTTGACACAGTTTAAAGAGAGGGAAAAGAAGGACGGCTGGCCCGAGGTCATCTGGACGCTGGATGAGCCCAGGGAGCAGGAGGACGACAAGAGCCGCACCTACAGGACCTACAACGATGTAATGAACTACTGCAATATCCTGAAGGATACAAAGAGCGTCTCAAATGTCTCCTGGACGCACTGGGGCAACGCCAAGACCGACTACACCAAGCTGATACCGCAATGCGACCTTACCACCACCCACGGCCTCTATGAGCCCTGCGACCTGGTGATAAAGCGTACCCACGAATACAACAAGCCGCTCCTGCTCTATAACTGCGGCCCTACGCGCTACGCCTTTGGCGTGCTGGTAAAGCAGAACAAGGCGCTTGGAAACTCGCAGTTCTGGTGGGGCGCGGCCCATTACGGCGACCCTACCACGCCGTATGCTCACTCCTCCTGCGCGGTCCTGAAAAGGGACGGTTCCGTGGTTGATACGGTGGAATGGGAGCAGATACGGGAAGGGGTCTATGATTACGAGTACCTCTGGACGCTTGAGCAGGCAATAAAGAAATACAAAGGTTCCGATATGGCGGCTGTGAGGGCGGCGGAAAGGGTGCTCTCGGCGGCCGAGGCAATAAATTATCCAAGAGGGAAAGGCGACGCCTACGGCTCTGACTTTATGTCCGAGCATATGAAAGACTTCAAGGGCTCCCAGCTTGACCAGATGAGGTTGAAAGCCGCGAGGGCCATCGCGAGTTTGACGGGCGAGAAGACGAAATAGGAGAAACGGATGAAGATTTACAAGATGCCGCTTTACTACGAGGTTGCCTTCGGCTTCGTTGATGTAAAAAAACAGCTCGCGCTCTTTGAGGAGTTCATAGAGAGAAAGTCAAAGATTGAGGTGAAGCGCTTCCTTGATATCGGCTGCGGCCCGAGCCGCCAGCTGAGAGAGCTCGCGAAGCGCGGGCACGAGGCGGTCGCTCTTGATTCGTGCCGTGAGATGCTGAAGTACTTAAAGGATAAAGCGGCGGCCTCCGGAGTAAGTATTGAAACGGTCAGGGCGAACTTCCTCCGGTTCAAACTCAAGAAGAAGGTTGATTTCGCCTTTATGCTTATGGGAACCATCGGCTATGTGAGAAGCAACGATGAATTCCTGGCCCACCTGAACTCCGTCGCCAAATCTCTTCGCCCCGGCGGGCTCTATCTGCTGGAAAATGTGCGCCACGACTGGCCCTCAAAGGATAACAGGCAGTCCTGGGTGATGAAAAAGCACGGTATTACGGTCAAGACAAGCTACGACCTCAAAGTAAAAGACAAAATGGCCCAGCTCTGCAAGGAAACCCTCCGCCTGGATATTGACGACCACGGCAAAAAACTCGCGG
>CAIOVX010000024.1 GCA_903861835.1 Candidatus Firestoneibacteriota bacterium | reverse complement strand
TTTCACCGCCTATTTTTGCGTCTCCTGAAGCGTATGCTACTCTATCATTAAGGTTTATGCCTGCCGTTCCCGAGACGGAATTATAAAAATTAATCGTTTTGCAAAGACCCCAGTAGTAGAACCCGAAAAGATTAATCCCAGTATCGCGGCTGTCTTCGGTCCTGCTTAAAAAAAATCCTATGCTTACACTCACGTTCTTTGCCGGAGAGAATAGCCGGTAATTCGCTGAAAAGAGATAAGTATCAAAGGCGAACATTGTGTTCGGTTTTGTCTCTATGAAATCGTAAAAGGCGGCCTCGATAAAAAGCTTGCCGGGGATTCGCTTTCAACAGCGCAAGTAGCAAGCGGCGCAAATGCCAGGCAAAAAATCACTGCTATTTTGAGCATTTTAGTCCCCCTAGAGGCTATTTAGTTTATGTTTTTCCAAGTTTGAAGTAGAAATAAAGAAGATTATGAGAGAACGCCTGCTTATTGCTTTTATCCCCTGTAATATTATAACAGAAAAGCGCCTTAATGCTAAGGTCTCAATTAGAGGCCTTGCAAAGTTTGCAAAAACCCTGTGTTTTATCAGGCCCGAAAAAGTGTTTTCGGAGCCTGTTTAAGCTGAGAAATATGCCGCTTGTTTTTTGTTGCACTTGCAGGTTGCAAAAGGGATAATAATGCCATAGAAGCTTAATATTACCCTGAGAGGCGTTATGTTCTGGAAAAGCCGTTCTGATAAAGGTTTAAAGCACAGCCAGATATTATCCGAGATAATGGCAAAGCTTTGCGGACCAAATACCGGAAGACAGTTGACTGAGGTCCTGGAAATACTCGGGAAACGGACTCTTGCCTCTAGGGCTTATATCTGCCTGAATGACGCGCAGGGCCTGGCCTCAAACCTTGAATTTGAATGGCATATCCCTGCAAACAAGCGTGAGAATGTTTTCAAGAATACTCTTTATTCCGACCTGCCGTCTTTGAAGAAAGCGCTTACCGGAAAAACTTTCATTGCCTTCGAAGACGTTTCGAAGTTGCCGCGCGATCTCTCTTCGCGGCTCAAAGCAGGCGGGGTTTACTCTTGGGCCGCTTTTCCGCTGATGGTAAATGAAAGGCACGCCGGCTTTCTGGCTTTGGACGACTGCAAATATATCAGTTTTTGGGGGATAGAGGATTATGACTTTCTGACCTCGATTTCAAAAATACTGGCAGTTGAATTAGAAAACGCAAGGCTTTTCGGCGAGTTTGAATTGCACAGAAACGATTCCAAGACTTATTTTGACACCATTGATGAGATTATTGTTGTGGGGGATCTTAACGGCAACCTGCTTTACGCGAACCAGGCGGTAACAAGGAAGCTCAAGTACAAGCCTGAAGAACTGAGAAAGATGAAGATACTTGAACTGCATCCCGAGGACAAGCGCGCTGAGGCGGAAAAGATACTGCAAGCTATGTTTAAGGGAGAGAGGGCTTCCTGCCCGCTTGAGCTTTTAGGCAAAGACGGAAAAATACTTCCGGTGGAAACCAGGGTTTGGTTTGGAGAGTGGAGCGGCCGGAAATGTATTTTCGGGCTCTCAAAGGATCTTTCCTCCGAACAGGCAGCCCTGCAAAAATTCGAAAAGATTTTTGAGATGAATCCCGAGCCGATGGCTCTTAGCGACCTGCACTCGCAGGTTTTTATAGATGTAAATGACGCCTTCCTGAAAAAACTGGGGTACACAAAGAGCGAGGTAATCGGGAAAAGCGCGATAGAACTTGGCCTCTTTTCTGAGTTCAAGAGACAGAACGAAGTTGCTCAGGGTCTGGCAAAAACCGGGCAAATGGAGCGAACTGTATTTGATGTTCACTGCAAGAACGGTGAGGTCCTTCAGGGGCGCTTTTCCGGGACGATAGTGGAGAACCAGAGAAAACCTGTCTACCTGACGGTGATGGTGGATGTTTCCGAGCAGTTAAAGCTAAAGAACAAGCTTGAGATGCAGAACGCGCGCCTTCACGCGGTGCTGGAAGGGTCAAGACTCAGCACCTGGACCTGGAATATTCAAAGCGGCGAGGTGCTTGTAGACAAACGGCTGTCGGAGATTCTCGGATATAAACCGAGCGAGATTTCTCCTGACCGGCCGGCGCACGACCCGGATTCCGTATTAGTTGAGGACCTGAAGAAATTTTTCCATCTGGAAGACCTGGCTAAATCAATCGAGGCAATGAGCCGTCATCATAGAAAGGAGACCGAGAGCTACAGGTGCGAGTACAGGATGAGGCACAAGGATGGACGCTGGGTCTGGATGCTGGGGCGCGGGAAGGTGAGCGAATGGACCCCTGACGGTAAGCCCCGCGTCATGCACGGGACTTACGCCGATATAACCGAGAGGAAACTTGAAGATGAGAAAAAAAACCAGTTGCAAAAACTTGAAGCGCTCGGGACAATTGCCGGCGGTATAGCGCACGATTTTAACAATCTGCTTGCCGGTATATTCGGTAACATAGAGATAGCGAGGCTGAATCTTAAGCGCGGTATTGAAGTGGAGAGTTCCCTTGACGCCGCTCTTGAATCTTTTAACGGCGCGAGAGACCTGACCAAGCAGCTGCTGACCTTTGCTAAGGGCGGCGTGCCCCAAATGAAAACAATGGGATTGAGTGAAATCCTGGTCAAGGATGTGAAATTTGCTCTCAGCGGCTCAAATATAACTGCTGAATTTGAGCTTCCGGCGGGACTTCCTCCGGTTGATATTGATGAGAATCAAATTGCGCAGGTAGTGGGCAATCTTGTTTTAAACGGCGTGCAGGCAATGCCTCAGGGCGGAAAGCTCAGGGTCAGTACAGGGCTGCAGGAATTTACCGCAGGCAAACTGCCGGCAGGCAGTGCCGCGGGGAAGTTTGTTTATTTTGAGATTCGGGACACCGGAACCGGAATACCTTTAAATATACAGCCCAAGGTATTTGACCCGTTTTTCACCACCAAATCCGAGGGAAGCGGTCTTGGTCTGGCCACGTCCTATTCCATAGTCAAGAAACACAATGGTTTTATGCTTTTCGACTCTGAGGAAGGAAAGGGCACCGGGATGAAGGTTTACTTGCCGGTCTCGGAAAATAAGCCGCTAATAGGAAAAAATGCCGAGCCCCCTGCGGATTTCGGGAGCGGTAAGGTGCTTGTGATGGACGACGAGGCAGGCGTCCTGAGGGCAATAAAGCTTATGCTTGAGACTGCCGGCTATACCGTGCTGGCTGCCGTTAACGGCGAAGAAGCTCTCGCTG